>JBKJIA010000676.1:0-27009 GCA_046598735.1 Polyangiales bacterium
GTGGACTTGGTGAACGTGCTCTCCGGCAATCTCGATCGCGCGGGTGGAGCCATGTTTACGCGGCCCGCCGCCAATCGCGGAGGCAACCGTAAGGCGGACGCGTTAGGTGGCCCGGGTGTGAAGCTCGGTGTCCGTAAGAGTCGTGTGCGCGGGTTGCCGCACATGTTCGGTGAGTTTCCAGTCGCCACGCTCGCGGACGAAATCCTAACGCCGGGTGATGGTCAGATTCGCGGCATGCTGACGGTTGCGGGCAATCCTGTGTCGAGCGCCCCAGGCGTTGCCAAGCTCGAGCAAGCGTTTGCGTCGCTCGACACGATGGTCAGCGTGGACTTCTATGTGAATGAGACCACGCGTTTTGCGCATTTGATTTTGCCGCCACCCGCACCCCTGCAGAAGAGCACGTACGACCTTGCGCTGTATCAGCTCGCGGTGCGCAACGTGGCCAAGTATTCGCCTGCGGCCGTGGCGCGCGAGGACGGGCAGCCGGAAGAATGGGAAATCCTGGCCACGCTTGCCAAGGGCATGCTCGGCATGGGGGAAATGACGCTCAAGCAAGCGGATGACTTCTTGCTGTCTCAGCTTGTGCGCGACGAAGTCGGCGCTGGTGGGCGTTGGACAGACCTTACGGTCAGCGAAGCTCTTGAAAAGCTCGGTGGAACGCCAGGGCCTGAGCGTGTGCTCGATCTCTTGCTACGCACGGGGCCGTTTGGGGACGGTTTTGGAAGGGCAGCCGAAGGCTTGAGCTTGAGCGCGCTTGTCGACGCGCCGCATGGTCGTGATTTAGGAGCGCTGCGTGAGGAGCTGCCCCACGTGTTACGCACGCCCGATGCGCAAATCGAGCTTGCGCCGACCTTGTTGATGGAAGACGTGCCTCGTCTGGAAGCTGCGCTCGAGGCGGATCCTGCGCCACTCACGCTGATAGGACGCAGACACTTGCGCAGTAACAACTCGTGGATGCACAACATCACGTCGCTGACAAAGGGTAAGGTTCGTTGCACGCTGCTCGTGCATCCTACGGATGCGGCGCGTGCCGGACTTCTGGCTGGGGATATGGCCGAGCTTGCGAGCGAGACGGGCTCCGTACGCGCGCAGGTCGAAATCTCCGAGCAGATGATGCCCGGTGTCGTCTCGCTGCCCCATGGTTTTGGTCATGAAGTGGAGGGTGCGCGGCAGCGTGTGGCCTCGCAGCAGTCAGGGGCGAACGTCAACCGCGTCTCGGATCCAAGCTTCCTCGATGCCGTCAGTGGAAACGCAGCGTTCAATGGACTCGGCGTGCGTCTGTCGCGGGTCTAACCGTGTGGAAAGTCTCGCGGCGTATCCGTGTACGCCCTACATCGTGCGTGTAGCTGCGTTAGGAATCACGTTGTCTGAGGCACACTACGCAGTGTTTGATGGAAGAGAACGACTACGCTGCGAGTACGATCAGATGTTGAGTGCGTAGGAGCGACCCGAGCATGGCCAGCCGGAAGAGTGATGACGAAGTAGCCGGGGGCGGTAAGCCGCAGCGTAGCGATCCCGGAGCGGTCGCTCGGCCGGGCGTGTACGTTCAGGTCGCGGGTACGCCGCGCAAGAAGAAGTCTTCGAGCAGCTACCAGGCGCTTGAGTCTGGGAATCACGCAGTCGAAGAGACGCGGCCTGCACGCACGCCCTCGAACACTACGCGACAGAATCCCGGCCCACTCGGCATGAAGTCGGCACCGGAGCCTCGTTCGGAACCAGTGCCACGTTCGCAAAGCGAGGCGCGCGAGAAGCAGCCCTTGCCCGTGGAAACGCCGCTGCAACAGGTACACGCCAAAGCCGCGCGCATCGTCGAAGTGAACGACGTGAGCGACGGGGGATACGACCCGCGCTCGGACTGGGAGTCCGAGAACGCGAACGATCGGGCGGACATGGTGCATGAGAGCATGCCCTCGCCTGCTCGGTCTATACCACCTGAGCGTTTGTCTGTGCCTTCCGTGCTCGATGCCAAGCCTCGACTGCATTCCGATCCACCGGCTCCTACGCGCACGCCGTGGGGCATGATCGCGACCGTGTCGGTCATGTCGGCCATCATTACGGCGGCGGGCGTGGTCGCGCTTCAAGAGTGGCTGCACAAGGGCGAGGTCGCGCCGGAGGTTGCGGCAGAGCCCCATGCAATACCGGAGCCCGCAAAGGCGGCGGTGGCCGCACCTGTCGCGCCGCCCGTCTTGCCTGCTGCGCAACCGGTCGCGGCTGCTGCACCCGAACCCACGGTCGCTCCGTCTGCCGAGGTCACGCCCGTCCCGGCTGCGCCCGTACCCGTGGCCGTGCCCGCTATCGACGCTGCACCTGCCGGGCGCACGAGAGCCCCGCGCGCCAGGACCGTGCCACACGTCGAGCGGACAGCCGAGCCCGCTCGCAACCCGGGCGATCCTGCGCTGCCGATTCCAGACAATCCTTACGGTAGTGACGTTCCCGTCGCTCGGTAAGGTACGGGCGGAAAGCGGAATCGCGTCGGCGCTTCAATCACATCGATGGCAGCTGCATTCAGATTGCGTTTGTACGTGCCCAGTAGCTCGCCTCGGTGACGGGCTAGGTCTTGTACGCGTGCTATCGCGCGGGGCAGGACCTCGCCCCCGGGCACGGCTTCATCAACCATACGCAGGCTGTGCGCGCGCGTCCCGCCCACGCGCGTGCCGAGCAGGATCAGCTCATGCAGGGTCGTGGGATCGATGCGCAGCTTGAGTAGGGCGTACATGCCCGGATGCAGGGGGAAGCCGAGGTCGAGCTCGGGGAAACAGAGGTAGCCGCGGTCCTCGCGCATCACTCGGAAGTCGAGACTCAATGCGATCATCGCGCCGATGCCAAACGCGTGACCGTTGATCGCCGCACAACTTGGCAAGGGCAATGCGAGTAAGCGTTTGCACAGCTGGATGGCTCGTTCGACGATGTCTGCGGCGCGCTCTGAGTCGGCGAGCGCGCTTCGGTCGAAACCGGTGGAGTAATACTTACTGTGTCCGGTGATCACGAGTGCGGCTGGTCCGGGCTGGGCTTCGATCTTGTCGAGCGCACCGTGCAAGGCTTCGAGAAAGGCCAGATGCACGAGGTTTTCGCCGTGATTCAAGTGCAGTACGTGCACGGAGTCATGGCGTTCCATGCGCAGTAAGCCCGTCATGGCGCGCTGCTCTTGTGGCTTTGGGCGGTGGCCGTGCTCGCAGCAATGGTAAGCAACGCTGCGGCGAGCTTGCTGGGCGCAGTCAAAGGCACGTCGTGATCCGCGTCGAGCCACGAGTAAGGTACGCCTTCTGCATCTAGGCGTGCACGACCATGGGCGCAGGGAAAGGTCTCAGGCGTGCGTCGACAGAACAAGTAATGGCGTGGCAACGCGAGCGCGGCGGCTTCGGTGAGCACGAGCGCATCGAGGGACGGGCCTACGGGCGTGGGGCAAAGCCGTGCATTGAGCCACGCTGCATCAGTGGCCGTGAGATCCGCGGTCTCCACGAGCGGGCGCGGCGGCACCCATTGCTCTCGCGTTAGGGTGGGCATCGTAAGGTGCGCGAGCGCCGGTGCGACCAAGTCCACTGCGCGCTCACCGTGACGGGGCACGGGCGAATCGAGAAATACCAAGCGCGCGATGCGTGCATGCGCGAGCTGACTCGCAGCGCTGATCACGAGACCCCCTTGGCTGTGGCCGACAAGGATCACTTGCGTAAGGTCCTCGAGCTCGAGCAGACGTGCGACGCACCGCGCGTAGTCGTCGAGCGCAAGCGGACGAGGTTCCGCGAGGACGTGCTCGCCTGCGCCGGGCAGACTCGGGGCGTAGCTGCTGTGACCGGCTGCATGCAGGAGCGGGCGCACGCGTACAAAGCTAAAGCCGCCCCGAAAAGCACCATGAATGAGCACGAAAGTGGCCATGTTCAATCGTCCAGCACGACCTGCATGAACTCGCGACCCGGGCGGTCTTTGTATTTGGAGATGTCGATGTGCTTGGTGAGCGCTTCGACCTGACGCTGATAGTCCGGGTGCTGCGTCATCGACTCGTAGGCGGCGACGTCATCGAACCAGCGCAAATTGGTGAAGTGCGTCGGATCCTCGACGCCTTGGATGAGCTTGCGCTGATGAAAGCCCGCATGTTGCCGCATGAAGGCCAGGAAGATGCGCGATTGCTCGATATAAGCGGCAGCGCTCTCGGCCGCATCTTTGGTCCAAGCTTGGCTTACGACGATGATCATGGGACGAAGGTGGCATGGCGTGGTCTGGCTGCAAACATGACTTGCCCATCTTACCGTTTGCGCCGGTCGAGTTAGGCAGCGCGGGCATGCTGCCTTTGACGTTGGGCGTCCCGCTCACCAGGCGGTCCAACCGCCATCGACGCTGACGACCGAACCCGTGACGTACGAAGACGCGGGCGCGGCCATGTACACGACGGCGCTTTCGAGCTCGCCCGGGCGGCCGAGTCTGTCCATCGGGCAGAACTGGCGCATGCGCGTTTGCTGTTCATCGGCGACGTCGCCCACGGCCGGATCGATGGTCATTTCCGTGGGAAAATAGGCAGGCGCGAGCGCGTTGACGCGGATGTTGTGCCTGGCCCATTCGACCGCGAGATGACGCGCGAGATTGTTCACGCCGCCCTTGGCCGCGGCATAGCCCACGGCGCGATGGACTCCGTTACCGCCTGAGCCCATCACCGATGAAATCAGGATGATGCAGCCGCCGCTTTGACGCGCGATCATGCGTTGGGCTGCGACCTGACTGACCTCGAAACTGGCGGTGAGGTCGAGCGCAATGCAGTCATCCCATTTTTGTCGCGTGTGTGTTTCTGCGCGGCCGAGCGGCGCGATGCCCGCACCATGCACGGCGATATCGACCGGCCCCAGCTCGCGTTCCACGAGATCGAAGGCGTGTTCGATTTGATCGCGTTTGGTTACGTCGGCCGGTGCGGCGATAGCTCGTCCACCGAGCGCGCGCAGCTCTTCTGCGAACGCTTCTAGCTTTTCCTTGCGACGCGCGACCAGACCGATGCTAGCGCCGGCTTTTGCGAGACCGCGCGCTGCATCCTGCGACAAACCGCTCGATGCACCCGTGACGAGCGCAACCTTACCCTTTAGCCCAAACAGCGACTCGAGATGCGACATGGGCGCGAGGTTAGCATCGTTCCCCTGCGCGACGAATCGCCGGGCGTTTGGGGGTGTAAGGGCAGTACGAACGTTTTTTAGAGCTCGGCGCGAATGCCAACGTTCGCGAGCGACACGGGGGGCGCGCTTTGGGCGGTGCACTGCCCGACGAAGCAGTCTGCATCGAGATACTCGCGAACTACGCCGATGTTGAGCCACTCGAGATACGTCGTCATGAGGGCCCAGCGGCCCTGCCAGCGATAACCCACGCGGGCGTCGGCGCGAACGAACCATGGCAACCGTTGCGCGTAGCGCGGGTTGAGTTGCTCGATCAGACGTCCGGAGCGCGCCTGCATGCGGCCGCCTATCATGAAGCCGCGCGGCAAGTCGATCTTGAGCACCGTGTTGATCACATGCCGCACGTCGAAGTCAGGGCGGAACTTTCCGATTACTTCGGGACCGCTGTCTGCCTCGGCCCAACCAAGCGTGTAACTTATCCAGCCCGAGATGCTTTCACTGGGATCGCGCACCAGAAAGAACTCACTGCCGTAAGCGATTGCGCTCGCGAGCGGGGCATCCTCCGTGATCACTCCGTCGGTGATGAGCTCGGGCAAGAGCAGCCGATCGTAGTGATGGAGGAAGCCTTGTAGCTCGACGCGTATGGATCCTGGCAAAGCATACGCCGCCCCAATTTCGGATTGAATCGAGCGCGTGAGGCCGTCGGATAGCGCGACATCTGTCAGGCCCGGCAAAGGCAACAAAAAGACCGTCGGCTGATGCGCGGTGCCGAATGCGGCATGCAGCGTGAGGTCTTCGGTGGCATCGACGTTAAAGCGTAGACGTGGATCGAACGCCACATCGATCTTGGACTCCACACTCCAGTAGTCGAAACGCGCGCCTATTTCGAGCCGGGTGCGCTCGCTCGTCTGGATTTCGGCTTCGGCATAGGTACCGCCTTGATTGCGACCTGAGGCTTCCGCGATCGGCGGTAGTCGTACCTCGATGTAACCCTCAGGACTTCCTAGGCTGCCACCCGGGCGATTTTCGACCGCACCTGAGTATGTGTAGAGGTCTGCACCCGCTCGTAGAACGTGTCCGCCTTGCAGACGCAGTTTGCTCCAGACCCGCGGCCCGATGCTGTAGGAGCGCACCGAAACGGCATCGCCCAGATCCGAGTTGTCGAAACCTAAGCGTAAGGCGGCGCCGAACTCTCCGCGCTCGAGGCGCTGAATCAAACGGGTTTCGATGCGATGGAATTCGAGGCGCGTGGCCCCTGCGCGTATTTGGTCGTCTGCATTGACGTCCGACAACGTGATCGCATCGAAGGAGCCGAGCCACACCAGCTCCGCGGTTAGTCGTTTGTTGAGCGGCTTGCGGATGCGCAGCTGTCCATCCCAGTAGTTGAAACGCGTGCCGGAGGCGAGGATTCCAAGCGATTCTGCGATGGCAAGCGCAAGCACGGGATAGCCGATGCGGCCGCTTATCGTGATCACACCGTCGCCTCCGAATGGAGTCTCCACCCATGCGCCGGAATCGATCAGTCGTAGCTCAAGCTCCGCGCCAAACTTGGGCTGCTGCTTCAGGCCCTCGGCAAGTACCAGTGCGCCCGCGCGCCGTCCATACCTGGCAGGAGGCACGCCCGCGTATAAATGGATGGGTCCGGTGGCACGCGGATGGATGACGGCGGTAAAAAACGCACCGTGGAAGAGCTGCGGCAGCGGAATGTCATCGTAGACGTAGCCCTGGGCCGCGGGCGGCGCGCCGCGAATGTAAACGTAAGGTACGCCGCTCGCGATCGGCGTCACGCCCGGCAGTGCGTCGAGAATGCGTAAGGGATCGCCAAAGGCACCGGGCAAATCGCGCGCTGCGGGCGAGCTTATCCGTAAGGTTCCAGGCGTAGGCTTGTAGACCGCCGCGCGGGCGCCGAACTCAAGCTCTTGCTCTGCGACGGGCGGCAATGCCTCTGGCACCTTAGCGACTGGCGGCGATGGTTCTGCGACCCCGGGCGAGACTTCGTCGGGTGACTCCACAGGACGAGGAAATGCGCCATCGATCGGATAGACGCGCTCCACGTCGGGCGGCTGATAGCGAACTTCGCCTTCCTGCGCATTCGCCACGATAGCAACCGTAAGGTAGGCGCTGAGCAGGGCGACCATACCGGGCGTGCTCAGCCTCCGTACCGCAGCGCGCGAACCTGAGCTTGTGCGGCTCACAACGCTGCGAACCACAGTCCCTTATCCTTCGGTCCATCCGTCGCGTAGAGCAGACCGGGCACGTTTGGATCCGCCACCGGTACGTATGAAGTCACGTCCGCGCTGATGTTCGATTTGAGATCGCCACTCAGCACGCGGGCGTCAAGGCTGCCGCTGTAGCGTGCGCCGGCTCCTTCGACTTGGGTCACTGTCGCGTCGCGCACATAGACGAGCACCGGCTCCGCGATGGGCACCAACTGCAGCACCGCGACGCTGTTGGGCGCCACCTTGCGTGCGATGGTCTCAATCCGAAAGTTGGGTTGTTCGAGGTAGGAGAGCGTGGCTGTGCCCTTATCAAGCTCATGCAGGGCGACCCAAGATAGGCGCATGGTGCGCGTGTCGATGAACGCGACCACGCGTCCGGCCGCACGCAAAATGGGCTCGAACTTTCCTTCGAGGGCCCAGATGCCGAAATCGTTCTGCGCAGTGCGACCGACGACGCGCGTGCGGTCCAGCACCTGCACGTCGCTGACCAGCGTGGGCGTCACGAGCGTGCGGGTACCGTTGGGGGGCGTTACGAACAAGCTGTTGGCGCCCTCCTCGTCGATGGCGCGCTCGAAGCTGAAGCCGTCCTGCTTCCACTCGGCGTAGACACCCGGCGCGAAGGTCTCGAGGGTGCCCGTCGTGAGATCGATGCGGTTCAGCTGGCGCGCTTCACATGGGGAGAAGAACGAGATGGTGGTGCCACCGTAGAACGGTGTGCACGCATCTTGGCCGAGCAGCGCGGGTTTGAAGTCGGGCGCGACCGCTTCGTAGAGGTCGCCATTGTCTACGTAGGCCACGCGCAATGTCGCAAGCGCTGCTTGCGTGAGCTCCGTAACGGCCTTGCCGCGCGCGACGATCTTGGTTCCGTCGAACATGCGTAAGGTCAACACACCCTTTTCGATCAGCCACAGCATTTGCGGCCCGACGGGCGAGCCATTCGATTGCGGACGTTGCGCCTGAACGAAGCGTCCCACGCCGGTTGCGATCACACTCAGGTCGTCGTCCCAGGGATCGTAGATGGACAGCTTACCTTTGCCGTCGCCGAACAAGATGACGGCACGCTGATCGGCGTCGAGGGTGACGGGGAAAATGGCGTCACCCACGGGCGCGTCGAGCTCGCGCATCTCGCATTGTTCATCTGAGAAGGTAAGGGTTCGCATCCCGTTCTTGTTGAGTCGTGCTGCCGGCCAAAGAAACGGCGGGTGATCCTCATTGCGGGGGCCCGAGATAACTTGGCTGAGCGGTACAGAGCCTTCGGGAAGCTCGCAGCGCTTGCGAGTGCGCAAATCGAGGATGCCCACGCGTGGATCCGTCTGTGGATCGCGGACGAAGCCCGCGTAGCGCGCGATATCGAGCATGCCGATGACCTCGTAGGCGCCCTGCGCCAAGAGCTCGGGTTGTACCGGTCGAGCCGATGGCTCCCAGCCGCAGCCAACAAATGCCGCGGAAATAAGGGCCAACAGACCCACCAGCACATTGTGTCTCATCCGCCTATTCATCGCAGAGGGTAGGCTGTCACGGTCTCAGAATGGGCACAATGGATAGCGCGGGGTGAGGTTACGGTGATGTCACGCAGCACGCCGGCTTGTGCGCCGTGGTTGAGGTCCATCACAGTCAGCCCATGAGGTCGTTGATCATCGAGCAGCGTCGGGGCTTTGCAGTCGAAGGCAGGCATGAGGTCGATGCGGTGGCCTGCGATGCAAGTGGGCGCGTGATCGCCGCGGTCGGTGAGGATGGCCTGACGACCTTTCGCAGCGCGGCCAAGCCGTTTCAGCTCGAGGAGTGCTTGCTTGCGATCGATGCTCAACATCGCGCGCTCCTGACTTCGGAAGACCTTGCCATTGGCGCGGCCAGCCATCACGGCGAGCCCATGCACGTGCAGCAAGTGGTGGGGCTGTTGGGCAAGCTCGAGCGTACGCCTGCCCATCTCTATTGCGGTGCTCACGCGCCCTCGAACGCGCAGAGCGCGCATGCATTGTGTGCCGCGGGCCAAGAGCCGAGCGTCTTGCACAACAACTGTTCGGGCAAGCACAGCTTCATGGCAGCGGCTTGCGCCGCGCAGGGTTGGGATGCGAACTACCTCTCGCCGACCCATCCCCTGCAGACACGCATTTCGTCGCGCATGAACGAACGCGCCGGGGGCAACGTGCAGGGCGTGGTGATCGATGGCTGCGGGTTGCCCTGCTTCGTGCTGCCGTTGTCCGGCATGGCGCGCGCTTGGGCGCAGGTGGCCGTGGCGATGGCACGGGCTGGCGCACAGGGTTCTGCACCCGGCGATGAGAACCTGGGAACGATCGGTCGCGCGATGCATCAGCATCCGTTGCTGATGAGCGGAAGCGATGCCTTTGATGGCTGGCTCAACCAACACACGCCGCTGCTCTCCAAAGTCGGCGCCCAAGGTCTGCTGTGCGCGGCGCTGCCCGACCAGGGTGTGGGCATCGCGATCAAGATTCGCTCGGGTGCCGATGCCGTACGGCCCGTTGCTGCCTGGCACGTGCTGCGCGAATGGTTCGCGGCGAGCGTAGCGGGCGAGCTACCCGAGCGCTTTTCCGGCGTGAAAAACGTAGTTGGCAAGTCCGTGGGCGAGAACCACGCCTGCTGGCTCACACGGCCCGCCCAGGCTTGAATCGCACGACTTCGCGACGCCCGTTATCCTCCGGATTCCGCCTGCTTTTAGCCCTCTCCCACCGGGTGGGAGAGGGTTGGGTGAGGGCGAATTTCGAGGTCGGGTGAGGACGGTCGCGTGAGGGCAACCACCCGTCAACTCCCCCGCTCGCGCTCCGGCCGCGCCCTCACCCCCGACCCCTCTCCCACAATTCGTGGGCGAGGGGAGCCAGATATCGCGCTAGGCGTTGAGGGGGGGCGTGACCGGCAGGATCGGCGCCCAGTTCAAGCGGTAGAGCACCTCATCCGTGATGCGCATGCCGCGGTCGCTGAAGAACAGCGCATTGACTTCGATACCTTCGTGGCGCTCGCCGACGAACAGAATGCCCTCGCCCTGGGGCGAGTAGCCGAGCTGCACGATCGCGTTCTTGCGCCATACGCCGGAGTCACCCACGCGCAGGTCGTCGGGGATGGTGTAGAAGCCTTCGGCCGGGAGGCGCTTTAGCGTGCGCTCCCAAAGTGGATCGGCGACGGGTGTGCTGGGCTCGCCCCAATACCAACGATTGTGGACGTTGCGGCCGGGGCGGACGACGAACTGGCCGCCTCCGCTGGGCTCGTCGCCCACGTACACCAGCGTGTTCGCGGGGACGCGTTCGGGATCGAAAGGATGCGCTTGCGTAGTGCGGTAAAGGCCGGCCTGAATCGTCATGGTGGCGCAGGATAGCAGTGCTCGCGCGGGTTTGCCGTGCTGTCTTGGGGGGAAGCGTCGCGGTTAAGCCAACACGTCTTTGAGAAAACGCGCTGTGTGCGAACCTTTGACCTTGGCCACCTGCTCAGGCGTGCCTTGCGCCACGATGCGTCCGCCCGCTTCGCCGCCTTCCGGTCCCAGATCGATCACCCAATCGGCGCACTTGATCACGTCGAGGTTGTGTTCGATCACGAGCACGGTGTTGCCGCCTTCCACCAGCTTCTGCAGCACCGCGAGCAAATGCTGCACGTCGGCAAAGTGCAAACCCGTGGTGGGCTCATCCAACAAGTAAAGCGTCTTGCCCGTCTGACGTTTGCTTAGCTCGCGGCTCAGCTTCACGCGTTGAGCTTCGCCGCCGCTCAAAGTGGTCGCAGGCTGGCCGATTTTCACGTAACCAAGGCCCACTTCGCACAACGTTTCGAGCGTGCGTGCCAGGCTTGGATGGGCCGAAAACAGCGCGCGACAATCGGCGATGCTCGTATCGAGCACATCGCTAATGCTCTTACCTTTATACGTCACCGCCAGCGTTTGCTCGTTGTAGCGTTTGCCGGCGCAGATATCGCAGGGCACGTACACGTCTGCGAGAAAGTGCATCTCCACTTTCACCACGCCATCGCCCGAACAAGCTTCGCAGCGTCCACCTTTGACGTTGAACGAAAAGCGACCGGGACCAAAGCCGCGCGTGCGCGCTTCGGGCAAGTTCGCAAACACCTCGCGAATCTCATCGAACGCTTTCGTATACGTGCCCGGATTGCTGCGCGGCGTGCGACCGATCGGACGTTGATCGATGGCTATCACCTTATCGAGCGCATCGAGCCCATCGATGCCCGTGTGCTTACCCACGCGCACGTTCGAGCCGTGCAAGCTGCGTTCGAGCGCGGGCAAGAGAATCCCGTTGATAAGCGAGCTTTTGCCCGCGCCACTCACGCCTGAGATGGCGACGAAACAGCCGAGCGGAATCGTAGCGTCCAGATTCTTGAGATTGTGCTCGAGCGCGCCGCGAATGGTGATCTCCGCCTTACGCTTGCGGCGTTGTGCAGGCACCTCGATCTTACGTATGCCGTTCAAGAACTGCCCAGTGATACTGTGCTTACTCTTGAGCAGCTGCGCGGGCGTGCCGCTAAAGATCACCTTGCCGCCCAAAAGTCCCGCACCCGGCCCGAAGTCGACCACGTGATCGGCCGCGCGAATCGTGTCTTCATCGTGCTCTACAACGACGAGCGTGTTGCCCAAATCTCGCAAGCGCGAAAGCGTTTCGATCAAGCGACGATTGTCGCGTTGGTGCAGGCCGATGCTGGGCTCATCGAGCACGTACAGCACGCCGCTTAGCTCGCTGCCGAGTTGCGTGGCGAGACGTACGCGTTGCGCTTCGCCGCCGCTCAAAGTGGGCCCCGCGCGATCGAGCGTGATGTAGTCGAGACCGACGTCCAGCAAGAAGGTAAGGCGACGATCGATCTCGCGCATGGCCCCTTCGGCGATGATCTGTTCGTGCTTGCGCAAGGTAAGCTTCGAGAATTGCGTGTGTGCAGCTTGCACAGTAAGGGCGGTCAACGCGGCGATGCTTTGCCCCCCGAGGTACACCGCCAAAGATTCCGCGCGCAGACGTTGCCCCTGACAGCTATCGCAGCTGCGCTCGCTCATGAAGCGGCGGTAATGCTCGCGCATCGCTTCGGACGAAGTCTCGCGATAGCGCCGCATCAAGCTGTTCATGATGCCTTCGAAACGCGCGCCCCAGCTGCCGTGACTGTCCGAGCCTTCCTTGCCCCAGCTGATGCGAATGCGTTTGTCGCCCATGCCAAACAGCACCTGATCGCGCTTCTTTTTAGGCAAATTCTTGAAGGGCGTGTCGAGGTCGACTTGGCAAGCCTTGGCCATGCCGTCGATGATGCGGAAGGTCCAGCCTTCGCCTTTTTCCATCGAGGTGCGCCAGGGCGCGATGGCACCGCCGCGAATCGATAGCGATTGATCCGGGATCACGAGATCCGGATCGACCTCCATGCGGGTGCCGAGACCGTTGCACGCGCTGCACATGCCGAGCGGACTGTTGAACGAGAACGATTGCGGTGAAAGCTCGGGAAACACGTGGCCGCAACACGTGCGTTGTTCGCTGAACACGAGCGGCTCTTCTTTGCCATCGACGTCTTCGATGCGCAGCTCGCCTTTGCCTTCGCGCAGTGCTTGTTCGACGCTCTCGGTGATGCGCGGCCGATCGGTCTCGCTGACCGTCAGACGATCCACTACGAGCTCGATGTTGTGCTTGAGCTTCTTATCGAGCGCGGGCACGGCATCCAAACGATGGATGGTGCCGTTGACCCGTACGCGCGCAAAACCACGCGTGACCAAGTCTTGAAACAGATCGCGAAACTCACCCTTACGGTGTGTGACGAGCGGCGCGAGCACGAGCAGCTTTTTGCCCGCGGGTAGGGCGAGCACCTCGCGCACGATTTCTTCGGCGCTGCGGCCTTGCACGGGCTTTCCGCATAGGTGGCAATGCTGGGTTCCCACGCGCGCATAGAGCACGCGCAGATAATCGTAGAGCTCGGTGATCGTGCCGACGGTGGAGCGCGGATTGTTGGACGCGCTCTTTTGTTCGATCGCGATCGTAGGCGAAAGGCCGCGCAGCTTTTCGACCTTTGGCCGCTCGAGCTGGCCCAAGAACTGGCGCGCGTAGCTGCTCAAGCTTTCGATGTAGCGACGCTGCCCCTCGGCGTAGAGCGTGTCGAAGGCCAAGCTCGATTTGCCGGAGCCGCTGACGCCGGTAAAGACGACTAGCGCATGCTTGGGGATCACCAGGTGATCGACCTGCAAGTTGTGCTCACGTGCACCGAAGATTTCGATGCTGTCGGGGACGGCGCTCTCGGGCGCGGGGCGGCGCGTACGGGTGGACATCCGCGCAGTGTGGCAAATCTTACGCAGCGTGCACATTCTTCCTGAGGTCGGGTACGCTGCGCGGCCATGAACCCACGCGCTCGCCTTGGTCTCACGCTGCCCACCATCCCCGCGCAACCGCCGATCGCCAAGCATGCGCTGACGTTGGCGCGCGATCTGTGCGCGAAGGGTTACGAGGAAATTTGGCTGGCCGAGGTCAACGCCGCCGACAGTTACGCGTTGGCGGGCGCCCTGAGTCAGGCCGTTCCCGGCGTGCGCATCGGCACGGGCGTAGTGCCGCTACAAACGCGTACGGTGATGATTCATGCGATGGCCGCCCTGACCCTGCATGAGCTCACCGAGGGCAACTTCGCTTTGGGCATCGGTATCTCGTCAGAAAACATCGTGCGTGATTGGGCTGGGCAAGCGTTCGATCAGCCGCTCACGCGCATGCGCGAGTCGATCACGGCGCTCAAGAAAGTGCTGGCGGGCGAAAAGGTAAGCTTCGAAGGCAAGACCTTACGCATGAAGAATCTCAAGCTCGCAGCCACGGCCAAGGTGCCCATTTATTTGGGCGCGCTCAATGCTCAGATGTTGTGTCTGGCCGGAGCACTGGCAGACGGTGTGATGCTCAACATGGTGCCTGAGCATGCCCTGCCGCAGGTGCTGGCGGAGGTGCACGCAGGTGCGCGCGAAGCAGGCCGTGATCCAGCGACAATCGAGCTCGTAAGCCGCTTGCATGTGCACGTTGCCGACACCTTGCAAGAAGGTCGCGATTTAGTGCGGCGCGCGTTCGGGCCTTACGTCGCTACGGCCGGATACAACCGTTTCTTTCGCTGGATCGGCATGGACGAAGCCGCGCAGGTCGCGGAGTGCTTTGCCAAGGGCGATCGCAACGGTGTGGCGGCAGGCATGTCCGATCGGATTTGCGATGCCGTGGGCGTGACAGGGCCCGAAGATCACGTGCGTGCTCGCATCCGTGCTTACGCAGCGCAGGGCGTGAACGTGTGCGTGCTCAATCCGATCGCGCCCGATCCGGCTGCGCAAAAGCGCGCGCTGGATCTGTTGGCGGATGTATTCGTGGCTCACTCGCTGCAGCAGCACCGCATGTATTGACCATCATCGAATATGCTCAACGCCGCCGGAACTGGGCAATTGAGATACCAGATGACCGGATTATGGCGAAGGCACTTATCCATGTCGGCATAGAGAAAGACGGCGGACCGCGTCTCGCCATCCAGCAAGTCGCGACATCCGGTGGCACATGCGGACTTGCCCTCCTCAGCGCAGATTTCGTCGCAACCATCGACCGACCAAGACACCTCGACGCACCCACTATGGTGGCCCCCGTTTGGATCGGCGGGCACGCATTTGTCCCATCGACAGGCCAGTCCAGTGGCGCATGCGCCACTCTTTTCGCAGACACACCCCTCTTCACCTGCCGTGGCACAAGCCGGCGTCTCCTCAGCCTTGATCGCGCCATCCGTGGTTGCCGTTTTGGATCCACTACCGGCCCCTTCATCACAACCAAGTACTGCAACAACAAGGAGCACGGCGAAAACGTTACTTGTGCGCATTAATTTATCCCCCCGGCACACCACGATTCACTCTCGCCGAATAGCGAGCTTCTCTGCGCGCAGCTTGTCTAGGCGAGCGTTATCTGCCGCTTTGTGAACGAGTAGCTGCACCTTCGGAAAGTCATCCACGGAGTCAGCGAGAACCGGCTTACCTTCATTGGCACTGGAGTTGGTGCAGCCGAAAACCAGGCCGATCAAAAGAAGCGAGCAGGTGCGCACTGCTTCACCATACGAATTGGACATGCAGCTCCCCTTCTTCTTCAACAGTCCGCCTTGGCAAATCTCAATCGCAGCTACTCAATAGGACGCATTCGACCATCACCGGAGAGTCTGGTTTCGTCTTGATCAACTGGTTGCGCCATAAAGGGCATGTATCGCGATAATCGCCACTAGGCCCAGTGACCCCTTCAATGGGTTTCTTTCCATTGCCTGCATCGTCTACGTAACAAATGGCACTTACTTCTTCGGCAGTGGTGCAGAACGCAAACAGCTCGCTCTCAAAATCGTCGTCAACAAGGGTGACTTCGCGACCTTCAAAATCGGTTCCGATGCCAGCGACTAACAAGCCGCGCCCGGTCGACTCTTCGAACTTCTTCCAAGGTAGTTCTGTGCTGCTCTGTTCAAGGGTGACGCGTATTCCGACACATCGTTGACCATTACAAGCAGCACAGGCAGCGCGGAGCGGATCTGAGGGCTGTTGCTCCGGCATCGCGCCGTCGGTTGCAATCGTGCCCTGCGATTCGCTATCCGAACCACAAGCCACGTTCAGCAGAGCCGACACACCCATTGCCAGCTTCCCAAGAGCGCCCATCCCTGCAGTTCTTCGAGTCATAGGTTTTTCCCCAGCTCGAGCTTCTGCTTTTCGATTTCGAGCTTGCTCAAGCGCGTCTTGACTTCGGCTAGCTTCACGGCGAGCTCGTCGAGAGCCGGCTGGCTTTGCAGCTCGTTCAGCGTGGCTCGCGCTGCTGCGATCGCCTGATCTAAATGACGGACACGCGCTTCGCGATATTGCCGCTGCACGACCTCTGATTGCTGTTCGATCGGAAGCGCGGCCATCTTTCTTGCCGCTTGTTCTTCCGGCGAAAGAACCTCCACTTCCGAAGGGGTTGCTTGCGGCGCGCGGTCTTCCGCGTCTTGAATATCAGCGCAAGCCACGAGCCCTATCGCGAGCAGGCTGGTTGACCAAGTTCGCATCAGAAACACTCCGATAGATGACGGTTGTTCGTGGTGATCACAAAGTTCTCGAAGTTCAGCACCGTGACACCGCGGGCGTTTAGCTCGGCAACAGAAATCGGCGTGTAGAGCGTGTCAAAGCCTGGTCCGCCATCGAGCACCTCGAGCACCTGCGCTTCGCACGCGTCGTACAGGTGCACGGCGTCGTCGCCCGCTCCTGCTTGGACCAAATCAAAGCCCGGCCCAGGCACGATCGTCTGACTTCCGCTTCCGCTCATCCCCGAGATCCAGTCGTTGCCCGCGTTGCCGTAGATCACGCCAGCGCCGGCTAGGTCCATGGCGTCGTGCCCCGGTCCGCCAAAGAGTTTTCCACCATTTCCAAATGGCAGCCCCATTTTGTCATCGCCAGGCCCGCCTACGAGCACGTCGTTTTGGCCATCCGAGTTGAGCTGGTCGTTTCCGTCGCCCCCTGACAGTAGATCGGGACCGTTACCAGACTTCAGGTCATCGAATGCACCGAGACCAAACATGCAATATCCGCGGTTATCCAAACGAGACAAGAAGTTGGGCCAGCCGTTTCCTCGCACGACCGTCTGGCCCGAGAGGCAGCACACGGCCGCGTTGTCGGGTGATGCGCTCACGATGAGGCTTTGATTATAGACGGCGGTGTTGTCGTTGATGTCCGTGGCCGTCCAGCGAACGACCCACGTACCTGCATCGAGCACACGTGACTCGTTACGAGATACGGCAATCGGCGAAGGTAAGGTACGTCCGTTCTTGGAGATAAGCGCACCTTGGACGCTCACATAACTGTTGCCAGGACAAGAAGTGTCCGTGACGTCAACCGTCATGGCGACGCCTGCCGGAGCTGCACAGACCTGTGCCGTCCTTGATGCCTGCGTGAACTTCGGAGGCGTCGTATCGCGACGGCACTCAGGGGGCAGCGAAATACCAGGCACACGCGGGTCGGCATCAATGCCGTCTGGAATGTCGTCGCCGTCTGCATCGTCGTCGAGAACATCGGGAAGCACGTCCCCATCGGTGTCGACCGGCAAGGGGGGCTCGTCCACATCGAGGATTCCATCCCTGTCGGCATCAGCGCGAGGCAAATGAGTAAGAGGGGGCCAAAGTGGACTCTTTACGAACACTGAGGACCGATCAGAGCGCGTGAATGCTGGGACGCTCGTTGGCCCCGCTAGGATCCCATCATCGAAGGCCACCTGATCTTCCGCATCCCCATAGCGGGGCGCAGTTGACTCACCGCGCGCAAACTCCGCGCCCGCTTTGACCTTACAGTCCACTGTGACTTCGTAAGATCCACGGTACATGAAAGAAGAACCGTCGAACGAGCCCACAGCCACGCCGTGGCGCAGTGGGTCCGGCCGAAGCGGAATCGTCTGGATGGAACCATCGAGCTGGCGCAGACGCGCCGTGAAGTTGACGTCCTTGGCTGCGAGCGGAGCGCCGTAGATCGCCTGCGCAGACACCTCGACTGATTCACCGCCGTTGATCACGCGACGGCTCACGTCCGCGTGACAGTTGGCGAGCGCGTTGTCGAGATGAGCCACGAAGTGACTCTTAGGATTGGAAAAGTCGGTGGTGGACGGCGCAACGAACTGCCACATCCCTGGCTTCGGTGTCGAGAAACGCACCATCTTCCACCCCTTGCCGACCGTCAGCTCAGGGGTGACTCTCCGTCCCTGCGGGTCGAGCAACGCAAACGGCGGATTCCAAGTGTCGGGGTTGTCTTTGCGCGAAGAAAGCAGGAACGTCATGCGCTGCACGCCTGGCTCCACGGGAATCTCGAATATCTTGAACTTCGCAGCGCAATTTCCTTGATTAAGGCACCCGGAATCCTGCTCCACATCCGAACGTGAGACGGCAAGGCTTTGACCAAGCTCCCGCGCGTAAGCCTGAAGGAAGATGGAAGCTACTTCATCCTCGTTTTGGGCATCGTACATCTCGCCGCCCGACACGTCGGCCATCTCGGCTGCGAGGATCCGATCTGCTGCAGCGCCAACCGGCACTGTGATCAGCAGCACGCCTTCATCCTGTAGACGTTCCGCGACGACCACGGGGTCGTTATCAGTGTCCTTCCATTCTTTAGGGCGATTGTTCTCCCCGTCGCTGAGAACGATCATCGCCTTGATTCCGGCCGAGCTCTCGTACAGCCCGGCCGCATGAAGCATCGCGGTGCCGATGGCCGTGTCCCCTCCCGGCTCAGCACTGTCAATCGACGCCTCGAAAACACTCTGGGCGACGCGCGTGCAATCACTGTCCGCAGCATCCACGGCGCCATCCTTGTCATCGTCCGCGCCGTTCGTGCAGTCGCCTGATGCAGACTCTTGTTGCGGGCCAATCTCCACTAAGGGCTGGCAGCTTGTCGCAGGCTCGCAGGGCAGCTGATTGAACATCACCAAGCCGGCCTTGACGCCACGCAGACAGTTCTCGTCTTGGTCGTCCGTCAACCCGTCTAGATCGTTGTCCACGGTGTCATCGCAGGGACCGCCTTCGGAAAAGCTCTTGTCCCATTGCTTGGTATCGCTCACGGCCTGCGTGTGGGCCTTTGCCGCTTGCTGCACATGCCATAGCCGGGTCTTACCGTTTGTGTAGGGCGCTTTCATGCTGCCCGAGCGGTCAAGCACCATCATGAGCTGCCCTGGCTCCTCGAAAGAATCCGCCGTGAACTTCACCTTGCCGCAGGCTCCGGGTGGCATCGCTTGTTGTGGTTCACCAGTAAATGGCGAGATGCCCTTGTAGTTGTCTCCAAAGACAAAGCGGCTCGCACGCCTAGGCTCTGTCGCAGCAGCAGCGTCCAACGTCTTGCCCTTCAAGGCACGGACGGTTTGAGAGGAAGCTTCAAACGATCGCTCTCGCGCATTCCACGCGACGTTGCAATGGGCATCGTCCGAACATTGCCCGCGGTGCTCGCGAAGCTTTCTGGTGATGCCACCGACGCTCGTGATCACATCGACGATGCCGCTCGTGACTTCAGCGCCCCAGAATGCGGGGCTTCCTTTTCGGCCCGTCACGGTCGACCAGGGCAGCGAATCCACCTTCGCCAGATCGACCTCAAGCGTGATCGGAGGCGGAACTTTCCCATTCTGAGCCACGAATTTCCCGGTCGGGTCCACCTGTCCTGCGGCATCAAAGGTCGGGACACCAAACGCGGGCGCGATGGCGCGCGCGCTACCGATGATCATGGATGGACGACGGCCCGATGCTTGGGACTTGCCCTCGCTATCGACCGCTTCGCCATTGACGGCCATAAGCTCGTTCGTCACCGGGTCGAACTCGAGATCGAAGCGACCGACCACCACGACGTCGCCCGGCTTACCTCCGAAGTTCTTCGCATCCATCGCAAATAGAACGGCCCAATGGTTCGGCACGTAGAGCTGCGTCGAAACGTAGATCGGATGAAACTCGTTCGGTTGTCCCAACGAGTCCACGAGCAACTTCGACCTCCCCAAGTTGCTGTTCGCAAAGGCATCGATGCTCGTGAGGTCGAACCCGTCAAGTGGCCCATGCACACACGCCGATTCATCCAGAACACAGCGATTTGAACACGTGAGGGCGCCGCCTGGTCCTCGGTAGCCACGAGCAGCGCATGTCTGAGCCGGCGGCACCATGGGGTCGCACTCCTCGCCCACGTCCACAACGCCGTTCGAATTGCATACTCCGGCTGCCAATCCGCAGAGCACGGTCTCTCGTCTACATTTGAAGCATCTCGACGTGCCGCCCAATATTGCCCCAACCAGGGTCCGCCCCGGTATCGCCTCGCAGGCGATCACGGGATCGGTTGGCTGACATTGTTCGCCTGGATCGCTCGTGCCGTTGGCGCAAGTCGTCGCGGCGGTCGCATTGAGCAGTAGGCTCGCGTCGAGCGAGATCAAGCCAGAAGGCTCAGGAGCCGGGCACATCGCCGGAGTTCCACCGCTTGTCCACGAGCCCATCAATGGGTCCGCATTGGTCTCCGTGCTCAGCTCGGTGGCAAAGCGAATCGACCTGCACTGGAACAGCTCGACCGTGCCATCGCCGTCAATATCAATCGGCGTGCGGCAGGCGGGGTCCTCGCCGTCCAAGAGATCGTTCTTGTCGTCATCAATCCCGTTGAGGCAGTTGCTCATGCCCGTGGCACCCTCGCTGCCGGATCCATTGAAGGTGCCAAACCCTCTGCCATCCGCGACGCCGTCCGCATCCACATCGAGCAGACCATTGCCGCAGTCATCCGTTGAAGAACAGTCCCTTTGCTTCCAGTTGGTGGCCCACTCATTAGAGTAGACTCGGCGTGAATCGTAATCGCTGAGCGTGTTGTCAAACTGATCGACGCAGCTCACGCCATAGCGCTGCATGATGGTGTTGTTGGTCTCGTCGAGCTTGTCGATGCTTGGCCCCGCTCCACACCAGTTATCCGTGGCGCGGGCGTCCTCGTACTCGTCGTTGACATCAAACACAGCGTGCCCAAGCTCATGGGCAAGGAGCGCAGCGCCCGGCGCGCGATCCATCAGGTAGACGCGTCCACCTCGGGCAAACGAACGTGCGCCGAAGGGATACCAGATGATATCGGCCTTGTTCGAAGAGGCTCCCACGGTGACATGCGCCTTCGAAAGCCACGCCCTGCCATCCGTGGCGTCGCACATGATGTCGTTGGCGAGGTTGAGCTGCGCTTCCAGAAGCTCCAAGTCTTCTGACGTCGGCAAGAACGCCGCGTGCACTTTGACAGAAAACTTCATGACCTTCAGACCACTCGCGGCGTCAGTGACGATTCGAGAAGGCGGCCTCGCAAAGCCTGTACTCGTGGGAGCCAACAACATCGCCCCGCTAAGCAAGACAGCTAGCCAACGAGAGACAACGAGCCGCACCGCGGGAGCGGGCAATACTTTGGGGGGCATTTTGTATTTTCTCCGGAGCAGCAAGGGGCGCAAGGGGGGTCAGATACCAAAAAACGAGCGCGGCGTGACCATGATGTGGCCACCGTCCGCGATGCGGAACCAGTACACGTTCTTGTCGTCGAACAGGAGATCCACGCCAGGGCGTACGACTCCTTCGACGTCGAAGTAAGGAACCTCGGGAAACTCACGCAACGAGCGGTCGTCGAGGTCCAGCACGCGGAGCTCGCCAGGAGATAACCAGGCAATGCGGCGCTCATCGAGCTTCTGAATCGGTGTCATCGCCCAGCCCTTACCCTCCCAAAGAAGCTCGACTTCTTCGGTGGCCAGGTTCAGGCGTCGCAGGCGGCCGCCCCTCTCGCCATCTTCGGTGAAGTAGAGATAGCCATCGTCTGCCAACGACATGCGGAGCATTGTTCGCTCTTCGTTCACGACATGCATGCGCTGGTCATCTAAGTTGACCCCAAGGGAAAAGATCCACCCGTTCTCAAGAGCCGCGCAATAGATGCGGGACTCAGTAACGTGCAGTTCCGGTGCGTCTTGAGTCTGAGGTTTTGGCAGCCCAGTCGCTTCGATCATCACCTTGGTTTTTCGGTCGTAACGAATGATGCGCTTACACCCGAGGTTCGCGGCGAAGATGTACTTTTGGTTTACGGCGATGGCGTACCAGTTGATGGTGTCGCTGTTTGGGAACGGCGTGGTTTTGGGCTCGCTCTTTCCATCGAGCGGCCACTCATAGAGGTTGGAGATGTCGGACCAGTAGGCGATGCCATCGACGAACCACGTGCGGTCGAAGGGGTTTCCTGCGGGCCATATTTTCTCGACGTCGTCGTAGGAGAACTGCCCTTTTTCATCGCGTGGTGCATCGAGTCGAACGCGGTAGAGCCCCGGCTTGAAGTAGAGATAGCCGTTGTGAATCGCATCGAGCGTCTTGTCGCCCGCGTTGGGAAGCAGCTTGCGCGGCCCGTCCGTTGTCGGCATTGAAGCGCCGTCGTTGCCTGACTCGATAGGCGCTCTCTGCGAAACACGCCCATCGCTCGAAGAGCACGCACACGCTGAAGCTAGCCAGCAATACAACAACAGACGTCGCATAAATGGCCCCCTCATCCCGCGTGCCCTTGACGTAGCTCACAACTGCTAGCCATGCGTCATGGTTCACCCCGCCATGATGACTTTTGTCACCCAAGCGCACCCATCCGACCCTGTTTGCGTTGCCCCTGGCCCACAACGCAGCTCAGGGTGGCGCTGGAAAACAATCCCGCTGCTCAGGTTGGCAAGCAGCGAACAAGCCAAGGTCAGTTCCTTCGATGCAGCAAATAAAGCTCAACGTAGTGAGGCCTGCGAGATGCTGCTTCACGGAGACCGCGGCGCGCTCGCCACTCCAGTGCACGAGAGGCTTGCGCCGAGTTCGGCTCGGTCGTCGGCCATTAGCCAAAGGCGAGACCAGTCAAAAGGCCTGACAGTTTACCCCTGAGCACGGAGGATCCGGAGGGATCGGGCCTGGAGGTCGAGGCGTGCCTTGGGGGGACCCGCCGGTTGCTCTAAAGAAGTCGACGATGTCACCGTCAAATTCTCTTCCCTGATTCCAATCTTCAAACACATCGCCTTTGTGGATGGCGCGCACGACCTGTTTGTCGTTTGGCCAGACGTACCGCCCATTGGCGTCGCGATAAAACGGACGCGTAACAAACGGAGATCCGCTTTGTCCTCCCTCTCCGTCGTTGTCGTAGAGCAGAACTTTAGGGCGTACCGTCCCTACTTCTGCGCCACCGCGCTCGTGAAAAACCAGGGTCGGCCATACTTGCGGCACGCCGGGTGGAAGTACATCGCTGGCGGGGTAACCACTGAGGTATCCTGTAATTATATTCGTGTAACCTACGTACTTAGTTCCAAACCAGCCGAGGTTATACGTAGAACGTGTGCACCACGCCATACCGTTGACGTCGCTAAAGGCCAATACGCCATAGTCTTCCTGGGCCCATTTTACCCCTGTAGTCCATCCGCTGCCGACAGTTCGGGCGTAGCAGTCTCTGTTGACGGTTCCTCTGCTCCCATCGTGGAAGATGATGTCAGAGCGCTTGAGCCATTTGCTTCCATTATGCAAGCAATGGGCTGCAGTTCCGGCAGTCTCTTGGTTGATGACTTTGAACGCGGTGCACCTGCCTCCGTCCACGGTTGTCATCGCACCATGCATGCTGTAGGGCCAAACGTTTCTGAAGTTGTTGATCGCTACCCGGTCGTCGTTCTTCCCGACGATGGTCTTGTTCATTGCTTGTTGGCCTACGCCTGGCTGCTCGGCTACGGCTTCAGAGATCTCTGCCACGTCGGATGGCGGTCCGCTCCCGGGCGTTTCTTCGAACTCGCCCGGCGACTCGGCGCGCTGCACAGCGCTTGCACGAAGTGCAGTCCCGTAGTCGTGCAAAGATTCTTCGGTGAGCTCATACTCCCAACCGCCGAATTCGCTGATTGGTCTCCAGATTGCAGCCCATTCATCATCAGAAACGGTGCGCGGATCTGGTGGAGCCAGAGCTTCAGCAAGCTCATCAACCTGATAGGGTGGCTCTGCTTCCCACGCTGCGTACTCTACAGCGTGCGTAGCCACCCAAACACGACCATGGGCGTCTTCATAAGACGCGAACAGCGGTCGTTCCGGTGCTTGCGCACGTTCGTCCTGTACGCAGCCGGCAAGGATAAGGAAAGCACAAGACAAGCTTCTTCGAGCTACTGCTGGGGGCATGCATGCTGACTTACTTCAAAGGCCGTGCACGTCAATGCAGACGTGGTGTGAACGGCTCCGAAACGGTGGACACCCATCGAGAGGTTATCCGCGTGTTGTGCTACAAGACGTGACGACCAGAGGGCTGAATGCGAAGCTTGCTAATTGCTTTCTTGATGGTTTCGGTTGGCTGCGACGGAGATGGTAAGAACTCCGAGAAAAGCAGACCGGGCGACGAAGTCGCAGAAAATCCTATCGGGGGCGGGGCGTCCGGTAACGGTCAATCAGAAACGCCAGGCGGGAATGGGCCCGACGACGGCGACAATCCGTCGCCGCCTCCAAACAATGGCATGTTTCCAGATGATCAGGACGAGGAGAGCCCGAGGGATCGCCCTGATTATGACCCTCTTGATTGCCCGTTCTCTGAGCCACGCCAAGGACAAGCCTGCGGCGACGGTTACCTCTTGTGCACCTACGGAGACTCTCCGCGTTTTGACTGCCGGGCGGTGCTTGAATGCATCGAAGGCAAGTGGGAAAGCAGGCCGACGACTTGCGATGCTGTGAAGTGTCCGGCTGCGATCCCTACAAAGGATGTGGTCTGCAAATTGATCAACGACCCGCGAGAAGATCAACGGGCTCCGTGCGCTTATAGGCGCACCCTTTGCTACTGCTCATCGTGCCCTTTTGGAGATTGCCAGTCACAGCAGGGTTGGGAGTGCACCGAGCAGACAGATAGGGAATGCCCAGGCATCCAGCCGAACCAAGGCGATGCCTGCGACGATCAGGGTAAGGGATGCTCCTATGGTTATCCTTGTGAAGGTGGGGGCCAATGGATATGCCGAAGAGGAGCGTGGTTTCGCGTGTTAGAGGAATGCGATGACTAAGGTGGTGACGATTCTGCTGTCGGTACTCAGCTCTTCCTGTTACCGCGAGCATTTTCCCGCCGATCCTGACAAGAAGCCGGAGACGAGTGGGGATGCAAGCATGTGGAGCATGGCGGCTGACGCAGCGAAAGCCGACGATGGCGGTAACGCGCGCGTCGATGGTGATGTTGTTGAATGGCGTGACGGGTCATCGGTCGACCCTGCGTCGCCAAGCAAAGATTGCGAGTACAGCGACACGTGCGGCACCTGCCGGCTCAGCGCCATCCCGATGTGCCCGAGCGAACTCAATGCGTTTCGCGCGGCGTGCGAAGTGCAGTACCTCTGCATTCTAAGTGCATGCGACACATCAACGTATGAGTCGCTCTGCTCGTGTGCTCCCAGTTGCTTGCCAATACGAGGCATGTGCCCTGACAAATGGCAGCGTCTTACTCAGTGTACAGAGAAGAACTGCGGCAATGCCTGCTAGTGCAAAACCTACGGCTCGATAGTCGCCAGCTTGCAATTCGGATATGTCTGGCACTGATCTTCTTGGTTGTTATCCTTCCATACGGGCCTGACGGTCTTTTCTGAAAGCATCTTGTCACCCGCAAATATCTTAAGGGTTAGCTGACCCTCAGCCACTTTGAACAGGCTGAACGTTGTTTCGCCGTTCGCCATCCCTACGAGACAAGTGTCGACAGTGCTGTTCGCGTCGCATGACCAGGACTCTTTGACAGAGACGATTTCCACTCGATCGGCGCCTGTCGAATTTTTTGTTGTCACTTTTAGGACGGGGCCGTCGCAGCCAATATCATTGCAGCACCCAGCAAGGACAAACATTGCTGTCGCGGACAATGAGAAGCGAATAAACGTGCGTTGCATTCTCAAGACTTACACTGACTACTCTAGCTAGCAACATGCGCTTTTCTGCCGCCCGGTCGCACGAGGTTGCTTGCAATGGCCCACTTGAAACCGTCCACGACAGTCTGCCTGTACGGTGGGAAGCCGAGACCCGAAGGAAATTGCACCTTGGGGTTCTCAGTCCAGACCTTCGGAATGATCAAGAGTCGAGCGGCAATGCTCGCGAACTAAAAATCCTGTCGGCAAGGCCGAATAGAAAATGACCCAGTTCATGTGCGATGGTCGGCCCTTGGTCCAACGAGTTGCTCATCAACTCGACGTGCTCGCCTTGAACGCCCAGGTTGGGACCGCTGGCGTGTGAGCGACCTTCTTCTGCACGGATACATTCGAAAATATCCCGTTCGAGTGAGAGCAGTGGGACGAGGCCCGTTGGTAATCGGTCGTCGTAGCCCCGTCAATCTGAGCTTTGTTTGGGCTAATAGAATCACTCCGTCGTCACGGACTCGACGCCAACTAGCGGCGCCTATGTGCGCCTGACTCTCCCAAACCATTCGCCCCCTCGCCCCCGACCTGCCGCGCGGCGGTCCAAACCATCGCGCATACACTGGCCGCCCCTGGCTGCTGTGGCTTCACAGGCAAGGCGCCAAGTCGCGACCCGGACTCCCGTGGTTCAGACCCTTCGTGAGCGCCGCGCGACCCCCTGCAACGTGGTTTGAAACCACCTTTTGGCGCCCCCTGTGGGTTCTTGGGGTGGTTTGGCTGGTACGCGGGTCGCTGCGGACCTGCGCCGAAATGGTTTGAGTGGCCAGACAGTCCGATTCGTAGTCGGCCAAGAGAGTAAGATGACCGCCAACAGCAACGAGGAGGATCTGAACATGGCACTCAAGGCACTGCTCACGGATGAAATGGTTCAAGTCTCAGGCCCCTGGATCACGGCTGGCGATCCGGCTGGCCAGTTGCTGTTGGGGCAGCCGCGGCTTGCGGGTCTGGTGCCCGACCTTCAGCAGGCGCATCAGGGACTTGTGGCGGCGCGACCCGACGCGCAGAACCCGCGCATCGCGCAGATTTCAGAGCAGTCTGCTGCCGAGGACGCCCAGCATGATCGCATCGCGCGCGCCATCTACGGCATGCTGGCCGGCATGGCGTTGCTTGAGGACGATGGCGAGCCACTCCTTGCGCTGCGCGACACGCTCTTTCCCGAGGGGCTCGGTGCGGCAGTCAGCGTCACGTACCGCGCCCAAGCAGGTGCCGCGGCGCGCCTGCGCGATCGTCTCACGCCTGCGGACAACGCGCTGCTCAAGCAGCTGAGCGCAGGCAAGGGGCGCACACTTTCGGATCATCTGGAAGCCTGGCTTGCGTCCGCCGAGAAGCTGGGTGCGCTGCAAAACGAAGCGGCGCGCA
>JBKJIA010000350.1:0-28980 GCA_046598735.1 Polyangiales bacterium
GACCGGCGCGACGGCGACCGGCGCGGCGGCGACCGGCGTCGCGACGACCGGCGCGGCGGCGACCGGCGCGGCGGCGACCGGCGTCGCGGCGGCCATACGTTCTACGGCGGGTGGCATATTGGGGAGCGAAGGCTTGCGCGCGAGGCTGTCGGCACTGGGCCCGCTAGCTGCGATGAGCTGCGGAGCATGCGCGAGCGAAGCACGCACGGTCGCTTGAAGCGGCTCTGGCGCCTCGACGCGAAGCACTGCGCTATCTTCGCTGCGAGTCAGCGCGCGACCTTCTTCGGCCCGGAACAGCGCCTTGGTGTCACCGCTCCAATCGCGAATGAAGCCTGCCACCCGGCTGCCTCCCGGCGGGGTATACCCAAAGTCCAGGGTGTCATTGGCTTCGAGCAGATGGCGCGCGGCGTCGTTCAGGATCTCGTCGAGCAAAAACCGCACCTGCGTGGCCTGCAGCAGCCGCGGCACGAGCGCGAAGGCCTTATCACTCACCACTAAGGTCGGCTCCACGCCCGCCGACAAATGCAGCTCGGAGCCTGCATAGTCGAAAATCGTAGCAAGCAGGCGATCAAGCTGCGCCATATAAGGTTCCCATCTTCATAGCGTGCGTTCGCGAAGGCGGCGCACGAAGGAACGCTGGATCACGTACACGCGTGTGCCCACGTAGAAAGGCACATAAGGTCCCGCGTGCGGTGCGTTCAGATAGTCCACGGGTCTGCGCTTGCCACGCGGCAGCACGGCATGGAATAGCCCGACTAGCTGTTCCCCGTTGTCGAGCTCGAGCTCCAGGTTGAACTGCGTAGCATCGGCCGCGGCCGCCGCCATGATCTCATCCGGGGGTGGCTGGTCGGCTGCACTCACGTAGCGCACTTGCGCCTTGCCGATCACCTCGGTGCCAGCCTGTTCCCGATCGCCGGTCCGCATGGGAAAGAACGCGTCGCGGTCATTGAGTCGATCCGCTATCGATTCCACGCCGCTCAGCGTGACGATGCTCGGGCGCAAGAACATCTCACCTTCGAGCTTAGCCCCAGTTCCTAAACATACCTCTACCGCTACGATGTGTGTATCTACCTTGTAAATGCTCGATTGCACGGTCGCTCCCGTATTAGGCACACGCGCTGACCTATTGCCAGTTGACCGCGGGGAATGGGGTCGCAGGGCGCGCAAATAGGTAGCCCTGCTGACGCACGCAGCCGAGGGTGGCGAGCGCACGACGTTCCTGTGGAGTCTCGACGCCCTCGGCAATGACCTCGATCCCAAGCTCTCGAGCGAGTCCGAGGATGGTGCGGATCAGGGTGTGCTTCATGGAATCACTATCCACGTCGCGCACCAGGGTAAGATCGATTTTGACGAAGTTAGGCTTGAGCATCGCGAAGCTGGTAAGCCCCGCGTAACCGGCGCCCATGTCGTCGAGCGCGATGCGGTACCCCATGTCCTTGAGCATCGTGACGCGCGCGCGCGCATCGGGAACATCTTCGAGGGACGAGCGCTCCGTCACCTCGAGCACCACACGATTAGCGAGCGGGAACAGCGCCTCGTTCTTGGAGAACAGCTGGTCATCCAGCAGATCCCGAGGATGCAGATTGATGAACATGTCCGTGTCCGCCGGCATGGTCGGAATGATCGCCGCGGCCAGGGAACGCACGGCGCGCCCTACCAAAGGCAGCATATCTAAGCGCTCCGCTGCCGACAAAAGGCTGGGCGGATCGCGCAGCAGATCATCCCGGGTACGCAGTAAACATTCGAACGCGACGACCCGCTCCTCCGAGACCGACACGATGGGCTGCACCGCCAACCACAGCGTGTCGAGCGCACGCATCACGGCAGCCGTAGTGGGGGATGTCCTCTCGGGCCCCGCAAGATGGGCATAAGCTGCCCTACGCGCCCGAGCGAGCGCCCGCGCGTGCACGGCATCGGCTACGGATTTGATGAGCTCCGCGGGAATCACCGGCTTAGTAAGGTAGCGAAAGACTCCCGCGTCGATACTCTCGATGGCATTGTCGATCGCAGGGGCCCCGGTCACCACGAGGATGGGTAGATCCGGATCGCGCTCGCGCACGCGACGCATGAATTCCACACCGGACATGCCTGGCATCGAGAGGTCCGTGATGACGACATCGATGGGCTCGCTCGCGAGCCTTGCCAGCGCCTCTGCGCCATTCTGGGTGGTGATGCAGCGGTAACCGGCACGTGCGAAGGCACGCGAGTAAACGTCCAGCAACGTACGGTCATCGTCTAACGCAAGGACGCTGACGTTTCTCTCTTGCATGTTCCCCCGGGGGCGCCAACCCGCTGTATCCACTCAGTCTATCAGCCGCCATCCGGCATAAGCAATGCAAGGCTCTCCCCTATCTGAGTGACAGGCCGACCGTCGCGTTCGATCACGGGCCCGCGTCATCACGTTGCGCTTCCGTCATCGCCTCCGCTGATCGGTACAACGACGGCTTCCATCTCGCCTGTCCGTTCGATGGGTCCCTCTGCAGATGCCGCGAGCACTCGATTGCGTCCGTGCTGCTTGGCATCGAGTAGCGCTCCGTCCGCTGCGCGCACCAGCTGCCGCGCATTGGTAATCCTACCTCCGAGAGAAGCGGCCCCGGCGCTAACGCGCAAGTCAATGGCATGACGATCGTGAGAAAGCGAAGCCGCTTGCACGCGCTCACGCAGACGCTCCGCTAAGACGAGGGCACCTTCGATCCCCGCACCACGCGCTAGCACTGTGATCTCGTCGCCCCCGTAGCGCGCGACCAGATCCTCGGTACGCACACCTTGTTCGAGCACTCGGGCAACGGCCTTGAGCGCCAAGTCACCCACCATATGCCCATGGGTATCGTTGATTTGCTTGAAACGATCGATATCGAAGATCAAAAGGGATAGTGGGGAGCGATGCCGAATGGCGTAAGCGACCTCGGCAGTCAACCCTTCATCGAAAAACCGCCGATTATAGAGGCGGGTAAGATGATCGCGGACCGCAGCATCATGGAGATCGCGCAGGCGCTTGACCTGCTCCTCAGCCTCTAAGCCGTAGCGTAGACGCACTCCTCCAATGGCGATGGTATCTCCTTGCCGCAGCAGCGTTTGCTGCATCAGACGACGACCGTTCAGATACGTGCCGTTGCGAGAGCCCTGGTCGACGACTTGAACCCCGATGGCCGAGCGTGAAAAGGTGGCATGGCTACGCGATACGCCGGGGTCAGCCAAAGAGAGCTCGCACGTTTCGTCCCTACCCACCACGACCTGGGCTGTTTCGAATACGAAGATAAGACCCGCCTGAGCACCATCGATTACATGCAGCACATCGACGCGCTTAGCGCGTGGTTCCTCCGAAACCTCTACTTCCAGGGTATCGCGCGAAAGGGAAGGATGTGTATCATCCGCATCTTTCGCACTCTCAAGTCTCTTCGTCACGGCTCTCCCTCACCCTTGCCCGGACATGGTTCGCTACACGCGGTTTGCTCACGCCGCGCGCGCGGATAATTGCTCATATGCCGTTAGATACGACGCCTTGTCTTCGGGGGGCGACTGCTCGAGGTCAAGCCGCACGCCAAAGCCAGGGGGAGATGCCCCGCGCGCGCCGGTAGACAGTTTGCGGGTCCAGACCACTTCGCCACGGACATGGCAGACGGGCGCAGCTGAGTGAGGCCGAAGCTCGAGCCATACCTTACTCTTGTTGCCAGGTGAATCGAAGGTACGGACGTAGAGACCTTCCCTACTTATATTGTAGGTTAAACCAAAGCTCGATTCGAACTCACCTGCCACGCGAAATCCGCAACGTGCAGCGTGCAGTAATCGCGCTGAAGCGCGCGTCTCTACCAGCTCGCGCGGACGCAAGAGCTCATTGACCACAAACAACAGGTCGTCTGGCGGCGCATCCTCGCCAATGCAGCTGAAGCGGCGCGAGCCTTCGACTTTTTCGCTGTCACTCTCGGTCAGCAGCACCGCGGGCATGCTGCCTAGCCATTGTCTTCCGAGATCCTCGAGCGCGCGCGCACCTCCTCCCGGAGGAAGGCGACTCGCCGCCACGACCACCTTCGGCGACGACCGCTCCGCAATCTCGAGTGCCTCCGCCGTGTTCGATGCAAATGCCACGTCGAAGCCACCTTGGCGCAGCACTCGGCCGAGCAAGGTACGACGGTAAGGATCTTGATGAGCGACCAGACAAGTCCCTTGAAACAGCGCCGTGCGCGCAGCGGGATCGAAGGAGGCGAGCGCGGCCAAGCGGCGCGTGATCCCACCTATGTCGTGGGTAGCAACCACGTCGTCGGCGCCTAGCCCATGCAGCTCGAGCCAGGCTTGCTCCGAGGTGAAGTCGGTGAGGGCTATCACCGGCACACCAAAGCAATCCGCGCGACTGCGCAGGGCCTCATGAATGTCGCGAATGCCAGCATGCGCATCGACGAGCACGCAGCGCGGTGTTTCGGTGGCAGTGGCCGCCAACGTTTCTTCTTTGTCCGTTACAAAGACTGCGCTTTGTGCGGTCCGCTCGATGGCCGTGCGCACGGCGCGCTCCGCTGATCCGAGACGACTGCCGACGACTAGTACTGTCACGCGAGGTCCCCCTTAGCTTCGTTGCGAATGCAGAATCGAATCGGGCAATCCAACTTGCATGCCAACCGCATCGCGCCTTTCCGAGACGGTAACATAGCCAGCACGCTCGTGGTTCAAAGCCTCGAGCTAAATGGCGTCAAGCCGAGCTCATCGCTACGCTTTCCCGCGACGTGGACACCTGGGGTCCGTCCCTAAAGAGGGGACGCCGCACCCAGCGCCGTCGGGCAAAGCAGGACTGCCCGTCTTAGTCCATTTGGACACGAGTTGGTCTAGAACTCGACCCATGCCAGCACACAAACCGTGCGACACTGCTTGAGCGGCGCGTGCCGAAAGGGAGGATTTGAATGGAGCGCATTCTCGTCGTGGACAACGATGAGCAGGTACGCGCGCTGATGCACGACATCTTAGTTGGAGCGGGCTACGCGGTGCTCGCGGCGGAAACGGGTCAGGCTGCGCTCGACTTGCTTGCATATCAAGCCGCGGACCTGATGTTGCTCGACGTCATGATGTTGCGAGGGATGTCGGGCTTTGACACATGTCGGGCGGTGCGGGCGCTACCCGGGGGAAGAAGTATGGCGATCCTGTTCGTGACCGCCGTCAACAATCCCAATACTTATCAGAAGGCGCTCGATGCCGGTGCGGACGACTTTCTTAGTAAGCCGGTCCACCGTGCCGAGCTGCTGCTGCGCGTGCGCGCACTCTTGTCGCTCGAACGCATGAGCCGGGAGCTTGCACAGAGTAACGAGCTATTGCGTGGTCAACGCGACGCACTCGTACGCGCACAACGACAGAAAGAGGAGCTTACGGAGGTCATCGTTCACGATCTGAAGAACCCCCTCGCCGCGATCGTGGCCAATGCAAGCTTCCTAGCTTCGGCCAAGGACCTTACCATCGACTCCAAGGAGTCTGCAGAAGGCGTGCTGCGCGCAAGTGAGACGATGTTGCGCATGGTTTACAACCTGCTCGACATCTCACGTTCCGAGGATGGTGCGCTGAACATGCAGCGCGTGGAGGTCGACCTGTGCGCTTGCTTGCGAGATACGTGTCAGCTGATGGCGCGCCGAGCAGAAGAGCGAAAGCAAAAACTCGAGGTCCACTGTCCAGATGAGCCGCTCAAATTATCTGCAGATGCCGATCTATTGCGGCGCTTGGTGGAAAACCTGCTCGACAACGCCCTGCGCTACACGCCGTCGCGCGGGCGCGTCCAAGTGATCGCACAACGTGTCGGTCAGGACGTGGAGATACGCATCTGCGACGAAGGGCCCGGCATTCCAGAGGACGACAAAGCCAAGGTCTTCGAGAAATACGCGCGCCTCCATCGACCGGAAGATCAAGCGCAGCAACGGCTAGGCCGCGGCTTGGGCCTTACCTTCTGCAAGCTGGTGGCAGACGTTCACGCGGGCTCGATTCGAGTCGAAGATAACACGCCGCGCGGGGCGTGTTTTTGCGTGCGCCTGCCAGCGCGTATCGACTAACACTCAGTCTACACGTTTGGTTTGAGCAGCGGTCCGAGCGGAGTCGCGCCCAACGTCGCGCGAAGCTGTTCGATCTTGCCAAGGTCGACCACGTACGCGCCAACACGCATGGTAAGGCTGGTAATGCCGGGATATTCCTGCTCGAGGGCGGCGCGCGCTGCACGCAACCGAGCCACAGTCTGATCGGCCTCAGCCAAACGCGAAAGCTCCGCCAAGCGCGCGAACGCGTCGTCAATCGTTCGCAATAGCTCGTCGGGATTCCACGGTTTGGTCAGATAGCGGTGCACTTCGCCCCGATTGATCGCGATGAGCGCGGTATCTAAGCGTGCATTGCCCGTCAACAGGATGCGCACGACTTCCGGCTTTTGCTCGCGCACGCGCATGGCCAAAGTGACGCCGTCCATGCCTGGCATGTCGATGTCTGACAACAGCACATCGACGTGCGTTTCGCGGATCAAGTCCAGCGCCTCGAGGCCGTCGTGGGCGACTAGGGTGGTGTAGCCGTGCTGGCGCAACGTGCGCACCAGGCTTTGCACGATCTCGAGCTCGTCGTCGACTACGAGCACGGTTTTCTGACGAGCGCTCATCGCGTAAGCCACTTTCTCCACCCTGCGCGCGAAAGCACGCCGGCAATGTCCTCCATTTCGCGCACGAGCTCCGCCATGCTCTGCTGACGAGCCTGGGGTCGCTTGGAAAGCGCGCGCAGCAGCAAGGCCTCGAGCGGCGCAGGCAGGGGGCCATGCGGACTCTTTGGAGTCGGCACTTCGTCTTGCATGTGCATGCTCAGCACCAAACGCGGATCGGTGCCGTTGAATGGAAGCTCACCCGTGAGGAGCTCGTACAGGATGCAGCCAAGCGAGTAGACATCGGAGCGTCTGTCGACCTCTAGACCGCAAGCCTGTTCGGGCGCCATGTACCAAGGCGTGCCGAACGTACTGTCAGGAACCGTACCCCCATCGGTGGCCGCGGGACGCGCAGCGCCGAAATCCAATAGCTTGAGGCGACCGTCAGGTAAGAGGAAGACGTTGTCAGGCTTGAGGTCACGATGAACGATTCCAGCCGTATGCATCGCCTCCATGATTTCTGCGATCATACGTACGACGCTGACCGCTGCGGTTGGCTGGAAGGGACCGTTTTGAACAAGCCGTGCGGAAAGCGTTTCGCCCTCGATGAGCTCCATGATCAGCGCATAGCGACCGTCAGGTAACCTGACCACATCATACACCTCGACCACGCCTGGGTGCCGCGTGCGCGCAGCGGCACGTGCCTCGCGCAGCAGCGCCGCATTCGACAAGGCCGCGCGCGCGCTGGCCGTAAGTAACTTGATCGCGGCCGGCTTGTGCAAGAGACGATGCTCGGCGCGATACACCACACCGAGGCCGCCGCGACCGAGCTCGCGCACAATCACGTATTCACCGATCGTGCGCGGCACCTCACCCTCCGGCTCATCGTCGATCTGCACCGCCTTTTCAGGAATGGCGGCGCGCACATATCCGCTCAAATGTCCGCGCGTGGGCCTGACGACCAAGCTCAGCGCCACCTCGCTATCACTGACTCGCACTGCGAAATCACCGGCACGCTCATCGCTCGAGGTAAAGTCGAGGTTGGCAATCACCGCAAGCCGGGCAATGACGGCATCGGCGAGCGCACTATCCAGCTCCATGTGCAAGAGCGCGCGTTCGACATGCTCGATGCTCAACGTGTGCAAGTCGTTCGCGATGGGCTCGATACTCAGCGTTTCAGGTCGATATCGCAGCCAGATTGCAAGTAAGCAATCTGCGAGCGCTTGCGGTGACAGCTGCTCTAACCCCATGCGTGCGAGGATATCACGGGGCCCCATTGCCCCCGGGCAACTTGTGCGATGCCGCGCCGCAAACGCTGCTCGTCTTCGAAGAGCTCTCCAAGACGCACGACGTGAGGATGGTGCACGTCCGCGAGCGTGCGGAACTCGTGCGCAACGGCCGGCCGCCTCGCCATCCCGTCTTCGCCGTGCTCAGCGCTGCTTTGCCGCCTGTCCACGCTGCGGGCGTACATCGCCCCTACGCGCGCGTGCGGCTGATAATCTGCGTGGCGCGGCCGTATCCCATTTAACCGTAAGGTGTCCCCAGACACCCAGCGCGAGCAGCCACATCAGGCGTGACTGATAGCGATCGTAGACACCGGCAAGGTTGCCACTCAGCGCAGCGTTGAAGAACAGCGCTGCGAGCACGAACCATAAGAAGCGTGCGCCTTTACCGTCGAGGGAAGATGCGGTGGCGACAACCGCGAGACCAAGGGCCAGTAGGATCCAAGCTATCGGCGTGTGCAGAGCGCGCAGCGAGAGCACCGGAATCGCGTTGTCTTGTTGCTTGGCTGCACGATACCCAGGCAAGTCCCGAGGTGCGTAGCGCGCGATCTGAGCGTCGATCAAAGGCAGCGCATCGGCGTCAAGACCTTCGCCGGTGGCAAAATGCGTGAGTGTGCGGAGGGTGTAACGAACCGCAACCCTCAGGTGCAGGGCGGGCTGCTCGCGCAGCGAATCGAACAGCAGACGGTGAGCCTCGCGCTTGATTTCGACAGTATGTTTCCATGGTTCAAGCCCCAACTTGTCGACCCACAGCAGTTGATCAGGTCCCATGGGAAGGTGCTGACGATGCGGGCACAACAAGTAGTCGCGCGCTGGACAGTGCGCGTCGAGCAGCCGGCTCGCGATACCTGATTCGACCAAGTGGGCGAGCACAAACGCATCCCCACCCTCCGCCAGGGTAAGCTTACCTGTTCGCGCGAAGTTGAAAGTTCCGATGCCTGTTAGACCTACGAGCAGTGCCAGCGCTGGCACTCCCACCCGGGCGAGGGCCCTGCGCGATTCTTGGCTGCGCCGGAGCACGAGGAACCAAACCGCCAACAAGCTCATGCCCAACGGAACGTGGGTAAGATGGACACAAGCGCACAACGCTACGAGAGCAAGCAACGCAGCGCGCTGCCAGCGGCTGAGCTCTTCATCTTCAAGCAACAGGAATAGCGCGATCACCAGCGCTGGCGTGAATACGTCCGCCATCAATTGCCCAGCAATCCAAGGCAACGCGGTGCTCAGCGTCAGGAACGTAAGCAGACCCAGGTAGCGCACGGGGGACACCTTCGCGAGCACACCACAAGTGCGAAGAACGAGGCCCGCCACCAGCACGCACTGCATGACTGCCACGGGCCACAACGTGACCTTCCAGCTCAGCGCACGGATCCATAAGCTATACCCGATCAACCGGTCAGGCCGCGGCAGTAAGGTCCCCGCGTGCTCGACGTATGCGCGCGTGTCCCAGAAGGTCAGTGGATAGCCATTCCACAACGCGGCGGACAGTAATAGACCCGCTCCCAAGAGTACCAAAATCTGCCCGCGAGGGAACATCGCCTCGCAGCTGAGCACGCCCTGCGTGAGCCCACAAGCGCAGCTCCTCCAGGCCCGCCGACGAGGTCGTCGTGTTGTGCGCGCGCGTGAGCAGGCGACGGGCCTTAGAACGGAATGTCGTCGTCCGAATGGGCCGGTGCGTCGTAGTCGTCCGGGGGGCCGAAATCATTGCCCCCACCACCGCCGCTGCCACCGCGCTGACGCGCAAGCTCGGCTTCCATCGCGGCTAGCAACACGCGTTCCTTTTCATGCCAACGAGCCTTGCCCGGGTCATCGAGCGAGCGACGACTTCCACCGATGTAGAACTCGAGATCTTGCACGGAAGCGCCTGAGATCTGCCCGCCCTTGCTGCGCCCATACGGTGGGAACACCAAGCCGCGATCGCCGGATGGCGCGCTATCACGGTACGCACGAGCCGGCGCGCTATCGGCAAGAGGGCCTATGGACAGCTCGCCCAGGCTCAGGCGAAAACCATCGCCTGCGCGCACGGCAGTGCCCACGCGCACGGCCTCGCTCGAACCATCGGGACGCTTGACGAGAATGGTGACGGGAAAACTTTGTTCGTTCACCCGCAAGCCATGACACCTCAAGGCGATGCGCGTCAAACGAACGCGGTGCGTAGCGCCGCAATGATGTGGAACCCCACGGCCGCGGGGTTGGCTCGGCATCGAGGGAACTGCTAGTGGCGAGCGTTCTATTCGTAGCGACCCAGGTTCAGGTGGGTTGTCGCGGGGCAGCGCAACGTGCGCGCGGCGAACGGCACGGTGGTTGCTCTAGAGGCTGTCATGACCCGCTCCACCGCATCATCCAGCAAGCTCAGCGCACGACGTTTCAGCGCACTTTTGGCTTCGATGCTCGTGTGGAGCTGTGCTTCTCTCGCCGCCGCCGACGCGCCCGCGAGCAAGAGCGCCAGCGCGAACCTTACCGTCAGCACACAGGTTGTCGCGTCGTGCGACATCAGCAACGACCGCATTCCCACCGCAACTTGCGTTGGCATCCAGGCCCCGATGATCGATACCGCTCCCGCAACGGTCATCAACGCCAATGGCGAAGCGGTGTCCGTGCTTGTGACCACCTTGAACTTCTAAACCGAATCTGCCGCGAAAACAGCTAGTTACGAACGTGACGCCTCGTCGTAATCGCCGCCCCACGACAGGCCAGCGCTCAGGCCACATATGCGCAGTGCGACCTTACGGTTTAGCGAAGCAAGTGATAGGGATCCGTGGTGGCCCCGCAGCGAGTCTCGAAAAAGCGCGCGAGCAACGCGCGCCAGAAAGACCCGCGCGCAACACTCAAACGCAAACGTAACCGAACGGATGCCCAGGGCCGTCAAGCGACCTGAGTATCCGCAGCGGGTCGTATGGAACGCCGGGCAATCGCGACGCGCTCACCCGGTCAGCGCCGTCCCGTGCCGCGCTTCGTGATCGCGTTCCAGCGTGGCTACCCCATGCTCGACTGGCGTTCGCGTCATCGCTCCCGAAGCAGCGGCGATAGGCGCGAGGGAAACGATGTGGGAGCTGGTCATGCTCGGGTTCCTTGCAGTTTGCGGGCCAACTGCGCAGCGCTAGCCTGAGCGCCGTAAGTCGGAGTTTGGCTGCCCGAGCGACGGCGTCTGGCCGGGTTTCGAGGCGCACCGGCTGGGGTTGGGTTCGGCAGCTTGGTATGATCGGACCAAGCTTGGGTCGTCGTGGACTAGGCTGAGTCTCTCCAAACCAACCAAGTCTCACCTTGCAGCCATTTCCTCTCACCTCACCTTCTTGAGTACACTTCGAGCACTCCTGATGCACCCGTCCCAACCCCTGCCCCAACTCCCGGTCGATATCTTGCTGCTGGCGGCCCATCCGCCTGAGTTCGTGGGTCTGCGCCCGCACATCGGCGACCAGCTAAGCGGCTTTTTGCGGGGGCTCTACGTCGTCGCCAAAACCATCGGCGTCGGCATGGCCGTTTCGGGCGCAGGCACGGCCAATCGCATCCACCAGCTCAACCCGCGCGCTGTGATCTTGATCGGTAGCTGCGGCGTGTATCCGGGCCCGCACGCGTATCGGCCGCTCGATATCGTCGTGGCCAGTCCCTGTCATCTGTTCGATCCGTCGGTGGCCGCGGGCAAATCTGAGTTCCCGGACCCGATGCAGACCGTGCTCGATACCCACCCGATGCTTAGCGCGGGTTTGGCTGCCAGCGCGGGCCCACGCGCCCGCCAGGCGCCCGTCGCGACCACGCTGGCTATCACTACCGACGATGCAGTCGCGCGCGCCGTGTATCCGGCCACCGGCTTTGAAGGCGAGAATCTGGAGCTGTTCCCAGTCGCGCTGGCCTGCCGCGCGGCCGACGTGCCTTTTGCCGCAATTCTTGGCGTGACCAACGTGGTCGGTTCCACGGGACGCGATGATTGGCGGCAATTTCAGCGCGATTCCGCGATCGCTGCATCAGAAAGCCTCGTCACGTGGATACAAACGGGCGCCCAAGGGCTGCCCCACCGTGCCAGCATGCGGCCGGGAACCGTCTAGCCAACCTCATCCGGTCAGGTAGCCTACATGGTGAGAGATGTTTTGTGACCTTTCACGGTGGAGCGTCCGCCTTCCTGGTCAGATACATCGCGACCGTGGTAACAAGGATTTCTGAGCATGTCCGAGACACCGCTCCCGCAGGCGCTCGTCGCCAGCCCTGACCTCAGCGCCGGGGTAGACGACTCGCGACCCCGAAGGAGAGCGAGCTCGAGCCGGCCCGTGTCCGCGTTTTCACCCACCCGCGCGGCCAAGCCCGTGCCTTCGGAGTCATCCGGGCTGAGCATTGCCGACTGCGACTTCGTCACCGCGCTGCACGAAGCCGGCATCGCGCTGGAGCTCGATGGCGCAGAGCTCTCGCGCGCGGTGAGTCTAGTCCACGCAGAGGGCGGGCCCGCACGACGCCTCGATTTGCTCGAGGCTTATTACGCAGCGGCTGGCGATGCCCTGCTCAGCCAGCGTCGTCAGGCGACGGATCGCTGGTTCGTCTACAGCATCGAAGACGGCCTCGACTCGGCCACGCTCGTGCAACGCCTCTTAGTAGCGGCACCCGAGCTTTCATCTGCCCGTCTCGAGCGCATCGGCGGCGAAGAAGGCGCTCTTATCCTGCGCGCCGGCGACGAAGTGTGCGGTCTCGAAGACGATAGGATCCATCACGGCGGTCTCGTCACCGTGAGCGTTCGCGACATGGTACGCGCCTTCAATGTGCTGCTCGACCGGCACGGCGTACGCACGCGTTTGGTCGGCCTATTCGGCGACGGCACGCGGGAAGCTTACTTTGGGCAGGCCTCCATGGGCTCGGCCATTGCACTCGCCAATGCTCAGTATCTCGACGCAGCCGATGCCCAGATCCTGATGCAGCAGACTGGCTGGTAGCGAGCGCGCGCCGCGAGCTTGTGCTCGTTGCTGCACGGCGCTCTGGTTCGACGCGCAGCAACGCGCGAACCCGTTGGCTAGCTCGCTTGCTCTCGCGAAGGGACGCAGCTATTCCGGGCTCATGGCTGAGCATGAGCGAGAGCAGAAGCTAAACGAGTTCGAGCCCGCAACCTACGAAGACTGGCTCAAGCTCGTGGACCGTGACCTCAAAGGCGCGCCATTCGACAAGAAGCTTGTCAAACGCGTCGCCGGCATCGACATCACGCCCCTTTACACGGAAGCCGCAGGCCCCGGCCGGACGGAACCAGGATTGCCCGGTTTCGCGCCATTTACGCGCGGAAGTCACGCGCTCGGTAGCGTTGAGAACGGCTGGGAAGCACGCCAAGAAATCGCGCATGCTGAAGTGGCCGCCGCGGGGATCGCAGTCGGCGAGGAGCTCGCAGGCGGAGCGAGCTCGGTGCTGTTGCGGTTCGATGAAGCCACTCGCGCCGGCAGCGCTGTAGCAGAAGCTGGAGCAGAAGCTGGAGCAGAAGCTGGAGCAGAAAACGTAGGCCGAGGGGGCATCGCCTGCGCCAATCTAGCGGACCTTGAGCAGGTGCTCGGTGCACTGGCGCTCGACAAGACTCCGCTAGCGCTCGACGCAGGCGCCTGTACCTTACCATTCGCAGCGGGCGTCGTCGCACTGGCGAAAAAGCACGGCGCGAATCTGCGCAGCTTGAGCGGCTGCTTTGGTGCTGATCCGCTGGGCACGCTGGCAACCTTCGGCGCGCTGCCTTCGTCAATCGAGAGCGCGTTTTCCGAGCTGGCTGAGCTTGCAAAATACACGCACGCAAACCTGCCCGGCGTACGGAGCACGGCGATCAACACAGCTCCCTATCACGAAGCCGGCGCGGACGCGGCACAGGAGATCGCGATTGCTCTCGCCACAGGCCTCAGCTACTTGCGGGCGCTTACCGACGCGGGCCTGAGTGTTAGCGACGGGGCCAACCAGCTGTTGTTTCGCTTCAGCATCGGCCGCGACTTCTTTCTCGAGGTAGCCAAGCTGCGCGCGGCTCGCACGTGTTGGGCTCGCATCGTCGCAGCCAGTGGGGGCGACGCCTCGGCGCAAGGTATGATCATCCACGCGAGCACGTCACAACGCACCAAGACCGCGCGGGATCCGTGGGTCAATCTGCTGCGCGCCACGACCGAGAGCTTCTCTGCCGCCGTGGGCGGTGCGGAGATCATCACGACCGGTAGCTTCGATGAAGTCGTGGGACTTTCCGATGAGTTCGCGCGCCACCTCGCCCGCAACACGCAGCATCTACTACGTCACGAAGCTCATTTGCATCGCGTGGTCGATCCCGCGGGCGGCAGCTTCTATCTCGAGTCGCTGACTGAGGCGCTTGCCAAACAAGCGTGGACCAAGCTGCAAGCCTTCGAGAAACGCGGCTCCTTTGCGGACCTCTTGATGGAAGGCACGATCCAGAGCGAGCTCAAACAAGCCCTCGATACCGACAGAAAAGCCGTCGAGACGCGCAAAATCGCCATCACTGGCGTCAATGAGTTTCCGAATGTGCGCGAAGACAAGCTTACGCGCGCCTCTGCCAATACTCAGGCGCTGAAAGACAAGCTCACAGCTTCGCGCGCCAAGAGTAAGGCTGCGCTGACTGCGCTAAACAGTAAGGCCGATGTCGAAAGCGCAATCAACGCGCTTGCACACGAGGCGACTTTCCTCGATATCATCGCCACCTGGCAGGCAAAGCGCGCCAATGACAAGCCCGCCAGCGCGCAAGCGCTCACGCGTGTGCGGCTTGCGCAACCTTACGAAGCCCTGCGCGATGCTTCGGACCGCGCACTTGCCAGCAAAGGAGCACGCCCTCGCGCGTTCCTGGCCAACCTAGGCCCGATTCCAGAGCACAAGGCGCGCGCGCAGTTTGCCCAGAACTTCGTAGAAGCGGGCGGCTTCGAAGCGCTGGGCAACGATGGGTTTGCCACGGCCGATGCTGCTGCGAATGCCTTTGCCGCAAGCGGCGCCCAAGTCTGCGTGCTGTGCTCGAGTGACGAGGTGTACGGCAGCCTCGCTGTCGACGCTGCGCAAGCGATTCAAGCCAAAGGGCCCAAGGCCATCGTGCTCGCAGGTCAGCCGGGCGACAACGAAGCGCGCTATCGCGCAGCAGGCGTGAGCGATTTCATCTTCATGGGCATGAACGTCGTCGAATCTTTGCGCTCGTTGCTTGAGCGCGCGGGAGCTGTGTGATGTCGAAGATTCCAAGCTTTGCCGACATACCGTTCGAAGCAGCGGCTCCTAGCGCAGGCGCGCATTCCAGCGCTGCTTGGCGCGCCAAGGTCGAAGCCGACACGGGCCGCAACGTCGATGCACTCGCTTGGCTGACGCCCGAGCAATTGCCCGTCAAGCCGCTCTACACCGCCGCCGATCTCGACGCGTGCGATCACGTGAACACCATGCCGGGCATCGCTCCCTTCGTGCGTGGACCTTACCCCACGATGTACGCGCAAAAGCCCTGGACCGTGCGTCAATATGCGGGCTTTTCCACCGCAGAAGAGTCCAACGCGTTTTACCGACGCAACCTGGCCGCAGGTCAGATGGGCCTGTCGATCGCTTTCGATTTGGCAACTCACCGCGGTTACGATTCCGATCATCCGCGCGTGCTGGGCGACGTGGGCATGGCGGGCGTTGCCATCGATTCGATCGCAGACATGCGCATTCTGTTCGATGGCATTCCACTCGATCAGATGAGCGTCTCCATGACGATGAACGGCGCGGTGCTGCCGATCATGGCGCTCTACATTCTCGCTGCCGAAGAACAAGGCGTGAAGCCCGTGCAGCTCACGGGCACGATCCAGAACGACATCCTCAAAGAGTTCATGGTTCGCAACACGTACATCTATCCGCCGGATGCTTCGATGCGCATCATCGGCGACATCTTTTCGTACAGCGCCAAGAACATGCCCAAGTTCAACAGCATTTCGATCAGCGGCTATCACATGCAAGAGGCTGGCGCGACCGCAGACATCGAGCTTGGTTACACCTTGGCAGATGGCGTGGAATACGTGCGCACTGGCTTACGGTCTGGTCTTACCATTGACAAGTTCGCGCCAAGGCTTTCGTTCTTTTGGGCGATCGGCATGAACTTCTTCATGGAAGTGGCCAAGATGCGCGCGGCGCGTCTGTTGTGGTCGAAGCTTATCAAACCGTTCGATCCCAAAGATGCGCGCAGTCTGTCGTTGCGTACGCACAGTCAGACTTCAGGCTGGAGTCTCACCGCGCAGGATCCGTTCAACAACGTGGCGCGCACATGCATCGAAGCCATGGCTTCAACGCAAGGTCATACGCAGAGCTTGCACACGAACGCACTCGACGAAGCGCTGGCGCTGCCCACGGATTTCAGCGCACGCATCGCGCGCAACACTCAGCTTTTTTTGCAGCAAGAAAGCGGCACCACACGCGTGGTCGATCCTTGGGGTGGCAGCTACTACGTCGAGCGGCTCACGCATGATCTGGCCGCGCGCGCCTATCAGCACATTCAAGAGGTCGAAGAGCTAGGCGGTATGTCCAAGGCGATTGCCACGGGCTTGCCCAAGATGCGCATCGAGGAAGCCGCCGCGCGTACCCAAGCACGCATCGACTCAGGCAAGCAAGTGATCGTCGGGGTCAATCGCTTCAAGCTTGCGCAAGAGCAGCCGCTCGAGGTGCTCAAGGTCAATAATCAACGGGTACGCGAGGCTCAGATCGCGCGACTCAAAGAGCTCAAGCGCGGCCGCAACGAAGCTGAGACACAAGCCGCGCTGGACATGTTGACCAAGGCCGCAGGCGGTGAAATCCAGGCGAATTTGCTCGAGCTCGCCGTCGACGCCGGACGCAAGTGCGCAACCGTGGGCGAGATCAGTTACGCTCTTGAAAAGGTATGGGGTCGCCATGTGGCCACCATCCACTCGATCAAGGGCGTATATAAGGAGACCGTGGGCGAAGACTCAAGCGACCTCAAGGAAGTACAAAAGCTGGCAGACGACTTCGAGCACAACGAAGGCCGTCGCCCACGTATCCTGGTCGCCAAAATGGGCCAAGACGGCCATGACCGCGGCGCCAAAGTGATCGCTACCGCGTTTGCGGATCTGGGCTTCGATGTCGACGTGGGTCCGCTGTTTCAAACGCCAGAAGAGACGGCGCGCCAAGCCGTCGAGAACGACGTGCACATCATCGGCGCAAGCTCGCTCGCGGCCGGACACCTTACGCTTGTGCCGGCGCTCAAGGGCGCGCTCACCAAGCTTGGCCGCGAAGACATCATGATCGTCGTGGGCGGCGTGATTCCGCCCCAAGACTACGAAGAGCTCTACAGGGAAGGTGCTAGTGCCGTGTTCGGACCGGGCACCGTGATCAGTAAGGCTGCGGCCGAGCTACTTCGCGAGCTCAATCAGCGTCTTGGATATGCCCCCGCCAAGTGACGATAGGAGCGATTCGAGCGGTGCGCGCGTGCCCCTGCACCTGCCGCGCCGCCGCGACCTTACGGTGGATGACTATGTGAACGGCGTACGCGCGGGTGATCGCGCGATCTTAGGTCGTGCGATATCGCTCGTGGAGAGCAACGCCCCCGCACATCACGACCTGGCGCAGGAAGTCCTCGTACGCCTGTTGCCATTGACTGGCGCAGCCCAACGCGTGGGCATCACCGGTGTACCGGGCGTGGGCAAAAGCACGTTCATCGAAGCGCTAGGGGGTAACCTTACCAAGGCCGGACATAAGGTCGCCGTGCTTGCCGTCGATCCCACGAGCGAGCGCACGCACGGCTCGATCTTAGGGGATAAGACGCGCATGGTGACGCTGTCTCAGGATCTGAGCGCGTTCATCAGGCCGAGCCCAAGCAGCGGCTCACTCGGTGGCGTGGGCCGTAAGACGCGCGAGACCATGTTGTTGTGCGAAGCGGCCGGCTTTGACGTCGTGCTGGTCGAAACCGTTGGCGTAGGCCAATCGGAAACCATGGTTGCGGACATGGTCGACTTCTTTCTCGTGCTCATGCTGGCTGGCGCAGGCGATGAGCTGCAGGGCATCAAGCGCGGCATCCTGGAGCTTGCAGACTTGGTGGCGATCAACAAAGCAGACGCAGACAACGAAAAGGCCGCTCAACGCGCGCGTCGCGAGTACGCAAGCGCGCTGGAGCTCATGCACGGTCGCACCGATACGTGGAAGGTACCCGTCGTCACATGCTCAGGTCTGTCGAATCGGGGCCTTACGGAACTGTGGGATCACGTAGAGCGCCATCGCGCAGAGCTAACCGCCAGCGGCGAGCTCGATCAACAGCGTAAGCGTCAGCTCTTGCGCTGGATGTGGCAGATGGTGGAGATCGAGCTGATGGGCGCCTTGCGTGCGCATCCCAAGGTCAAGGCGCAAGTCAGCGAGCTCGAGCGTCAGGTTCATGATGGTGAGATCACAGCCACCGTCGCCGCACGTCGTATCTTGGAGACGTTCGGCAGCGGCAGCACGAGCGCGACCAGAAAAAGTACCGGTAAAAGCCCGAAAAAACCCGCTACTCCTCGGGCTTGACCACGATCGCACGCGCGGCACGCACCGGCGCATCAACGGCCGGCCCAAGCGATGACAGAGGCGGGCGCAGGCTGCGTGGCGATAGGCCGGTGGCAATGCGCGCTTCGGTGACAGATTGCCCCAGCTCACGCGCGCTGACTGGATTGCCACCCATCAACCGTAAGAGTGCGTGCTCCATCTCGTGGGCGCTCGCAAAGCGCTGTGCAGGCTCGCGTTCGAGCGCGCTGTTCACGATGGCGATGAGACCATCGGGCAAATCAGCACGCTTGGAGTCGATCGGAGGTACCTCTGCTTCGCGGACCTTACGGATACGTTCGGCATCGGTATCTGCTGCGTACAAGCGTTCGCCACTCAACGTTTCCCAAAGCGAGATACCGACGGCGTAGATGTCGCTCTGCGGGCTTGCGGGTTTGCCCTGCACCAGCTCGGGCGCGAGATAGCTGAGCTTACCCTTGACCACGTCGGGATTCGTCATGCGTGCGCGGTCCATGGCGCGCGCCAAACCAAAGTCAGCCAGCTTGACTACTCCTTGCACGCTCAACAGTACGTTGTGCGGCGTCACGTCGCGATGGATCACGGGCGCGAGCACGCCATCCCCGTTCACACGCTCATGGGCGCTGGCGAGGGCAGCTAGCACCTGCGCACCGATCGATGCCACAAAACGCCAGGGCGTAAGCTCGCCACGACGCTTGAACGAAGCTCCGTAATGGCCGAGGTGCAGACCGTCTACCCATTCCATCACCAGGTAGTAGCCGCCGCCGTCGACACCAAAGTCGTGCACTTGAACGATGTTGGAATGATCGAGCTCGGACGAGATACGCGCTTCTTCAATGAACATGCGCACGAACTCGGTGTTGCCCGACAAATGATCGTGTACCCGCTTGAGCGCGACCATGCGCTGAAAGCCCGCCGCGCCATGCGTGATCGCCCGATACACGCGCGCCATGCCGCCGTCGCCGGCACTCTCGAGCAGTTGATAGCGACCTGCGACTAGCTGTGAAGGGATATCCATAGTCAGATCAACGCAGGTGCAGGAGAGAGCGAAGGCAGTGCACGTGGAATCTCGATAGGTGCGCGCATGGTGGTTTCAAACGCGCGCAAATGCGAGGCAAATCCCGGTAAAACGATGCCCGACTTGAAGCTCTGCCACTCAGGATGCTCAGACGCGAACGACTCGATGCGATAGGTAGCAAGCTGCAGTTGCGCGCGGCCGCTCGCTTGAAAACAGACCACGCGCCCTATCCCCTTTTGCAATGTGGAGATGTTGGTAGGCGCCGTGAAGCTGGGGCCGCGTGGGCGAAAAGCGAACGAGATCTCGGTTCCGTCTTCGGCACTGACACCGATGCGATTGCCGGTGCGCGTAAACACCGCGGCCGTCTTGGGCAGTGCCCATTCCTTCCGGCCGGCCTCGAGCGATTCAGCGCTATCCACGTACATGCGCGCGACGTAGTACATGGGACCAAAGCGGCGCGGCACGTGATAGCTACGGTCGCGACAGCGCACGATGGCGCTCAACCAAATGAGCTCGCGATAAGTAAGCGGCGACGGCGTTGCGTACTCGAGATACACGAGCATGCCTAGCGTGCGGCCCGCGGTGCGCACTACCGAAAATTCGTCGGGCACTTGCACGTCGCGCGCCGAGACGATGCACGGAATCGCGAGTCCACTTCCATACGTGCGCCAAGGCGGCTTTGGATACTCGCTCACGTGTTCACCCCGTGCTGAGCCTAGCAGCCTGTTGCGCGAACTCCACGGCGTCTGCAGTGGAGGGGCCGCTATCGGCTAACGCCGTGGGATGTTTTCTACGGGCCAAGGGCGACAAGCAACTCACGCACGGATTGCGCGGTGCCGACTTCGAGGGCGCGACACACCTGTGCATGCCCGATGCTCACCTCAAGCAAGCCCGAAACACGACAAATTCCGGCCAAATTATGACGATCTAGATCGTGACCGGCGTTGATGCCCAGGCCGACGGATAGCGCCGCCTCGGCGCTGTGCTCGACTTCGCGCGTGCGGGCGGCTTGTTCGTGCGTGCCCCAAGCCCAAGCATAGGGGCCTGTATACAGCTCCACGCGATCGGTGCCTGTTTCTGCGAGCGCGCGCACGTGGTCGGGCACGCAATCGACGAACAGGCTTACGCGCACACCCAAGCGACGCATGGGCTCGATCGCGTGGCGCAGCTCATGAATGTCACTGGGAAGAAAACCGTGATCGGAGGTCACCTCGCCCGGCGTGACCGGCACGAACGTGCACTGCGCTGGAAGGGTCTGCTCGATTAAATCGTAGGCGAACGGTGCAAGCTCGCACTCGATGTTGAGCTCGACACCCGGATGCTTGTCGCGCAAATGCGCCGCTATCACTGGCACGTCTGCAAGCTTGATGTGTCGCTCGTCGCGACGCGGATGCACCGTGATGCCGTGAGCGCCCGCAGCCAAACACGTATCGATCGCCCACAGCAGATTGGGAGTGTCATGACCGCGCGAGTTGCGCAGCAGCGCGTACTTGTTGATGTTCACCGAGAGCTTGGGGGCCGGCATGCTGGCATAAGCATACTCGCGCGCCCAGCACGTGGCGAAGATGCCAAAAGCCTTGCAACCAACTTGAGCTCAAGGCGGGCAGACCGCGCTCGAAAGCCTCAGATCTGTTCGCGCAACCAATCTTCCGAAAGCAGCCAAAGTGCCACGGCGGCGAGCACGCCATTGAGCAGCAAGCGAAACGTTTCCGTGCGCATGCCTGAAAGAAAGCGCGTAGCAAGCCAAGCGCCGACGACCGACAACACGCAAAGCACGAGTGTGAGCGGAATGAGGGTAAGGGGCATGGCACCGGTGATCACGTACGCGGGAATCTTGGTGGCCTGTAGCGCTACGCCCCAGACCGCCAAGGTGGCGACGAAGGTCTGTCCGCTCAAACCGTAAGCACGCATCGCGACGACTCCAGGCGGCCCCGCCACGCCCGCCAAACTGCTCAACACGCCACAGATTGCGCCACTCACGGCAAGCCCAGTGGCGCCCACTTTTATCGCTCCTGGACGAAATGAATCGAGCAGCAGACTCAACAAGACGAGCAAGCCGACCGCGCGCTTGAGCCAGTGCGGATCGATATCCAAGATGTAGAACGCAGTGAGCGCGGAAACAGGCGCGGACGTGACCGTGACGATCCATGCAGCGCGCTTATCGATGTGTTCCCGCAACATGTACGCGCGCGAAAGATTGCCCACGAGCGTGATGGGCGCAGCCAAGCTGACGGCTTGGGCCGGTGGCAGCCGCAGCATGAAGAACGGCACGAGAAAAATCGCGGAGCCCAAGCCCACGGCCGACGTGATCACGAAACCGAGGAAAGAGAGCGCTATCAGCCAAGCGAGAAAAGCCGGGTCGAAGTCGCCCATGGACTAGCCACCCAACAGTAAGGTGCCTGCGCGCTGGTGGCTAGCCGTCAAAAGCGGCTGCCTGCGAGCACACTCAGGCCCCAGACGCCGCCCTCTTCGAAGGCAAAACCGTAAGGCTTGTCGAGATTGGCAGTGAACTCCGCGCGAAACAGGGTGCCGGTGCTGGTTTCCACGTGCACGAACGGCACGAGCGCCGTTTGCGAGCGACCGCCTTCGAGCAACACCGCATCGATACGCCCGCCCAATCGCACCGCGTCGTCCGCCAACGATGCTGCGGCCCACACGCCCACCTGCGTGGTGCTTACCAAGTCATCGCCACGGCCGCGCACGCGCGGCATGAACGCCAGTGCCATGTCGGCGCCTAGCAAGGGGCCGCGTTCAAGCTTGGCTTCCAAATTCGCGTACACCACGATGGGCAAGCGATCGGGCGTATAGAGCCAGGCCTCGCGCCCCGAGCGCGCTGCGAGCGCGTAGCGAAACGCCAAGTCATCGTAAAGGTCAGATCGCTTGTCTTTGGCCAAGGGCGCTGCGATGCCGCCGCCCACCGTAAAGCGGAAGATGCGGGGCGCAACGACGTAGCCAATCCCCGCAAACGGATTGCCGGGCAGCGTGCGAATCTCCGCGGTTTGTTCGGCTTTACGCTCGAAATTGGCGGTGACGAGCGGTAGCTCCACCTCGAGCTCGATCGAATCGCCCAACAAGAAAGCGCCGCCGAAACGGGGAGCAATCATCGTGATGCGATCCGACTCGAGCTTGCCCGTATGCCCTATCGCTTGAATCCACAAACGATGGGGCCGCTCGATGTTTTGAAACGCAGAAGAAGGCACGTCGGCGGACACGCTGCTTGCCCACGAGAGCCACAAGCAGGCGATGGCGGCCGACGCGCGAGCCTTCACTTCGGTGCCATACGCAAGGCGCCGTCGATGCGGATGACTTCGCCGTTCATATAGTTGTTATCGACAATGTGCTTGACCAATGCCGCGAACTCCGCGGGCGCGCCGAGGCGGCTAGGGAACGGAATCGAGGCCGCCAGGCCCTGGCGCGCAGCTTCCGGCAAGGAGCCGAGCAAGGGCGTATCCATCGTGCCCGGACAGACCGTACACACGCGAATGCCCGCCTTTGACAGGTCGCGCGCGATCGGCAAGGTCATGCCCACGACACCGCCCTTGGACGCACTGTATGCAGCTTGGCCAATTTGCCCATCAAAAGCGGCAATGGATGCGGTGCTCACGATCACGCCGCGATGATTGTCTGCATCGGGCGTGTTCTTGTTCATGGCCGCCGCGCCGAGCCGCATCATGTTGAACGTCCCGAACAGGTTCACGCTAATGATCTTTTGAAACAACTTGAGGTCGTGGGGCGAGCCGTCTTTGGCAAGGATGCGCACGCCTGCGCCGATGCCTGCGCAGCTGATCGTCGCGCGCAACGAGCCCATCGACACGGCCTTGTCGACCGCCGCCTGAACCTGGTCGCCGTCCGCGACGTCTGTTTTCACGAACGCCACGTCAGCGCCGAGCTCCTTGGCGAGTGCTTCGCCCTTCTCGACGTTCATGTCTGCGATTACGACCTTCGCGCCCGCCGCAACGAACGCGCGAACCGTCGCCTCGCCAAGGCCCGAAGCACCACCCGAAATCAGCGCTACTGCGCCCTTGATGTCCATCGCTCACCTCATACAACCGGCGACCTCCGTGGTCGCCTCGCAGCCGTACTGTAGTGAAACGCTCGCCCATGGCTAGAGCCAACTTATCAGTGTTCAGCGAAACAGTAAGGCTTACGGAGCGCCGGGCGGATCGGAAAGCTTGGCCTTGAAGTCCGCGATGGCTGGGCAATCCCAAAACGATGCGCCACCTTGCACCTTTGCGAAGCGCACGGTCGAGCGCGAGGGGGCGGGCGTATCCTCGCCCGGAACACAGGCACCCCCGCCCTGGGAGCCAAGGGTCTTCGCGGAAGAACCCTCCGTGCTCATCTTGACGTTGATGCCGTCAAGCGAGCCGCTCTTGTTCAACTCACCGCTATAGGTCGAAGTCACCCGTTCCACGGTGTTGTAGTAACAGTCGACGACCTGCGGCAAACCACCAGCCTTGACGTTGACGTAGAAACCCTTGGATGTGGCGTCATTGTTGGTATTCCATACGGTCGGATCAGACAGGCTCGTGGGTACGGCGTTCGCTGGCCCCGTCCAGCCAAGCGTCAGAGATGCAGCGTTGGTCACGAACATGGTGTTGTTGTTCGTCAGCGTGTAAACGCGCGGCAGGTCTTGCGTGCGGTACAGCTTGGCCGCGTTGGGTGCCACGGTCGTGGAAAACGAGGTACACGCGCTCTGACACTTGTGTTGATAAAACACGTGACAGGTGCGCTCGATCGCCTTCAATGTTTGCCCTTCAGCCACGAGTTGCGTCAACGCCATGTGACTTGCGCGATTGAAGACCCTGACGGTCTGGAAACCGGCGGATTGCGAGTAAGTAAACTCGATGTCGGTGCGCAGCCAATAGTACCCCTGCGCCTTAGCGAGCGGCGAATCAGCCGCCACTGGCATGCCGCCATCCTTGTCGACAATGACGGGCGGGGCGATCCTTCCGCCATCGCTGAGCTCGCCATCGGAACCCCCGTCCGCAAACAGCTCGGAGTTACCCTGCGTTGCCACGCGCTTGGTCGGACTGAAACCCTTAGGCCTATCGACCTCGCACGCCGTCAGGGCCCAGCATGCGACGCCCGCCAACAAGAGCGCACGAACCGAGGTACGACGTAACCGTAAAGTACTCATAGGCAGGACCTAACCATAAGCGAAGGGGCGCGCTGTGCGCACGGCATGAACCTAGCAAACAACGCGACGCGGGTGAACAGCTTTGCATGCGTCCAGTCCGCAGACGCCGAGTGCGTCAGGGCGCGGCCCGGGCGACCACCAAACAAGACACGCCGAAAGGCAATGCCATCCGGGTCACGATGTGCCGTTCGGAGCCCAATACTGCGGCTAATATGCGATTGAGCGGCGCGGGTGGCAGATCCAAATCGGCGTGCTCTGGAGCGGGCTGCGTGCGGACCTTGTCCCAGATGCGCTTGCCTGCGATCAGCGGAAACAGGAAGAAGTTGTAGTAACTCGCACGCTCGATTCCAAAACCTGCCGTGCGCAACACGCCGCTGATTTCCGGAAGGGTATAGCGACGTCGATGATCGAGCGCCTCATCGTGCGCGCTCCAGAGCCAACGAAACGCGGGCACGGTCGCGATCAGGACGCCGTTTGGCTTAATCACGCGACGAATCTCGCGCGCTGCCTGCTCGTCACCGTCTAGATGCTCGAGCACGTCGAGCGCAAGCACTGCATCGAACACGGCATCGGCAAACGGTAAGCGTCGCGCATCACCGCGCACGAGTGCCGCTCCCGATTGCCTACGCGAAGACAGTCGCAAGGCGGCGGGTGCGTAATCGAGCCCCACGGCCCGTACACCCTCAGGCAGACGCGTCAGCGTGTAGCCCGTGCCGCAGCCGAGATCGAGCACGCGCGCGCCGGCGAGTCGTCCTGTCAGCGCGTGACTCAGCACGGATGAGATCACGCTACGTGTGCCGACAAACCAGAAGTGCTCCGCCTCGACGCGGAACATGCGCTCATGCTCTTCTGGCTTCATGCGCCGGCAAGATACGCGACGTGAAAGCAACTAGCACGCGAGCGAGCTCGCAAACGCAAGCTACTGCTTGGCGCGCTGCATCACGCGGGTGCGCAAGGCTGAGAGCGTGATGTAGGGCAGGTCCTTGGACGCCTTCTTGGCAATCCAGAGCGGGATCGAGCCGCCGATGTCCGCCTCGACCTCGTACAGCACCTTGGTCTTATTCTCGCCGATCTTCCACATCTTGTAGAAGCCCGACAAATACGGCATGCGCACCACGTTCGCGGGTACCTTACGCTTGTTCGAATCGATGTTCTTGAAGCGCATGATCAAGTGACTCTTGTCGGCGTTGTAGTGATAGCCGACCTTCAAGATCACATCGCGATCCGCCACGGGCCAGGGCGCCGAAGTGCGGCTGTAGACGATCGCGTCGCTGGCGCTGAGCTCTTCGAGCACGGAGGACTCTTGGATGCGGTACATCCAGTCTTTGTGGTGCTTGGAGTCCATCATCTCGTCGAGGATGTGCTGCATGCTGGCATTGATGATCACCTGGCCGCGAAACCCCGGCAGCTCCTTGCCGGGAATCTCGAGCTTCCAAATGTCGATGCCATCATCCTGGTCGAGGAACTCCCACTTGAGCCCGCCTTCGGACACGGGTCCATCAGCGGCGGCGTGGTTAGTAAGAGGCGCCGCAGTCACTAGCCCCAGGGCCAACATAAGCAGCCCGAGTACGCGGTTCGATGAACGGTTCCTATTAAGCATGGGCGCATCCTCTCTGAAACTTGTGCCGAGGTCAACAGCGTTTACCTGTGAGAAGCAAGCTCCTGGGTCAGGCCTCGGCAAGGTCCCGATAGGTTTGCCGAAATTGGACCCACCCCAGGGCCACGACAATCGAGACCCATTATGCACGGCTTCGATTCAACGAAAAACGGCCGCGTGGGTATGAACTCGGACAGCCGTAGGCGGGCGGAGCGGCCCCCGCATGCAGTCAACTTACTTGACGGTCCAGGTTTCCCCTGCGTCTAAGAGCTGTTGCACGCTCACGCGCTTGGGTTTGGCGGACTCGACCTGGGCGTTGAGCATGTCGTCGTAGGTCGGCATCTGCACCTTGCGGATTACGCCAAGCGGCGTGGGGAAATGTGGCGGCTTCATGCGGCTAATTACAAACGGAATGGTGTCGCTGGTCTCGTCGTGAACGAGCAGCTTGTCTTCGCCGACGCCTTCCCGAGTGCCATCGGCCACGTCCACCACGAGCGGGCGACCTTGGCTGTCGAGCATGATGCCCTTCTCATTCTTATCGCCAAAGCGCATGGGCTTACCGTGCTCGAGCATGAGCGCGGACGAGGGGCGCGACTTCTTGTCTTGGAGCTGTACGAACGCGCCATCGTTGAAGATGTTGCAGTTCTGATAGATCTCGATGAAGGCCGTGCCCTTGTGGGTAGCCGCAGATGCGAGCACCTGCTGAAAGCCCACCGCGTCGACATCGACCGAGCGCGCTACGAATGTGGCGCCCGCACCGAGCGCTACGCTGACCGGATCGATCGGATAGTCGATGGACCCCATGGGCGTGGACTTGGTCTTCTTACCGAGCTCCGACGTGGGAGAGTACTGCCCCTTGGTCAGCCCGTAAATGCGGTTGTTAAACAGCATATATTTGATGTCGACGTTGCGACGCAGCACGTGCATGAAGTGGTTGCCGCCGATCGAGAGCGCATCGCCGTCGCCGGTGATCACCCACACGGATAGATCAGGCCTTACGCTCTTGATGCCGGTGGCCACCGCAGGCGCACGACCATGGATGGTGTGCATACCGTAAGTGTTCATATAGTAAGGGAAGCGGCTGGAGCAGCCGATGCCGCTTACGAATACAAAGTTTTCGCGCGGTATGCCGAGCGTGGGCATGGCGCGCTGGACGTTGGCGAGCACGGAGTAATCGCCGCAGCCAGGGCACCAGCGCACGTCTTGATCGGACTGAAAGTCCTTGAGCTTGAGGGTGCTTGGATCGGTGTGTTGCACCAAGGGATAGACACTCATCAGTGAGCCTCCAGCTGCGCCGCGATGGCGTCGTAAATTTCGCTCTCTTTGAAGGGCTTGCCCTGGATCTTCGTGTACGGCCGTGCATCGACGAGGTAGCGCGCACGAATGATCTGACTGAGCTGGCCCATGTTGAGCTCCGGCACGAGCACGCGCTCGTAGCGGCGCAAGATCTCGCCGAGATCGTTGGGTAACGGGTTCAAGTTGCGAAGTTGCAGATGGCCGATCTTGTGGCCGCGTGCGCGCATGGATTTGACGCCCGAACGGATCGCGCCGTGGGTGCCGCCCCAGCCGATCACGAGCAGCTCGCCCGATGCGTCGCCGAAGATCTCGCTCGCTGCGTAGCGCTCGGCCACCTTCTGCACTTTTTCCGCGCGCAGGTTGCTCATGAATTCGTGATTTTCGGGCGTGTAGCTGACGTTGCCGGTGATGTTCTCTTTTTCGATGCCGCCGATGCGGTGCTCGAGACCGGGCGTGCCTGGGATGGCCCACGGGCGCGCGAGCTTGTCATCGCGAGAGTAAGGTTTGAAGCTTGCCGCATCCGTTGCGAACTTCACTTCGATCTTGGGGATCTGGTCCATCGACGGCACCTTCCAAGGCTCGGAGCCGTTCGCGATGTAGCCGTCACTGAGCAGGATCACGGGGCTCATGGTTTCGAGCGCAATGCGTGCCGCTTCGATCGCTGCGTAAAAGCAGTCGCCAGGCGAGCAAGGCGCAATGATCGGAATCGGCGACTCACCGTTGCGACCGTACATGGCCATCATCAGATCGGACTGTTCGGTCTTGGTGGGCAGACCCGTGCTCGGGCCGCCGCGCTGAATGTCGATGACGATGAGTGGCAGCTCCATCATCAGCGCCAGGTTCATGGCCTCGGCCTTGAGCAACATGCCTGGGCCGCTTGTGGTCGTGATCGCGAGCGCCCCTGAGTAAGACGCGCCGACTGCGGAAGCTATCGCAGCGATTTCGTCTTCGGCCTGGAACGTTCGCACGCCCATGTTCTTGTACTTACTGAGTGCGTGCAGCACGTCGGAGGCGGGCGTGATGGGATAGGAGCCGAGGAACAGATCGAGTCCGGACAGCTCCGCCGCTGCAACAAGACCCAAGGCGAGTGCCTCGTTACCCGAAATGTTGCGATAGGTGCCGGGCTCGATCGCCGCCTGATTGACAACGTACGAGTGCGTGAAGATTTCGGCCGTTTCGCCGTAGTGATAACCCGCTTTGAGCGCCCGCCGATTGGCCTCGGCGATCTCGGGTTTACCGGGGAATTTAGTATCGATCCAGGAGAGCGTATGGTCGAGCGTGCGGTTGTACATCCAGTACACGAGACCGAGCGCAAAGAAGTTCTTGCAGCGCACGGCGGCGCGCTGATTGAGCCCCTGCTCTTCGATCGAGCGCAGCGTCATGCCCGTGATGTCGACGCGGTGGATCTTGTAGGCCGAAAGACTGCCGTCATCGGCGGGGTTCGTCTTGTAGCCGACGCGCGTGAGGTTCTTCTCGGTGAACTGATCCGTATCGAGGATCAGCACGCCCCCCTTCTTGAGCTCTTTGATGTTGGCCTTGAGCGCGGCTGGATTCATCGCGATCAAGACGTCGGGCTCATCACCAGGCGTGAACACCACGAGGGACGAGATGTGG
>JBKJIA010000241.1:0-19308 GCA_046598735.1 Polyangiales bacterium
TCCCGGAGTCCACGTGCGCCATCCCGGAGTCCACGTGCGCTATCCCGGAGTCCACGTGCGCCATCCCGCTATCGGAGGGCCCCCTGGTTCGGACGTCCTCCTTGGCGCAAGCGGAAGCGGCGAGCAGCAGCAGAGGGAGGACGGCGAGCCATGCCATTCCTCCAGAATAGCCCAACGCCCGAGCCTTTCGTCCGAACAAACAGCGGGTCGCCCTCAAACGACATGTCTACACATGTAATATAATCTTAGCGGCCAGCCTTGAGCTTGGTGAGGCGGTCGTTGGCGAGCGCCGGCCGGGCGCAGACTCCTCTGGCAAAGCGCACCGAATAGCGGTTAGCGTGCATGGCCATGAAGGATCCGGACGCCGCATTTTTTCAGGCCATCTCCGCCCATAACAACTTGCTGTTCTGCATCAAGGGGTCGCCGGATCCCGATGCGCTGGCAGCGGCATTCGTGTGCAAGGTCATGTGCGAGAAGCTCGGCAAGAGGTGCCGTATCGTGGCGACCCAGGCGCTCTCGCTGCATCAGAATCGCGTGTTCGTAAAGCAACTGTCGCTGCCGTTCGAGATCGCGCACGACTTCGCCCGGGTTGCGGGCTGGGCCGACGCCTACCTGGTCTTGGACCATGCATCGCCAGTGGTCGAGGGGCTCTCCGAAACGCTGCCCTGCGTCGTCCACATCGACCACCACGATGCGGTCGAGGTGCCGTTTCCGATCGAGATGCGCTGGTGTCGAACCGACGTGGGGTCCACCTCCACCCTCGTTGCCCAGATCCTTGAGGCCCGCCACGAAGAGCTCGGCGTCTCGAAGCACGACATGCGACGCATGACGACCGCACTCTTGTTCGGCCTACAGACCGACACCGATCATTACGCCCTCGCGACGGCGACCGACCACGCGGCGATGAAGTTCTTGTCTCGCTTCGCAGACGCAGCGGTGCTCAAGAAGCTGTCGACCGTCCCCATCGGCCCTGCGACGACGAACCGACTGCAGCGAGCCGAGCGCAACCAGATCATCTACAAAGACTGGCTTTTCGCGGGAGTTGGCTTCATCCCTGACCGGAGTCGCGACGACATAGCGATCATCGCCGACTTGCTACTACGACGACAAAAGGTCTCGCTCGTCGTCGTGTTTGCGCTCGTGCAAGACGAACGCAGAAAGAAGCTGACGCTCGACGCGTCGGTCCGAACCGCAGATCGCAGCCTGAAGCTCAGCAGCCTGATCCGCCGCCTGTCGCTGGACGGGGGTGGACGAAAGTTCAAGGGCGCGTTTCAGGTCAAGCTCGACTACTTTCTACCCTACTCCGAGCGCGACGCGCTGTGGGCGTTCGTCGAGAAGGTCACCATCGAGAAGCTTAAGCGAACCCGCGACTCCCACTACAGAGTCAGGCTGGAGGGACTCCTGGACAGCGCCGAGGCAACTGCGTCGCAGCTGATCGAGCGCCTCACCGGCGGCGTGCGCAACGCCTTCCAAGTATTCGGGAAGGTCCGCACGCGGCGGGGACGTTAGAGGTGAGCAGCGCGCTTACGTGCACCCAACGTTGCGCATCCATGTCGCCTTCTTGCGGCCGTTCGTGGGGGCGTGTACGGCGCCGTGCCCGAGTACGAGTCGCCTGAGCGCGAGTACCTTCGGCACCGTGCAGTTCTTCGTGGAGGCGCTCTGCACTGGCGGCTCCGACTGCGACTTCTCGAAGAGCTCAGCCCTCGAGGTGGTAAGGACAGCATCCTGATCATCTCGTCAAGGCTTGAGCGCCTCTTGGATGGCGGTGAGCGCACTCAGAATCGCGGTGCGCAGCGCGCCCTGAGCGTCAGGTGCCCAGGTGCCAGCGACGTTGGCCGTGATCAAGCCACCCTTGATGCCCACCACTCCCGCCGGCATGTCCGCGGCGTCATGGAACGCGAGGGCAACCTTCGGCTTGCCCAAATCCCGCAGCACCATCTGAAGCGCCTTGTCTTTCAGCATCGCGCGAGCGCCGTCGCCGGTCTCTTCGGCGGGTTGGCCGATGAACAGTACGGTGCCCGCCCATGTCTTTGCGCTACGGGCGAGCAAACGTAAGGTTCCGACGGCCGCGGACATGTGCAGGTCGTGCCCGCACGCGTGCATCACACCCGCGCTCTGACTTGCATAGGGAAGTCCCGTCTCTTCGCGCACGGGATGCTGATGAAACCAGCGGTACAAAGGCAGCACAGCATCCACCGCTTGCTCCACCTCGGCGGGCGCGGCCTGGGCCGTGCGAGGCTGGAGAAGCAGGGCGAGCGCGAGCAAGAGCGAGGTGCGAGTGGTCATGAGGCGCCCAGTGTGACCTGGTCGTCTCGAGATGACATCGCTTAAGCGTAAACGCCGCCCTTCGGCCGTTCTCATGACGATATCAGCGTGTTCTACGTCAAAAACGCAAAGCGTTCCTGCCGGGTCTATCCGCGCTGACCGCGCACTGTGCTAGCCTTTCGCCCGTTCGACACGCAAAAACCATGAAATTTGCAACCTACCTGCTTGGTGTTTCGCTTGCGCTGCTTGTGGCCTATGCCGCGATCGTTGCTTGGTTTAAGGTAGAGGAGGACAGGTTCATTTATTATCCGGACCGGTCGCCCTATAAGGTTCCGCAATCGTCGCTTGGACTGGTTCCACAGAGGGTAAGCCTGAAGACCGCAGATTCGGTAACCCTGGCCGCTTGGGTTATGTCCCCGCCGGCTTCTGTCCCTGCCGACTCTGCGCCTTGGCTGCTCTACTGTCACGGTAACAGTGGCAACCTTGGGACCTTTGGATACCACGATGCCTGGTCGAGGCTCAGGGCGTTAGGGGTAGGTATCCTTGCCATGGACTATCGTGGCTACGGTGAAAGCGGTGGCGTGCCGAGCGAACAAGGCCTGTATCGGGACGCGGAGGCTGCCTATGCTTATCTTCGCAACACCCTCGGCGTGCAGCCACACCGCATCATCTTCTATGGCTATTCGTTGGGCTCCGCAGTGGCCGTGAACTTGGCCGCGCGGCTCAAGGGAGGGGCACTAATTATGGAGGGTGCCATCTTATCCGTGCCGCACCGTGCCCGGGAGTTATATCCGTTCCTGCCCGTCTTTGCGCTTGCTAGGAACCGCTTCGCTTCGATCGATAAGATCGCGAATGTGCCAATGCCCAAGTTATTCGTCCATTCCAGAGAGGACGAGGTCAACCCGTTTGCCCATACAGCACGGCTGTATGAGTTGGCTCGCCCGCCCAAGGATATCTTGCCAGTCACGGGCCTCCACGGTTCCGCCTACAAGACCGACCCTGGCTTCATGCCAGGCATCGGTCGCTTTCTCGCTAAGCTAGGATACCCACGTCCTTCGGCAGCGGCGGCCGCCGAGTCGGGCTCCCTTGCACACTAGTCGATCTATACCTTAGTTCTCGGGGGGCCAGCTTTAGCCCAGGCAACACTTCAATGGGGCGTGTGGCGGCGCTGGATCTGCGGGGCACTCAAGTGTGATCGTCATAGAGCTCACCGCCGAACTTTGTGGAGTCGCCGCAGGCATCGGTCGATCAGACAGGCATCGCCCAGGCAGCTCATGTAGACTGCACGCAGTGGCTAGGGTTCCTTATGTGGTGTTGGGGCGTGCGACCGACTGTGAGGTCGTGGTCCCAGGGCCGTCCGTATCGGGCCGTCATGCGCGCCTGCGCTGGGAAAAGGGCGAGCTCTTACTCGAGGACCTCTCTTCTGCCAATGGCACCTTCGTCGACGGAGAACGCATCGCCACTTCCAAGACCGTAAGGATCGGACAAGACGTGCGCCTGGGCGTCGAGATGCTGCCCTGGGATGAGCAGAAACTGCGCACGTTCTTGCGGCATGGGGCCAGCGATACCATCGTCGCTAAGCCCCGCTTCGGCCGCTATCGCTGCCCCCAGTGCAAGAAAGTCGCGTTGGTCCCGCTGGGGTTCAAACAAGACGAGCTGAGCTGCACACACTGCGGCTCGGCGGTGCTGTTCGGCCAAGCCAAGCCATCCCTCGTCAAGACGCTGGCAATGGGGACCTTCGTCGCGGTAAGCGCCGTGCTCTTGGTCAGCGGCCTGTTCAGCGTCGCACCCTTCAATCGCATGCTGCTGACGGGCACGCGCAAGAGTGACGAAGGTAAGGTTTCGGGCTCGGTCGCGCCACTCGTGCCTGAGGGTCCGGAGCTTGCGCCGAGTCGCACGCGCAGCGACATGTCCCCCGAAGAGCAGTCGATTCGTGCTTCCGGATCGGCGGGACGCGTGATGCTCGCCATGGACGCATCCAACCCGATCACGCGCAATCTTGCGGCTCACGTGGCCTCCAAGGCCGAGGGGCCTTTCCACGTCGAGCAGGTGGCAGCAATCTGGTTGCACGTGCGCGCAGGCTTTCGCTACGTCAACGACCCGCGCGGCAGCGAATACTTCGCCCATGCCAGCGAGACCATCAGCAACGGCTTCGCTGGCGACTGCGACGACTTCGCAACCGCCCTCGGCGGCATGATGAGCGCGATCGGCGGCCGTGTTCGTGTGGTAATGATGGATGGTCCGCGCGGCGGGCACGCCTACGCCGAAGTTTGTATGGACGCGGTAGCGAACGATATCGCCAAGCGACTTCGACGTTATGTGCGCGCGCATTGGGACAGACGCCTCGGTCCCGCGCCCAGCATGACGAACACTTACTATCGCAGTGATGACAGTTGCCCGGTCTGGCTCAACTTGGATTGGAATGCGAACGTCCCCGGCGGACCTTACGGTGATGAGCGCTGGGCCGTCTCGATCGAAACCGACGGCGCCACGGAAACGCTCACGCCGGCAGACGCCCCCGCATCGACAGCCAAGCCCAGGCGCTGAGCGCGCGGGAGCACGCCGGCTTGCCGTTGCTCACCTGCGCGCACGACTCGTCGCACAAGCCGCCCTTCCCATCTGCGTTGTCAGCTCTGGGACGGACCTTGCAAAGCTAGGGCGACGCCGTGGCGCCGATGCGATTGGGCGTGATCGTGAGACTCGCTCAACGACCCGTCGCGCCGCGGGGCGGGGCGGCCCTTCCGAGGCGATAACGAATGGGGGCTATACGGGGGCACCCACACAGCGTTAGGCTCGAATGCATTGGCGGAAGCTCGGCGTCGCCTCGCCCGGATGTGACCTCATGTCGGAAAAGCCCGCTCTCTCTGCCGGCTACGAGACCTACGACGACCGCACCGCGACACTCGCTGGCGCAGGGGCCGAGCCCAGCGAGCCCTTGCCCGAGGGCTACGAGGTGGGCCGATACCGCATCGTTCGCCGCATCGGCATGGGGGGAATGGGGGTCGTGTACGAGGCCCTCGACCCGCAGCTCGATCGGCGCGTGGCGCTCAAGCTCGTCAACTTCGCGGGAGGGTCGGACGAGGAGCGAGACGCGGCTCGCATCCGAATGTTGCGCGAGGCCCAGTCGTTGGCGGTGTTGTCGCACCCGAACGTGGTCACCGTGTACGACGCGGGGACGATGGACAGCTCGGTGTTCATCGCCATGGAGTTCGTGGAGGGGCTGTCGCTAGCCGACTGGATCCAGCAAAAGAAGCCGAAGCTCGCCGAGATCGTGCGGACGTACTGTGCCGCCGGGGAAGGACTGGCCGCAGCGCATCGAGCCGGACTCGTCCATCGCGACTTCAAGCCCCAAAACGTTCTCCTGGGAGCGGACGGGCGTGTGCGCGTGATCGACTTCGGGATCGCGCGCGGGGCGGAGGACGCGTTCGCCTCCGTCACTGCGAGGGACGAGGGCGGTGTGCATTCCCTCGCGACGACGACGACGCCCAACCGCAGCGGTCTCTCGTCGCCACTCACAGTTGAGGGCGTGATACTTGGCACGCCCCGCTACATGTCGCCCGAGCAGCGCGAGTGCAGACTCGCCGACGCGCGCTCCGATCAGTACTGTTTCTGCTGCTCTCTCTACGAGGCCGTCTACGACAGTACCCCCAACCCGGGCGCCGATCTTCAGAAGAGCGCGCTCAGCTTGGGCCGCGATGGTAAGGCGCCCCCGCGCTGGCTGCGCAACATCCTGCTGCGTGGCCTCGCGCTCGATCCGGTAGACCGCTTCGAGAGCATGGACGCTCTCCTGGCTGAACTTCGCCGGGACCGTCGCGCATGGCTCACCCGCGCAATGGTGGCCGTGGCCTTGGTGGTCATGATGGCCGCCGTGTCAGCGACCTTCTTTCGAGAAGGTCCCGAAGAGCGGTGCAGGCGCGGCAGCACGCAAGTCCGCAACCTGTGGACCGAACCTTCGCAGGCACGCCTTCGTGGCGTACTCGGAGGTGCGGGGGTCCCCTTCGCGGACTCCCTGTTTGCAGCGGTTGACAAAGGAGTTGCGCGTTTCTTCCGCGCGTACGAGTCGAGCTATGTGCAGGCGTGTGATGCGACGTTCGTGCGCGCTTCGCAGTCGGCCGCCCTCCTCGACCTGCGTATGAGCTGCCTCGAGCGACGCCGACTGCAGGTGCAGCGGGTGCTTCAGGGCGCAGGTAAGGGTGCGACCCGCGAGACACTGCAGCGCATCCCAGAGGCGATAGCGCTTCTTTCCAACGTGTCGCACTGCGGAGACACCGATTCGCTGAAGCAAGAGGTGCCCAAGCCCGACGACCCCAAGCTCTCGGCAAAGATTGAAGCACTCGAAAAAGAGCTGGACGCCGTAGAGGCACTGTCCGTCGCTGGCAAGTACGCCGACGCCGACGCGCTCGCCAAGGCAACCTTCGAGAAGGTGCAGCAGGTGGACTACACTCCGCTGCGGGCACAGGCGCTGTTTCGAAGGGGTGTCGTCCATGAAACGCTGGCACGCTACGAGGACGCGCTCGCTGACTATCGCGGCGCAGCACTCGCCGCGATGGCCGGCAAGGACTCCGCCCTCGCAGCGCGCGCATTCATCAACGCGATCCACGTTCACGCGAACAAGTCGGAGTTGGACCAGGGGCTCGCGCTGAGCTTCCCGACTGAAGTGCTGCTCGCGGCCCAATCGGACAACCCCGTATTGCAGGCAGAGTACTATGGGACGCTCGGGTCGTTGCACACGAGCAAGACCCAGTTCAAGGAGGCGGAAGCAAGCTTTCGCAAAGCCCTTGCGCTGCGTTCGAGCGCGAAGATCCCCGATGACCTCGGCACCGCGACGTTGCTCAAGAACTTCGGTCCCGCCCTCGTAGCGCTAAGAAAGGTAGATGAGGCCAAGCGTGTGCTGACCCGCTCCGTGGAGCTCGCCGAGTCCATCCTCGGTCCCGACAACGCCAACATGGCTCCCTTTCTAGGCAATCTGGCGTACGTCTACGATGAGGTCGGCGACGCCGAGAAGACCGCCGAGTTGGACGAGCGCGTCCTGCGTATGCAGCGAGCCACGCTGGGTGAGAAGCATCCGGAGGTGGGAATCTCGACCGTCAACCTCGGCGATACCATGCGCCAACTGGGCCGCTGGGACGCGGCGGACGATCTCATGCGCCGCGGCCTTTCGATTCTCCTCGAAGCCCATTCACCGGGCCACGTGCATGTGGCCGCAGCCCGAGTGCACTACGCCTCCGTCGCGGGCGAGCGAGGGGACGACAAGGAGGCGCTGCGCCGCTACACCGAGGCGATCGAGAAGATGCGCGCGGATGGCCACGCCCAGACCGACTGGATGCTGCAGGCCCTGGACGCAGTCGCCATGCTGAGCCTCCGCGCCGGACAGCTCAGCTTGGCGGCAAGCTCGGTCGACGAAGCGCTAGAGATCGCCACGAAAATCTATGGCGAGTCTCACGAGAAGGTCGCCTATACCCTCACGGTGCGTGCGCGCCTTGCACTCACGACGGGTCGCCCCTCGGACGCACGCAAAGACGCGCTGCGCGCGCTCGAGCTACTCGAGGGCAAGGACGCGAAGCTAGCGTCGGCCGCGGCGCACTTCGCACTCGCCCAACTCAGCCGACAAGGCGATCCCGATGCCGCCCGCAGGCACGCAGGCGAAGCCGAGCAGAGCCTCCATGACGAGAGATCCTACGAAGCAAAGTCGTTGCTGACCGAGGTGCAGCGGTTTCGGCGCGACTTTCCCTGACCGCGCTGAGATCTGAAAAGGGTGCTGAGGAGCCAAAAAACAAAAGCCCCGCACGTGAGCTTTTTTTAGGCGCCGACGGGACCACTGTTCATGCCTCGCCCTTCGACCCTCGCGCTCGGCCGTGCATGCATGGCCGCGTTGTGCCTGACCGGATGCATTGGCGCATTCGACGAATTACCCGCCGGACCGATTGGCGGAAGTGCCTCGCGCAAGCCCACGGACTCCGCGCAGGATCCCAGCACGGGCGAGGTGACCCCGCAGGATCCCGCCTTCGTGCCGGTCGCGCCGCTTTTGCGCCGACTGACCCGCGACGAGTATCTATTCACGGTCGAAGACCAGCTTGGCGTACAGCTCGGCACAGACGACCAAGCCTTGATTCCTGGCGATCGACCACTCGACGGCTTCGCCAACACCGCCTCGGGACAAGTGGCATTGCCCAATCATGTGCTCGCCTACAACACACTGTCCGAGCGCGTGCTCGCGGGCCTCGACTTCGAGGTTTTTCTGAGCGCGCACGCGAGTTGTCGCGACGTTACGAAACAGGAGTGCATCGACGGCTTCGTCGCGAGTGCAGCCTCCCTCTTATTTCGCCGCCCCACCGATGCCTCCGAACGTCACACGTATGGCGCGCTCTTTGCGACGTTGGTGGGGGACGGAGCGGACTTCGCACAGGCCGCGCGCGGGACGATACAAGCCCTGCTTCAGGCTCCGCAGTTCTTGTACTTGATCGAGCAAGAGGTCGACGACTCGTTTCACGGCCTGCGCGCGGTCCGGGGCTACGAGATGGCATCCCGCCTCTCTTACTATCTGTGGCAGTCGGCTCCTGATCGCGCACTCCTCGAGGCCGCTAAGAGCGGAGCTATCGACGATGTGGAAGGCGTGTCGAAGCAGGTTGCTCGCATGCTGGATGACCCGCGTGCAAAACGCTCCACCGCGCGCTTCGTGCTCGACTGGGCTCGTCTAGAGAGCTTACCGGACGACGATGGACTGCGCGCGGAGCTGGTCGAGACGGCAATCGCATTCTACCAAAGCTACATCTGGGAGGAGCGCGGCGGGCTGGCCCAGATCTTCACGACTCCCAAGGCATTTCTGACACCAGCCTTGGCTGCCGGATACGGAGTCATGTCGCTGGGCGACGGAGTACGCGAGTACGATCTTACGGGTGTTGCGGGCCGCGTGGGCTTACTCGCGCAGCCAGGCATCATCGCGGGCATGACGAATGCGGATGGCGGTGAGATCGTGGCGCGTGGCCTGTTTCAGATGACGCAGCTGTTCTGCGGCGACGCGCCCAATCCGCCGGCGAGCTTGCAGGATCAGATCGACGGCTTCTTGGCGACGCTGCCGAAGAACGCATCCCAGCGCGAGGTGGCCGAAGCGCGTCTCACGCGGCCGGAGTGTGGCGCGTGTCACGCGCGGTTCGATCCGGTGGGGTACGCGCTCGAACACTTCGACTCGCGCGGGCGCTATCGAGACAAGGATGCCTTCGGCAACGCACTCTCGGATGACGGCTGGATTCCGCAGAGCTTGAGTGGCGCAGCGGAGGTGAAGTTCACCAACTTCGAAGCTTTCGCCAAAGCCATTTCAGAGAGCGATCGCGTGCAGCGCTGCCTCATGCAAAAGAATGTGCAGTTCGCACTGGGGCAGCGTCTCGAAGCCAACCACGCCGGATCCATCGAGCAGCTCAATCGAACCACGCGCGACCTGCCCTACGAGGAGATCGTACAGGCTCTCGTGCGCCATGACCTTTTTCGTACCCTTCCCATCGAGTGAGGCTTCCGTGAACTCAAGACGAACGCTACTCAGCCGCCGAACCTTGTTGCGTGGCCTAGGGTCCGTGGCAATCGCCTTACCCTTTATGGAAGAGATGCGGCGGAGCCATGCCCTCGCCGCTCCGGGCACGCCAACCCAGCGCATGATCACAGCGTTCTTCGGCCTGGGTCTCGATCCGGCTTGGCAGCGTGACTTCTCGAGCGCGCTACAACCTTACTCAGGGCTCGCGAACAAGATGGCGATGTTTTCGGTGAGCCTCGACCAGGGTGCGCTCGGGGGTGCCCACTGCAACACGTCGACGGTCGTGTTCGTGGGCGAGAAGGCCCGTAGCACCAATGTCGCAGGAGGTGCCTCGATCGATCAGCTCATGCGTAAGGCCCTCGACCCCAACGCCGCCACCCTGTCCTCGGGTCTGTGGTTTCGACGCGGTGCGTGCGACGCACAGGCCCTACGGGTTTACAATGCGGACGGCTCCTCGCGCGCCCCCATCAAGCGTCCGAGCCAGGTGTTTGAGAGCTTGTTCGGCAGCATCACTCCTCCTCCGGTCAACGGCGCTCCCCCCGATCCGGAACAGATCCGGCAACGCCACGCGCGCCGAAGCATCCTCGACACCGTCATTGCGGAGTACTCCCACTACAAGAGCGATAACTCCTCTCTTGGAGCGGCCTCCAAGCAGAAGCTAGAGCAACACTTGAGCGCCATCCGCGAAATCGAGTTGCGCTTGGCCCCCGCCGACGCGATAGCGGGTGGCGGCACGCCTGGCACTCAAACCTGCGTGGTGCCGCCGAAGCCAGGCGATCCGCCGGTCGTGGACTACGACAAGTTCACCTATGGCACCGGCGCGGGCGCTCCGGAACTTACCTTTCAAGACTTCCAAAAGGTGTACCGTCTGCACGCCGACCTCTGGGTGCAAGCCCTGCGCTGCGATCTCGTTCGCTACGGCAACCTGGCGTTCGAGTCGGCTGGGGGCCACACCAACCTGACTGGCACCTACCAAGCGCTCGGACGCTCGACCACCTTCCCCGGCACGTCCCAGCACGACTCTTACTTTCACGGCAATCAGCCCAAAGAGGCGGAGCTGTATCAGCACTTCGCGCAGAGCAACATCGCCTACTTCCTCGAGCAGCTCAACGCCGCGGACCATCCGGAAGAAGATGGCAGGACAGTCCTAGACAACTCGTGCGTAGTCATCGGCACCGAGTACGGCTGGAATCACAGCAAAGAGGACGTCTTTCACGCAGTCGCGGGCGGCGGCGGCCGCTTCAAGTCTGGCTTCTTTACGGACCGCAAGCTCAACGGCGTGGACCTCTACAGCACGATCCTACAAGGGTACGGCGTGACGGCTCGCGTCGGCTCAGCCACCGGCGTTGCGTCCGAAGGAGATGCATCCGTGCTACTGGCGTAGCAGCGCTGGCGAGCGATTTCCCTCCCCTGACGCCTGCCCCAGTGACTCAGCGATGCAGCCAGGAACGCGCGATTCTGGATGAAGACGAGCGACGAGGCCTCGGGTTCTCGCTTCGCTCTCTCCGCTACCTTCAACAGTTTCAGTAACATGATTTTCGATGTCGCGGCAAATGAGGGTCTCCCAGGTTACTGGGCCGTCCTCTGTTTTGCCTAACCCCCTTTTCGGTGCAGTTCCTCGGCAGCAATATAACGTCCCAAGTTGGGCAGTGCACGGGGCGAGACCTCAGTGCCGCAACGCGTCGCGGCCCGCAAATTAGATTGCTCTAGGTAAGATCGGGAGTGGGTGTCCGTAGATCGATCACAACAACCATCGTGGTCCGGCCAGGCGCCAGGGGCCTCAAGTCGGCAGAAGGAGCTCCTATGAAAACGCCTCATGTCTGCTTCGACCGAATATTGCCGCGGGAGATGATGCGTCCCCACGACCACGTGGAGGCCGCGGGCGGCCGCGTTCGCGCGATATCGCCGCGCGGCAAGACTTGGATGAATGGTTCCACATTGCGGGTGCGCTTCTTAGGTGGAAGCTCGGCTCAGAGGGAGAGGGTGCGCGCGCAGGCGGATTGGTGGCAGCGCGCAGCAAACCTGCATTTTGACTTCAATGAGGCGCCCGACGCAGAGCTGCGCATTGCCTTCGATGCGAACGACGGTGCGTGGTCCTACATTGGCACCGACAATCGTTCGATCCCGTTTGACCAGCCCACCATGAACTTAGGTTTCTTGGAAGGTGGAACGGCCGCCCACGAATTCGGGCACGCGATAGGCCTTGCCCATGAGCATCAGAGTCCCCTGGGGGGAATCAGCTGGAATGAGCAAGTCGTCATCCAATCCTTGGCCGGTCCGCCCAACTTCTGGTCGGAAGCCATGACTCGACACAACGTGCTCGAAAAGTATCGCGCCGATCAGATCAACGGCACCGAGTTTGATCCGCGATCGATCATGCTCTATTTCTTCCCTGCGGAATGGACCAGCAACGGCGTGGGTACCCAGTCGAACGAGGTGCTGTCTAAACTAGATAAGGACTTCGTGGCCGGGGCTAAGATGTATCCTAAGACGAAACCCACCCTGAGCGATGCAACCTTACTCACGGTTGACGGCGCGCGGGCAGAGGCCAACATCGGTAAGCCTGGCGAAGAAGACCTGTTCCGGTTTCGTGCCGAGAGCACCGGCTCCTATATCGTCGACACGCATGGCAAGACTGACGTGTACATGAAGCTGTTTGGGCCAGGCAGCAGCACGGCCTTGATAGCGGAGGACGATGACAGTGGCTTAGGTCTCAACCCACGCATCGCGACTCGGCTGCTTTCAGGGGACTACTTCGCGCAAATTCGTCATTACGATCGCTCTGGCACAGGCAAGTACTCGATCGGTGTGAAGAAGCGCGAAGGGTAACGACGAGGAGGTAGCGATTCCAAGCGGGCCGCGTTGCTCCGAACGCTCGCTCGATTCCGCGCGACGGTGGGCGGCCCTGCCCGGAAGTACCATCACCCCCATTGCCGCTTGACCATGGGCTCGCCAGCCAGCATCACCACGACATGTTCCCGCTTCGTTCGCTGCCCGCACTGATGCTCGTTCTGTGCGTTATGCACCCGCAGCGGGCCCACGCTCAACAGGCCGCCACGAGCGACCCGCCGCAGGACGCTTCTGACAGCGCCGCGCAGGGAGCGCGAGAAATCACTACGAGATCTGGTGCCACAGGGTCGGTCCGACTGACGCTGTTATCCATTCAGAGAGATCTTACTGTCTACGCGACACGCGATCGTAAGTATGGCGTGAAGCTGTGTAGTCCTGATTGCGTGCGCGAGATCAGGCCAGGAACCTTCGCATTCGGCGTAAGCGCCGGCACGCGCGAGCCCAAATGGGAGGAACGGGTTCTTGAAATCGATCGCGACCAGACCTTACTGGTAAGTTACGAATCACGCCTTGCGAGCCGCATCATGGGCAGCGTGTTGCTGCCCGTGAGTTTCGCTACGGAGCTCTTCGCGTGGTTCTTCATACGGCCCCTCTCGCAGTTGGGTGATAGCCTCAGCGGCGAACAGAGCGACGGAGTCGACCCGACGGTGGTCGCGTTCACGTTAGCGGGTGCGGTGTTGGCCGTCTCAAGCATCTGGCTGCTCACGCGACGTGACAAGGTAAGGCTCGAGACTCCCGCCGAGCACGCGCGGAGACTTCCCCCGGTCGAGAAAACGGCTACCAGCCTTCGCATTCCTGGGAGCAGCCGCTTGAGTCAGCGTGTCTTCGCATGCGCGTCGCCAGAAGACCTCCGCCTTGAGGTCAACGTAGAGATCGACGCGGCGCATGGGATCGCCTCCCGGGGGGCGCCGAGCGCGTTCGGTCACGGCGCACGCCGCTGTCTTCGCGAGGCGTTGAGTGGACAAACGCTGCCTGATGCGCCGGTAGGCCAATGGAAGCTTGTATTCTCGCGTTGACCGCGGCACAGCTATCGTGCGTGAGTATCAGGGACCTGTTGCTGGGTCTTTTCGCGTGCGACCTCAGCATCGGCCATGACGCGCGCTGTGCCTTGAGCCACGTCGTGGGCCGGACCGCCTTCACTGACAGTCAAGCGAGTCAGCTCGATGACGCCGTCGCGCGTTTGCACTTTTCCGACCAGCGGCGCCTTCGTTGTGACCTGCGTTGTTACCTGCGTTGTTACCTGCGTTGTTACCTGAGTACCTGGCGGTCGCGCCGATGCGACGGTGTGGAACGCTCCGAGTGATCCGACGGCAATGAAGCCGACGGTGAGCGCGGTTTGTGTGGTGCGATGCATAAGACTCCCTCCTTGCGGCGACGGACTAACGTACCACAGGCCTGTGCGTGCGGGTATCTGGCTCAAAGCAGAACGTGGTATGAGGGCTGCGCTCTAGGCTCGCGACTAAAGCTTAGCCGCCCACACGCTCAGCGCAGTCACCGGCGCTGCAGTCGGACGACCGTGCTGCCAGTCACCCCCTTCCGCACCGCTACCGCCCAAGTCGATATGGGTAAAGGGTAAGGGCAGATCGGAATCGATGCTGTGTTTGTCGAGCCCGGAAGCCACCGCCAAAAATGCGGCCGGGAACTGATGACCGCGCGGTGTGCCCGAGGAAGGCAAGTTGTTGCAAGAGAGCACATCGTCAGCCGTGCTGCGGGGCTGGATGACCTCGTAATCTTCGCGACGAATGCGCGAGGTTTCAAAGACATCGCCCCAGCGCTCGCCGATCGCATCGAGCGTAGCGGCCACCTGCTTGGCGCGGGCGGCGCCGTTCTCGATCAAAATAGAGTAAGGTCCAACCGCGCGACCTGCGTGTCCGGTCAACGTGGCGACTGACAAAATATGGGGATTGGTGGCATCGAGCGCATAAGAACGCAGATGGGATAGTAAGTCCGCCAAGATCAGGCGCCCTTCCGCGTCTGTATTACCGATGCGTACCCGCACGCCCGCATGGCTGGTGATGATCTCGTCCGTAACATAAGCGTCAGCGCCCACGCTGTTGCGCACGACGCCCAGTAAGCCCACCACGCGCACGCCCTCCGGCTTGAGCTCGGCTAAGGTGCGCAGCATGCCCGCCACCGCGGCCGCCCCACCCTTGTCGCGGCTCATGCCTGCCATGTGTCCGCCGGTCTTCAAATCGGCGCCGCCCGTGTCGTAGGTGACGCCCTTGCCCGCTAGGAAGATCGTGCGATCGATCTTACCCTTAGCCACGTACTCCAGATGCACCACGCGCGGGCGATGGCGTTCCACCATCAGCGATGCCCGCGCCACGGCCATCAAGAGAGGATACTGATAGCTAAGGGTATCGAGCTCCTCGATCACGCGCACGGAAACCTGAGTGTCTACGAAGGCGTCCACACAGGTCGCGGCAAACGCTTCGGGACGCATGCGCTCGGGCTCCGTGCCGCAGAGGTCACGGGCCAAGCGCCTCCCGAGCTCAATCGCGTGGGCACTGCGCGCGATATGGGCTGCATTTTCACCTGCGATGCCCAAGGTGGTCACGGGCTCCATCGCCGCTTCACCGCGCGCCTCGCGGGCTTCGAGCGGTGCCCACAGACCGGCGAGCGCGCCCAGCACGGCCACCTCATCGCGGCCTTCGTAGCGACCCTTCGCTTCGACACCGCACACCAGTAACAGCGGCGCCTTGGCACCCGCGTCACGCGCGCGACACACGCCCGCCCGCGCAGCGTCACCGACACGTCGCACATCATCCATCTCGCGCGTCAAAGGTCCCGTGGGTGCGAGCACCAAACGCTGCCCAGGCACGTCGGCCGCATGCAGCATCAACACGTCGCGACCCACGCGCGCATCGAGCGCCTGCGCCCTGCCAATGGCAGCATCGACCGCGGCAAGACCCGTGACAAGGCTTGGCGAAACAACCACGACTGCATCAAAGCGCGCGTCGCGCAGGGCGCTTTGTACGTCTGCCACGGCCACAAGCTCAGGAATCGACATCAGAAACCTCCGGAATACTCGGCGGCACGATGCGATCCCCGATCGCGATCGTCAACAGGTACAATGCGGTTCATGAGGTGTGCATGAGCATGTGCATTCGATCCAGGCGGGTATTGCTAGGTCGTGGGAACTTGCGCACGGTCGCACCCGCAAGTCTCGAGATCGTGGGATCGCAAATCGTGGCGATCGACCCGATGGATGCGAGCAGTTACGAACGCGCGCGCAGCCAAGAGCCCGCAGCGGATCGCAGCGTGCTCGACTTGGGCGATCATCTGCTTACGCCTGCTTTCGTCAATGCGCACACCCATCTGGCGCTGGCGTTCCTGCGCGGTGCCCCTACTACCGTGCAAGGCAACTTGGTGGAGAGTCTGTTCTTTCGCTACGAACAGTTACTCAGCGAAGCCGACGTGCGCGCGTTTACCCGTATGGGCGCCTACGAGTCGCTGCTGCACGGGGTAGGCTTAGTGTGGGATCATTACTATCACGGCCGTGCAGTAGCCGATGCATTGGTGGACACCGGTCTGTCGGGCGTGGTCGCACCCACCCTTCAAGATCTGTCGGGTCCTGGCAAGGGTGGTTTCGAGAGAGCGCTGGCTGACACGGCATGGCTTGCGACACAGAGGGAGCTGCGTAGCAAGGGCGTGTTCGCGGCCGTAGGCCCCCACGCCACGGACACCGTGAGCTCGGATCTAATGGCTAAGGCCCTGACGCTTGCTCGAGCCCACGAGCTACCTATGCATCTGCATCTGGCGCAATCGATCGAAGAACTGCGTCGCGTGACCGAGCGTGAGGGCTGCTCACCCATGGTCTGGCTCGATCGCCAAGGCGTGCTCAACGGTGCGCCATCCCTAATATTAGCCCACGCCCTGTATGCCAACGCGGAGGACTTAAGTCTCCTTGACCCTTCCCGTCACATGCTCGCGCTGTGCCCGTTTTCGCAATTGATATTCGGCTTTACTGCCCCCGTGCTCGCCTGGTCCGAGCTAGGCATGTCGTGGGCGATAGCGACGGACTGCGCAGCCAGCAACGACAGTATGAATTTACAAAAAGAGCTGCGGCTGGCAGCGGCGTTGCCCAAAGCAGGCGTCACCAGCGGCGAAAGCTATCGCGAGTTCTTCACGCAAGGTGGTCTGGCAAGCGCCGAACGCGCCCAACGCGAGCGCGACGATGCCCATGCGCGCTTTGCCGCCCACGCTGCGCCGACCGCGCTGCTGGAAAGAGTATGGGAGACGCCAGGCGAAGCGCATCCAGGCTTCCGCGCGGGTGCTATCGAAGTCGGCTGCTTAGCCAACCTAGTCGCATGGGATACCGATCATCCCTCGTTCTGGCCCGAGAACGACCTGGTGCGCACGCTGGCGTATGGGGATACTACGCAAGCTATTCACGCCATGTTCGTATGCGGCAAGCGCATCGGCAAGGCGGGGGACTTCCGCGCTAGTGTGGTGGGGTCACCCGAGTATCGGGAGGCGCGGCTAGAAGCGACGGAAAGGTTAGAGCATCTTATACGCTGCGCGGGGTGAACGGTAAGGTTGCCGCTACGGGGTGCATTGGCAATATGGCGAGAACGGATCGTAGGCCGTTCCGCAATCGGAAGTCCCACTCTGAAAAATGCAGCAACCGCATGCTTGAAAGCTCGTCGAGCTTGCTGCAGACAATATGGACTGAATCTGCGCCAAGGGTAGCTTGAGCAAAAAGGACGCCTTAAAATCACCTGCGACCTTGGAGACCTTGCGAAAATTTGCGGAGCACAGCTGCTGCATAGAGTTGAACTCGACTGCCCCCCCGATTGTTTCAAGCTTGGGAAAAGTGAGCGTTTGGGTACCCATTTGCATGAAGGAAAGAGCCATCTTAGTTGAGTCAAGATCGGCGCCCACACTGCGGAGCAGAGGAAAACTTACCTCCTTCGCTTTGGTGGGCCCCAGTGACAAGCCCCCGCCAATCGTTTCGAGCGCGCCGACCGTGATGAACTTGATTGAAGGGGTGGCCACCGGACTATTGAGACCGGGAAAAATGCTAACGCCACCGGTCACTTTCCGAAGGTGGGGCAGGTCCGTTTCATCCAACGTACTGAGACCCGTGGGATCGATCGACAAGTCACCGCGAACCTCGGCGCAGGCGCGACTGGCATCCATTTCCGCCCGAGTGCGGATCAGCAACGGCCCACAGATCTCGAGCTCGCAATCCTCACCAGTGAAATCCGAGGGGCACTTGCAGGAGTACGACTCCACGCCGTCAGCGCACGTCCCACCGTTCTTGCAAGGGGATGCTTCACAGTCGTTGATGTTTACGCAAGTCTTACCATTGCCTTCGTATCCAGCAGCGCACTTGCAACTACGCTTGGCCCCCTCGAGCGTACAGACAGCGTTCGCATCGCAACCGAGGGCCGTGCAAGCCGCCGCATCGCAGCTGTCACCGAGCGATTCGTCGACGATATCGTCGCAATCGTCATCTCTGCCGTTGCAGCGCTCAGGTGCGGTTGGATAGACAGCGGCCGCGTTATCGTCGCAGTCACCAGCCACGGCTGCGAAGCCAGTCTCCGCGCACGAAGCACGCGACGCGCCCACTCCGTAGCCGTCGCCGTCCGCGTCGAGATAGCGCAGAGCGCCGCTGGGCACGCACGTTCCGTCCTGCCCTGCATCCGTGGCGCCATTCTCACTGTCATTAGTGGAACCGTCTGGACTTGCAGCGGCGCTTTCCGTACCAGCGTCCAGCTTGTCTACACATTTCACGCCGTAGCGCTGCTGCCCCTTCGGGCACGGCTTATCGCAAGCTGCCAGGGCCGTCAGCATCGCGCAGCACGACAGTATTCCGATTAGACGCATGAGATCACCTCCGCCGCCGCTATCGGCCAGACGGTGGTCATTGTTGCGTCAAAAGACGCGTGCGCCAGATCTTAGTTCGGCGACGCAGCTGAATCCCTATGATTTCGTGCAGTAGCTCAGGGCCGCCGGCAACATGGCTTCATAAGGCGAAGGCGTTAGACCGTAAGGGTGAGCAAGGAAAAATGGCACCACCGACGACGTCTCGGGAGGATGCATGTGCCCTTTTCCGTGATCGCACACCAGAGTGAAGTGGCCCGCGGTGCGCATTGCCTTTGCATAAGCCTGGGTCGACGTTTGGAAGTTAAACCCGTAGACGATGTCCGTAGCACCTCCGAAAAATACCAACGCTGGAAATGTGTTGTTGGGTTCCGCGAACGCCCCCGTGCCACCACCGGAATAGACCGCGATGCTGGCGAACAAGCCCGAACGCGCAAATCCTAACTGACTTGTGAACAATCCACCCGCGCTCATCCCCACCGAATGGATCTGACTCTCGTCGATCCCGATGCCTTGCTCGGCGCAGGCCAGGACCTCGTCGACTAGCTTGAAGGTGCTCTCCGTTTCGGAGAGCCAGGGGAACGTGCCGCCGTTGGTATGTACGGCTGCCACGACGATGCCCCCCAGATCAGTGATCATCTTGATGCCAGCTTGGCCCAAGCCGAAAGTCGCTTCTTCGGGTCTGCTTCCCGTTCCATACCAATAGAAGACCACCGGACCGTCCTTGTCCTTGGCTGCCGTCTCATTGATCCAGATTTGCGCAGTGCGCGCCGTACCGGCCGGAGAGAACGGCAAGACGCCCGCCTTGAACATAGGACACGTGCCCGTCGCCGTCGGCA
>JBKJIA010000306.1:0-7026 GCA_046598735.1 Polyangiales bacterium
TGCGAGCCGCGAATCAAAAGGAACCCGCGCGCAGGCTCGTGTTGCGGGCAGATCGCAACACCAAGTATCGGGCGATCCGCGAGCTTTTAAAGGTTACTCAAACGGTCGGCTTCCCCGGCCTTTCCATGCGCGTCAACGCGCTCGACGCTAGCTCGAAGCACTAAAACGCGCGTTCGGAACAGGAGCATCCAACATGGGAATGTCGTTAGGCGCGGGAAACAAGAAGCACGGCCGCGCCGCCCCCGAGATGAACGTGACACCGCTCGTGGACGTGGTGCTCGTGCTGTTGATCATCTTCATGGTGATCACGCCGCTTCTGTCCAAGCAGTTCTGGTTGGCACTACCGGACCCGAAAGAACAGGACGAGCCGCAGCAACCGAATGAGCATGAGCCCATCGTGATCACGGTCACGAAGCAGGGGCAGATTCGCATCAATCGCGAGGTCGTACCGGATGCGCAGTTCGAAACGCGTCTGCATCGCATGTTCGCGGCGCGCAAGGAACGCTCGGTATTCTTCGATGCCCACGACGAAGCACCCTTTTCGCGCGCCTCGCAGGCCCTCGACATGGCGCGCGCGGCGGGTGCTGCGACCATCGCCGTGGCGACCGACGGGCTGGTCAAAGACTAAGGTCGCGCCGGGCGTGTGCCCGTGTGCCATGGGTCGGTCGCTACGCACCTCGTCATACTCACTCGCTCGCTTGCTCGCCCCCGTCCACCAACGCCGCCCCGCGCTGCGATACCATGGGCCGCTCGTATGAAGACGCCCGCCACCTGGTGGCCCGAACAAGAGATGGCCCTCGGTGGCACCGGCTTCGTCCTCGCACTGGTGCTGCTGCTACTGCTCGCGTTTTCGCTGCCTCGGGAGCGGCGCAGGCTGGTGCGCACGCCGCTCGTATCGATCCTCATCTTCGTCGTCTTGGAGGGCACGCGACTCGTGCTGCCCAACGGCCCGTGGGCGCAACCCTTACGGGTGATTGCCGTCTTCTTCTTACTATTTACCGCGGGTCGCGGCCTGTTTCTATTGCTGTTCGAATCGCGCTTCTCCGGCCGACTCTTGGGCTCTGTGCCCAGAATCTTTCGCGACATCATCCAGGTGCTCATCTACCTCGGAGTGCTGATGATCACTTTTCGCGTGGCCGGCGCGGAGCCCGGATCCTTACTGACTACCTCGGCGCTGATCACGGCCGTCATCGGCCTCTCGCTACAGGAAACACTTGGCAACTTGTTTTCCGGCTTGGCGCTGGAGGCGCAGCGTCCCTTCGAGGTGGGCGATTGGGTCATGTTCGACGGAGATCAGAACACCACGGGTCAAGTGGTAGAGATGAACTGGCGCGCAACCAAAGTGGTAAGTCTCGAGCGCGTCGAAGTAATCGTGCCAAACAGTACGATTGCCAAGGCGGCCCTGCGCAACTTCACCAAGCCCACGCCGGTGCTGCGCCGCTCGGTGAAGGTAGACGTGGCCTACGGAATCACGCCCGAGCGTGTCAAGCAGGCCTTACTATCTGCCTTGAGTGGCGTGCCCAAGGCGCTGCCTTTGCCCCCACCCGTTGTCATACTGTTGGAGTTCGGTGACTCGGGCGTGACCTATGTGCTCCGCTATTTTACCGACGACTACCAGCAAGCCGACGTGACCGACGGCCGAGTGCGCGAGCAAATCTGGTACGTGTTTCAGCGGCAAGGCATCACCATACCTTTTCCGCAGCGCGACGTGCACGTCATGCAAGTAAGCGAAGCTTCCAAACAACAAGACGAAACACGCAACGTCGAGCTGCGGGATGCGGCCCTGCGCAACGTCGACTTGTTCCACATCTTGTCTGCCCAAGAGCATCGGCAGCTTGCCGAACAGACGCAGACCCACCTGTTCACCGCCGGCGAAACCATCATCAGCCAGGGCGAAGAGGGCAGCGAGCTCTTCCTCATCATGCGTGGTGAAGTTGCGATTCTGATGCAGCAAAACGGTCGCGACTCAACCGAGGTCGCTCGTCTAAGTAAGGGGCAGTTCTTCGGTGAGATGTCATTGATGACCGGTCAGGCGCGCAACGCTACGGTGCGCGCGATCAGCGAATGCGAGCTGCTGGTCGTGGGCCATGAACCTTTCCGGCGCGTGCTGGACGCTCGCCCCGATCTGGCGGAGCGACTCAGCGAGATGTTGGCCCACCGCCAGCGCGAGCTCGCTGAGAGCTCTCGCGACAGCATGCGCACGCGAGCGAGCCGCGAAGAGCAGACTTCCAAGCAACTGCTTGAGCGCATCCGCGAGTTCTTCAGCTTGTAAGCCTCCGTGCCATCCGCCCCCAGATAGGAAAGGTAAGGATCAGACCTGCGGGAGATGCCTCACGGCCCTCCATGCTTCGCGCCCATCTAGGGCTAGAGTCGGCCGCACTTTCCGCGAGGAGCCGAATGCGAAGATACCTGTGGTGCTCGTGCTTGCTGGTTACCGCGTGCACTGCAACGGACGTGGGCACGGCGCGCCGGGGCGAAGGGTCCGACATGACCAGCGCCCGCGAAGATTCCGGTGCGGCGGACGCCACGACAGGCAATGGCAGTGAGCCCTCTGGCGGAGGCAATCGCGGCGATGCGTCGTCAGGCGGCCAGCCGGGCACGGACGGTGGCGCCGGGACGGATGGAGGCAAGCCTGCGGACATGGGATGTCACGCAGGTCCACTGCTCGCAGCGCCGAACGGTGTGGGCTTTGGCGCGGCGTGTAGCGGAGGCGCCATGCGGCTTCTGCCACGTGCGCGCATCGCAGGTGCATGGGTAGGTGGAGGCAAGAACGGCGCATGCACGGCGAGCGATGCGCGCGTCGTGTGTCCGGCAGGGGATACCGGTCGCGTGGTGGCGCAGCTCACGGGCGCAGAGTTGCGCGTCAGCTTCGAAGCCGATAAAGACACTCAGGTCGAAGCGCTGTCCGCCGAAGGTGACCTTACCTTGGAAGGCGCGCGTGGCTTCCTGTCCAACGGCTTCCAATCCTGGTCGCAAAGCGGCGTGGTCGCGCTGGCAGCGGCGCCCTCGGCGCAGGCCTTGAACACGGCGCTCACGGCGGTCGGCGAAGCCGAAGTCTACCGGCAAGGTCGTGAGCTCTCCTGGTGGTATAGCTTTGTGGGTGGCGGTCCGTTGCACCTGATGGCGGGCGTCACCAGCGCCGAGCACTTTCGCTCCTTTGTCCAAGTTCACAAGGGGCCTTCGACGGCCCTTACGTTGCGGCTGGTCAGCGGAGTCACCGAGAAGGTAAGTCTCAAAAAAGGGGACACACTGGCGGGTGAAAACTGGCGTGTGGAGCTTGGCGCTGATCTCCATGCGATCTTACGGCGCTATGGGCAGGCGCTGCCCACGAGGCGCTCGGCTCACCGCGTTGCCACGCCGGCCGGCTGGAACTCCTGGTATGACCTCTGGGATGACGTGCGCGAAAGCGACATCGTGGCGAGCCAAGGCAAACGTAACGCGGACCTCGCCACCGAGGTGCTGGGCCCCCGTGTGCCCGAGAGCGCCCGTCCGCTGTGGGTGGTCGTGGACGACGGCTGGCAGGTCTCCTGGGGCGACTGGGAAGCCAATACTAAGTTTCCTTCCGGCCTCGACGGGTTGGCCAAGGCCGTGGCTGCACGGGGCGCGCGCCTGGGCGTGTGGCTGGCGCCGCTGCTCGTAGATCCAGACAGTAAGGTGGCCAAGGCGCATCCGGATTGGTTGGTCGGCAACGCGACCTATGATCATCCCGGCCATGGCGCCATGCGCATCCTCGACGTGACCAAGCCGGAGGCTGCCGCCCATCTGACTGGTGTGATTCGCAAGCTCGTGGGCGCAGGCATCAAGTTCTTGAAGATCGACTTTCTCTTCGCCGGCGCGTGGGAAGGTACACGACATGAGTCAGTCACGGGCATGCAAGCCTATCGGCGTGCGCTCTCGATCATCCGCAGCGCTGCGGGCGAAGACACGGTATTGGTCGCAGTCGGTGCCCCACCGCTTACCACCTTCGAATTTGTCGACGGCTGGCGCCTGGGTAATGACATCGCATTCAAACCCGTGCCCGTAATCAACTTTCCGCGTCCCACCTGGAGCTTCATCGCCAATCAGGCACGCCAGCTCAGCGCGCGCTGGCCTTACTGTCTTGCCACCCTGTGCGATGCCGATCCGCCTTTGCTCCGTGACCTGCCCCAGGACGAAGTCGAAGCTGGCGCGTGGGTGGCAGTGGCCGCGGGCGGCGCGCTCTTTCTCTCCGACGACCTGACGCGTCTACCTGAAGCACGCCGCACCTGGGGCCTCGATGCCGAACGTATCGCGCTCGGGCTCAGCGGCACGCCGGCCACGCCCGAGTCATTCTACCCAAGCCAGTTGCCCGAGCTGCTCAAGAACATGAAGGACGACAACAGTCTGTTCAATGCCGAGCATCAGGTGCCATCGGTTTGGCGCATGGGCAACGGCACGCGCGTCGCGTTCAACTTCTTGAATGCGAGCACGACGGTCGAAGGTGTTGCGATCCCGCCCCACGCAGCCCGGGTGCTTGCCGCTACGCCCTAATTTCTCAGGGCGTTACCAGTGCATCGCGTGCGTTCAGTTGTTCCAGCATGAACGCGTAGTATTCCGCGACCTCCGCGTAGTGTTGAAAGCGCCCCGATTTGCCACCGTGCCCCGCCTCCATGTTGGTTCGCAGCACCAGCAGATGGTCGTCGGTCTTCTTGGCACGTAAACGAGCGACGTACTTGGCGGGTTCATAATACTGCACCTGAGAGTCCCACAGGCCTGTGCCTACGAACATGGCGGGATAGGCCTTGGCCTCGACGCGATCGTAAGGAGAGTAAGACAGCATATAGTCGTATGCCTGCTTCTGCTCGGGATTGCCCCACTCGTCGTATTCGTTCGTGGTGAGGGGGATGCTGGTATCGAGCATGGTAGTTACCACATCCACGAACGGAACCTGCATCAGCAGCACGCGATATCTGTCCGGCGCCATATTCGCTACGCCGCCCATCAGCAGCCCGCCCGCGCTGCCACCGGCTGCCGCTACACGATCGGGCGCTGCGTAACCCTCAGTGACGAGAAAGTTGGTCACGTCGATAAAATCAGTGAAGGAGTTGCGCTTGTTCTGCAAGCGGCCCGCATCATACCATTTGCGGCCAAGCTCCTGACCGCCGCGCACGTGAGCGATCGCGTACGCAAAGCCTCGATCAAGCAAGCTCACGAGCGACACAGAAAAGCGTGGGTCCATCGAGTATCCGTAGCTTCCGTAGCCGTATTGCAAGAGCGGAGCGCGACCGTCCTTCTGGAAGCCCTTGCGGTACACGATCGAAATCGGAATGCGCGTAGCATCGCGCGCCACGGCCCATAAGCGCTCGGTCTGATAGTGCTCGGGCGCGTAACCGCCGAGGACGGGCTCGCGCTTCAATAGCTTACGCTCGTCGCTGGCGACCTGCACCTCGTAGGTGGTAGTCGGCGTGGTAAGCGAGGCATAAGTATACCTTAGCCACTTAGTAGCTGGCTCGGCGTTGGTGTCCAGCGCCATGGCATAAGCGGCTTCGTCGGAAGCGACGAACTTACTCTTGCCCTGGTTGTCCAAGGTACGCAGCCGGCGCAACGCTTCCGAGCGCTCGTTGATCGCCAAGAAGGTGTCGAACAACTCTACCCCCTCGATAAATACGTCTGCGCTATGGGGCACGAGCTCCTTCCAAGCATGACGGTCTTGCCAGTGGTTGTCGGCCACCGTCATGATGCGAAAGTTGGGCGCATCCCAGTTCGTGGTGATCACCCATCGTCCCTTGAGATGATCGGCGTGGTACTCGAAATCCCGCTGCCGGGCAGCCACCAGCTTGAACACTCCCGGACTGCGCGCTTCTGTGCAACGTTGCTCGCTGCTCAACGTCGCGTGAACGCCGATGCAGATGTACTTCTCGGAGCGAGTTCGAGCGATGCCCATGTAATAGGTGTTGTCTGCTTCCTCGTAAATCAGCGGATCGGGCGCGGTGTCTCCCAAACGGTGGGTCTTGACGCGTTTCGTCAACAGGGTGACGGGGTCGTTCTCTACGTACCAAAGCGTGCGATTGTCATCGCCCCATACCACTTCATCCGAAGTATTGACGACCGCGTCCGGCAATACCTCGCCCGTGGCGATGTTCTTGACGCGCAGTGTGTATTGACGCCTACCCACGCTGTCTTCGGCAAAAGCCAACCACTGATTGTCTGGGCTTACCTCCCACGTGCCGATCTGAAAGTAACCCTTTCCTTCGGCGAGCTTGTTCTCGTCCAGCAGAATTTCCTCGGGCGCTGTCATCGCCTTTTTGCGGCGCGCTGAGATCGCGTAGTCTTTGCCTTGCTCGAAACGAGAGTAATACCAATAGCCCCGCTTGAAGTAAGGTACGGTGGAGTCGTCCTGCTGGATGCGAGCCACGGTCTCTTCGTATAAGGTCTTGGTCAGTGCCGAGAGGGGCGCCATCACGGCGTCGGCATACGCGTTCTCTGCCCGCAAATAAGTGAGCACATCGGGGCTTTCGCGTTTGTCATCGCGCAACCAATAGTACTCGTCGTCGCGCACGGCCCCGTGGGGAGCCTTGATTTGAAAGGCGCGCTTCATCGCCAGCGGCGGGATAGGCCCCCGGCTCGCGCTAGTCAGCTCAGGTTTCGCGGCAACGGTCGGGGCGGGTGCTATTTTCGTAGTCTGTGCGGCGGTACACGCTGCGGCGCCCAACAGACACAAAGCCATGGGCCACGCAGCGCGCATCATTGGAAATCAACCTTCCATGGACCCATGCCGGTGATTTGCACCACAGCACCTTCATCACTGAACACGTAGTGCAACGCAGCGGGTGGATTCACGTAGAAGCTGCCCGCCTTGAACACGCGGGCCTGACTCTTTTGCACGCTGCTTCCAAAGCCGACCGCTATCGAGCCAGAGATGACCGTCACGCGCTCGGCGACCGGATGGGTATGAGGTGCAAGCAGGAAGCCAGGGGGTGCTTTGAGACGCAAGGTAAAGATGCCAGTTTGCTTAGGGTCCCCTTCAAGCACGGCCATCTCCACGCCCTTGGGCATCGTGGGCGGACC
>JBKJIA010000450.1:0-6684 GCA_046598735.1 Polyangiales bacterium
GCCTCCGCGGAATGCGGCATCGACGCCTTACCTTTTCGCGCGGGCCTGGCGGTGCGCGCCGCCAGCCGCCTCTATCACGCGATAGGCACGATGATCGCGGCCAGTGACTACGACCCCGCGCGGGGGCGCGCCTTTGTGCCGACCCGTGAGAAGCTGCGCCTGGTGGCCAGGTCGACTTGGCAACAGCTGCGTACGGTGCCCACGCTTGTGCGGCAGAGGTTGAGCGCCGACCGACCTCTGCGCGCACCCCAACGGGAAATCGTCTTTCCCTACGATGTGCTGGTTGCTTTTGGCGGCGCCGGCTGATCGCAGCGACCTGACCCAATGGGCGTGCCGCAGAGATTAGCCAACGGGCCAGCAGCAAAAGTGACGTAATCTGACTGTGAGCCCGACCGCAGCCGCGATGAGCTGTAGCGCAAAGTGCTAGCGTGGGTTAAGGGGGGGGCCACATGAACAGTCCCGAGAAGCCATCCACAACCCAAGATCGCGCCCCTGGCTTTGCCAAACGCGACCAAGAGACTGCGGAGAATGCCGGCCTAACCACGGCTGAGCTCACGAAATTACGAGAGAAACTGCTGGAGGCCCGCGCTGCGATCGAGGCCAAGGTCTCCTCGCACATCGAGCTTGCCGTGCCGGCCGAGAGCCACCTGGCAGACGACATGGATCAGGCATCGCGCGACCAAGAGATGGGGTTTTCGCTGCTCCTCGCTGGCAAAGAGCACAATCTCAACCTGGAAATCGAAGCGGCGCTCAAGCGCATCGATCAGGGCACTTATGGGCTATGCGAGGGCACGGACGAACCCATCGGTTATCGCCGCCTCGAGGCGCGCCCGTGGACTCGCTACAGCGTGGGTTACCAAGAGCAGCTAGAGCGCGAAGAGCGCTCGCGTGGCGCCCGCTGACGCACGCTTTGCCGCGGGTGCTTAGCGCGGCGAGCTCGAGGGCATCCCGTTACAGACTGTGTCGTTTTGGCCGAACGCGACGGCTGAGCGCTGCGATCCCTTGATAGGCGCGCCCTTCCCCGCCATCTTGCCTAGAGTTACGCATCTAGCTGCAAGGTGGAACAGACGCGATGGCCAATGAATCCGAGCTCGTGCTCACGCCGCCTGCCAAGGTCCAGCCGATCGACGTCCACAAAGCGCAGGGTTTAGTACCCCTCGACGACGCTCAAAGATCGCAGCTCGATCAGCGCGTAGCAGGCTTCATTGCCGAACTTAGTGGGCTCGACGCACATGACCCGGAGTTCGGCAAGCGCGCAGAGCAACTCATGCAGTTGGGGCAGCGCGAAATTTCCGCAGCTTCCGGGCAATCCAATCGCTTTCTCGAACGCCCGGTCAAAGCCCTCGCCACTGAATCGAGCGTGGGTGCGGACCTGGCCGCGCTGCGGCGCACGATCGAAGATCTGGACCCCGGGCGTCGCGATCTCATGTCCCCGAAGAAGCTGCTGCGCGTGCTGCCGTTCGGCAACAAAATGCGCGACTATTTCGACGGTTATAAGTCCGCGCAGGGTCATATCGCTTCGATTCTAACGCGCCTTGCCAGCGGTAAGGACGCACTGCTCAAAGACAACGCGGCCATCGACGTGGAACGTCAGGCGCTGTGGGCCGCGATGCAGCGTCTCGAGCAAATGATCCATGTCTCGCGGGCACTCGACAGCGGTCTTGAAAACAAGGCGCTCGAGCTCGAACACTCAGATCCGGCCAAGGCCAACGCCTTGCGCGAAACGCCCTTGTTCGCAGTTCGGCAGCGCAGCACGGACTTGCTGACGCAGATGGCCGTCTCAGTGCAAGGTTACCTCGCGCTCGATCTGGTGAAGAAGAACAACATCGAGCTCATGAAAGGGGTCGATCGCGCCTCGACCACCACCGTTTCGGCCCTGCGTACGGCCGTCACCGTGGCGCAGGCGATGACCCAACAAAGGCTGGTGCTCAGCCAGATCACGGCGCTCAACACCACTACCGCGAACATCATCGAATCGACGGGCGAGCTGCTGCGCACGCAGACCGGCGAAATCCACAAGCAAGCAGCGGCCGCCACGGTGCCGATCGAAACGCTCAAGCGTGCCTTCCAAAACATCTATCAAACCATGGATGCGATCGACACGTTCAAGAGCCAGGCACTCAGCAACATGAAAGCCACGGTCGACTCGCTGAGCGCCGAGGTCGACAAATCAAAAGGGTATATCGCGCGCGCCGAGGGAGCATCCCAGGCCCTGAATCAAGGCGGCCCGGAGCCATTCCTGTTGACGGACTAAGCTTATGTCCAAACCCGACCACCCCTTGGTTCAGTACAGTCACGAAATCCAAAAATGGACGAGTGAAGCTGGGCGCATTGTCAGGCGCACGCGTCAGCGCCGCCTATTCGAGCGGGTGCTGCGCAGTGCGCTGTGGATGATGTTCTCGGCGTTCGTGGTGATTCCCGCCATGATCGCGGGCGGCTTTTTGTTCGGGCCGCGCGGCGTGGAAGGTCTGATCGCAGCGCCCGCCACCCTATTCGCGTTGTGGGCTTGGATCTTATATTGGTACTTCGGTCGCAAGCCCTCGCCGCGCACCATCCGTAAGGCAGACATCGCCCAGCTTCCGCTGCAGACTGGCGTCTGGCTTGACGAACAGCGCCCAGCTTTGCCGGCACATGCCCAAGCGCGGCTCGATTCGCTCACGCTACGCATCGAAGCGCTCACGCCGCAACTGGCCACGCTCGATGCGCAGACACCCCATGCTCAGGAAATTCGCAGGCTCTTGGCCGAAGAGCTCCCGGAGCTCGTGCGTGGCTACGCCAAGGTGCCAGCCGCATTTCGAGAGCAACCACTGTACGGAGGCAAGAGCCCAGAGCGTCAGCTGCTCGAGGGCCTCGAGACGATCGAGCAGCACATCACGCATGTGCACGAGCAACTCGCCAGCGACGACTTACACGCCTTTGCCACCCACGAGCGTTATCTCGATCTCAAGTACAACCGTAAAGGTAAGATCGGCTGATCCGCATCCCCGGCGGCGCCGCAGCCTTGCGCTTCAAGCTGCGCTATGGTTGCGGAACGATGATCTACCCATACGACAACGCCTCGCAAACGCGCTGGGACCGAGGCGAGCTGCAAGTTCAGCTCAACGCGCCCAATAATCCGCGTCCCATGGGCTTTTGCGACGGCACCCAGGAAGACTTGGCCGAGCTGAGCGCCATCGCCGAGGCCGAAGGCGCCGAGCAGGTGTCGATCCAGAAAAAGCTGCTCAAAAGCGGCCGTGAAATCTGGACGATTGGCGGCTGACCGAGCGCAGGCGTCAAGCTCGGCAATCCCAGTCGTCTTGCCCGTCACAACTGCGCGAGCAGCTCCACCAAATGCTGCCAAGACGCCGCGTCTGCTTCGGCGTTGTACTCGAGCGGCATACTGTTCTTCTGGCCCAGCGCGCTGGCCTCGGGATTGGTAAAGCCGTGCTTGGCGCCAGCGTACTCCACGAGCTCATAGGGCGTGCTCGCAGCCTCCATCTCTTGTTTGAACGCCGCCACTTGCTCGGCGGGCACGAGCAGATCGGCCGCTCCGTGCGCCACGAAGATCTTACCGTTGAACACGCCCTTTTGCATCGGCTTCTGTGTGCCCAAGCTGCCGTGGAAGCTCGCCACGAGCTTCAGGTCATCGCCTGCACGCGCCATGTGGAGCACGGTGGCGCCGCCAAAGCAGTAACCTATCGCGGCAAGCTTGCTGCCATCCACGCGCGCATCGCTGGCCAAGAGCGCCTGCGCCGCTTCGAAGCGCTTTTGCGCGTCATCCATATTGCTCAAGGTGGCCATCATGAATTCCTTGGCCTGCTCGGGATGGTCCGTAACCTTACCATCTCCATACATATCCACCGCGAACGCTACGTAGCCAAGCTCTGCCAGCTTGCGGGCACGCGCGCGCACGTAGTCATTGAGCCCCCACCATTCGTGCACCACCAGCACGCCCGGCCGCTTCTCATTCGTGGCGGGATAAGCGATGAATCCCTTCATCGTCGTCGTCCCGCTGCTGTACGTGACCTCTTTGCTCGTCACGCTCGGGTCCGCTGCCCCCGCCGTCTCGGGTGTCTGCGCCTGCGGATGACACGCAAACAAAGTGATGAGCATCGTAGACAGCAACAAGCGCAAGAAACGTTTCCTATGCATGACCCCTCCAGAGTTCCGATTCGCTGACGGCACGTACCGCATGCACCGAGCGCTGTCAGCTTGTCGGCTGGGACGCTGTTGGGACGCTGTTGGGATGCTGGTCGGCTCACATGAGGCGGCCAAAACACCGATTGACCATCGGTTTCTTGGGGCGTAGGCTCACTGCGCATGTCCAGAGGTCCAATCAATCCGCCGCTGCTTGGGGAGCTCGAGAGCGCCGTGATGAACCACGTCTGGGCGGGTCGCGACGGAGAGGCCAAGGCTGTGCACGCCACGCTCGGCAGGCGACGCGGCATTACGCTGAACACCATCCAATCGACCCTGAAGCGCCTGTACGAAAAGGGCCTGCTTGCCCGCGATAAGGTGAGCCACTCCCATGTCTATCGTGCGCGCATTTCGCGTGAGGAGTTCCACCGCATCTTGATCGGCGATCTGGTGTCAGGCCTGCTCGAAAAGCACACGGATTCCGTGGTGTCGGCTTTTGTCGACGTCGCGGAACGGGCAGGGCCGGAGACTCTCGACCGGCTGGAGGCAATGATCGCGGAGCGTCGACGTGAACGCGCAGGGACGAAGCGCTGATGGAAAAGCTCGCCGCGGCCGAGATGTTCCTGCTCACTCTCGTCGGGTGCGGGCTCTTGTCGTGTCTGGTCTGCAGCTTGATCGCGCCGCTAGCGGTCGGGGCACTACGTCACTGGGAACCGACGCGCCGTCATGTCGCGCTCGTGCTGCTCGCGGCGGCTCCGGCGCTGCTCACGGCGGCATGCTTTCTGACACTCCTGTCGCCTTCGATTTTGTCACTCTTCGTACCCGCGCTCGATCATTGTCTGGTGCACGATGACGGGCACGCTCACCTATGCTTCGCACACCTTCCGCAGCACGCGCCGCATCCTGCGATCTGGGTGTGTTCAGCCTTCCTGTTTACGTTGCTCGCGTTTGCAGCGGCTGAGAGCGTAAGGCGTGTCGCATCGAGCGCCCGAGTTGCACGTGGACTTTTGCGCACGAGCACCAAGAGCGACGAAGGGGTGCACGTGCTCGAGAGCGTGGCTGTGCTCTGCGCCACGGTCGGCTTGCTGCGGCCAAGGGTCGTCGTGTCTCGCCAGGTGCTCGAAAGCCTGCCCGACCTAGAGCGGCGCGCGCTGATCGCCCACGAACAGAGCCACGCTCGTCGCCACGACGCGCTGTCTCGGATGTTCGTCCGACTCGCGACCTTACTGTATCCGAGATCCAGCAGGCTTCGCATCGCGCAAGAACTGGACCTCGCGGCCGAGCAAGCTTGCGATGAAGCTGCCGCACACGCGGTCGGGGACAGGCTCACTGTGGCCGAGGCCATCGTTCGCATCGAGCGGATGATGTCGGGAGTACCCCTTGCGCAGCTTGGGATGGTCGCGGTCGGCATGGGCCAGCTCGCGATTGAGCAGCGCGTGCACTCGCTTGTGCATCCGCCTCTACATCCTGGTGCGCAGCGAGGCGCCCTGATCGGCTGGCTGTTGCTCAGCTCGGCGCTGTTGATCGGGATGTTTGCTGCGAGCGATTTTCTCCACCACGCGGTGGAATCCCTGCTCTCTCCATGGTTGCAGTGAGGACGTCGATGTTCGCTCTGATCGCGTGTTTGCCGTTCAAAATACCGAGCATCGGTCGGCTTTTGTGCGCGATCGTGCTGTTCGCAACGAGTTCCGCACGTGCGCAGATGTTGACCGAGCGTGACGTCGTGGAGCGTGCCCTGGCGCGACCGGACCTCGTCCAGATGGCGCGCGCGAGGGTCGAATCCGCACAAGCTCGCGCGGTCGCCGCCGGGGCGCGCCCGAATCCTCAGTTCATCTACATGCGTGAGCAGACCTATAACTCGAAGGGCACGGGCGAGGACTATGTATCCGTCGCCCAGACCATTCACCTCGGGGGCCGCTATCGACTGCAGCGACAGGCGTCTGAAGCGCGGGCGCGGGCGCGTGAGCAGGATGGCCTGAGCCAGCGGCTTGTCGTAGCGGCAGACGCTCGCTCGCACTTTTACGACTGTCTGCATCGCGAGCAGCGCGTTGCGGCGCTCGTGAGCTTACTCGGGCAGGTAGAGCACGCGCTTCAGATCGTGCAGCGGCGGGCCGCGCGGGGAGATGCGGCGCTGTACGAGCAGCGGCGGCTGGAGCGCGAGCGCGCCACGACACTGGCCCGCATCGAAGCCGAAGGTGCGCACTTGTCGGGCGCAAGACACCGGCTCGGGGCGCTGGTTGGTCTCGAAGCCGACGCGATGACCTTGTCGGGCTCGCTGCTCCCGGAAGGTCAGCCGGCACCCGCCGATGCGCTGCGCAAGACAGCCGGTGTCCGACCCGACCTCCTTGGCATCGAGGCTTGCTCCTGCCCGCTCCTCCTCGAGCGAAAGGAGGTCGGGTCGGACACCGGCTGTCTTGCGCAGCGCATCGGCGGGTGCCGGCTGACCTTCCGGGAGCAGCGCGCCCGACAAAGTCATCGCGTCGGCTTCGAGACCAACCAGCGCCCCGAGGCGGTGTCTTGCGCCCGACAAGTGCGCAGCTTCGGCTTCGATGCGGGCCAGTGTCGTGG
>JBKJIA010000505.1:0-9200 GCA_046598735.1 Polyangiales bacterium
CGCGCCTGGGATGAGCTCGAAGTGGGCGGCGTGGTGATAGGCGATGTGCCGAGCTTTCGCGTCGATCACATGCCTTACGGTGGTGTAAAAGATAGCGGTCTGGGTCGTGAGGGCATCCGTTGGGCGATGGAAGACATGAGCGAGGTCCGTCTGCTCGTGACACGCACGCCACGACCTACCTGAGTGTTGCCTTCACGCTCGACGGCCTAGACGATCTCGCGCCTCGATTTGCCCGAGCGCCTTGTGCCCAGTGCCCCTGGTGCGCTAGACCGCTGCCATGGCGACACCGCTCGACAATGCACAGTACATCAATCTAGAAACCTTCAAGAAGAGTGGCGACGGAGTGAAGACTCCTGTCTGGGCTGCCCCGCTCGAAGGCAAGCTGGTCGTATTCAGCGAAGGTCAAGCTTTCAAGGTCAAGCGCGTGCGCAATAACGGTAAGGTGCGCGTGGCTGCCTGCGACGTGCGAGGCAAGCTGCTCGGTGGTTGGCACGAGGGCACGGCGCGCGTGGTGGATAGCGACCCTGCTTTTGATCAACGGGCCTATCGCGCGTTGCGCGACAAGTACGGCTGGCAGATGCGCATCCTCGATTTCTTCTCTTCGCTTGCCGGCAAGAAGGACAAGCGCGCGCTGATCGAGATCTCGCTCACCTGACTTGGCGCATGCAGGGCGATAGAAGCTTACCGCAAGCGTAAGGTCATCGTCACGTCATCGATGGACTGTCCGCGCACGCGAAACAGATCGGACACGGTGGCAAGCTCGCTAAAACCGAGCTTCTTGTAAAGAGCACGCGCGACCAGGTTGTGTGCAAACACGCCGAGATCCACCCAATCGAGCGAAGGCTCCGCGCGCGCCCAATCGATGGCCGTCTGCATCAACCGGCGTCCGATGCCGCGCCCACGATACGCGCGCTCCAGGCCCAGGCCCAATCGTGCGCGATGCAAGCCCGAATGCAGCGTGGGACCGCTCAAGTCCACATGCCCCACCATGCGAGCACCGTCGAAGACAGCCCACAAACGCTCCCAGCCTGGCTCGTCCACCGCCCGACGAAAACGTTCTTCGTGACGCTGCTGCCAAACCTCGAGATCGAAGTCTTCGAAGGGCGCGAAGATGATATCGCCGCCGCGCCCGGACTCGTCGGCATGCCGCGCCATGTGCTGCGCCGCAGTCACGATCTCAGGAGCTCGAAGGATGCGAATGGGCAGAACGGAAGGCATGCCCAACGATAGCGCTCACGAGCAAAGCGTCAGGCCCAAACGCACTTAGCTCGCCCCTACGCGGTCTCTTCGAACAACTCGCGGCCGATCAACATGCGGCGAATTTCGCTGGTGCCCGCACCGATCTCGTAAAGCTTGGCGTCGCGCAGCAAGCGGCCCGTGGGGTACTCGCTGATGTAGCCGTTGCCGCCCAAGGCTTGAATCGCCTCCAGCGCACACCAGGTGGCCTTCTCGGCCGCGTAAAGAATGCAGCCAGCGGCATCCTTACGGGTGGTCTCGCCGCGGTCGCAGGCGCGCGCCACGGTATACACATAAGATCGGCAGGCGCTCAGCGTCGAGTACATGTCCGCGAGCTTGCCCTGCATGAGCTGAAACTGTCCGATCGGCGTGTCGAACTGTTTGCGCTGATGAACGTAAGGTAAGACTACATCTAGGCACGCTTGCATAATGCCGAGCGGGCCGGCCGAGAGCACCACGCGCTCGTAATCAAGGCCACCCATCAACACACTCACACCGCGATTGAGCTGACCGAGCAGGTTTTCTTCGGGGATTTCGCAATCCTCGAACACGAGCTCGCAGGTGCTCGAGCCGCGCATGCCGAGCTTGTCGAGCTTTTGCGCCGTCGTGAACCCTTGCATGCCCTTTTCGACGAGGAAAGCGCTAATGCCGCGTGGGCCCGCGGCCATATCCGTCTTGGCGTAGACCACGAGTACTTCGGCATCGGGGCCGTTCGTGATCCACATCTTGTTGCCGTTGAGCACGTACTTACTGCCGCGCTTGTCGGCGCGCGTCTTCATGCTGACTACGTCGGAGCCCGCGCCAGGCTCGCTCATCGCCAGCGCACCCACGTGCTCGCCGCTGATGAGCTTGGGAAGGTAATGCTTCTTCTGGGCATCGTTGCCGTTACGGAAGATCTGATTCACGCACAGGTTTGAATGGGCACCGTAAGACAAGCCCACGCTGGCCGAGTGGCGCGAGATCTCTTCCATCACCACGCAGTGCGCAAGGTAACCTAAGCCTGCCCCACCATACTCTTCGCCCGCTGTAATCCCGAGCAGGCCCATCTCGCCCAAGCGCGGCCACAAATCACGAGGAAACTCGTTGGAGTGATCGATCTGGGCGGCGCGTGGCGCGATGTGCGCCTTACCAAAGCTGTGCACCATGTCTCGTAAGGCGTCGAGCTCTTCGCCAAGGCCGTGATTGAGCTGGGTTCGGTCGTTTGCCATGACTACTTCTCCTCTTGCTTCTGAAGCGCGCTCTCCAGCACGAGTAAGGTGCTGCCTTCGTCCACTTGGTCGAGCTCGCGTACGCGCAGCTCACTGACGGTTCCGTCAAAGCTCGCGCGCAACGTGTGCTCCATCTTCATGGCTTCGAGACGCACCAGCGGCTGCCCCTTGGCCACGAGCTCGCCCGCCTTCACGAGCACCGCGATGATCTTGCCGGGCATGGGCGCTTTGATCACGCCACCGCCCGCAGCCTCTTCGCCCACGAAGGCATCCGGCGCGTGATCGAGCTCCAAGCATCGGCCCGCGGTTAGCGCAAACGAACGCAAACCGTGCTCCACGTACGTGCCGTGCCAACGCACGCCGTCGACCACGCAGCTGAGATCGTCGCCTACAAGCTCAGGACGCGTGAACGTCACGACGCCACTCGGTAAGGTCAGCTCCGTGCCAGTGCGCCGAAACACGACCGGAATCTGCAGCGCTTGATCGCCGTGCTTGACGCGCAACAGATCGATGCCGTCTTCGTTGATGCGGAACGCATCCGTGCGCGACCAAGGCGAGGTCTGCTGCGCACCCTCAGGTGTCTGTTGACTGCTGCGCGCGCGCGTTTGCAGATGTCCCACGCAAGCGAGTGTGAACAATCTGCGTTCGAGCTCCGCGTCATGCGCAAGCAAGCCGTCGCCATGCTGGCCAAGAAAGCCCGTGTGCACATCGCCTGCTAGGAATGCTTCGTGCTTTGCTACGGCGGCGAGCAAGGGAAGGTTCGTCGTCAAGCCTGCGACTTCAAAACTCTCGAGCGCACGACGTAAGCGGCGCGCTGCCGATAAGCGATCGACATCCCACACCACTAGCTTTGCGATCATCGGATCGTAAAACACGCTGACGCTGTCGCCTTCGACCACGCCCGTATCGACGCGTACGTGTGCACTCTCAGCAGGGGCGCGCAAGCGATGCAGCGTGCCAGTCTGCGGCAGATAGTCGCGCTCCGGGTCTTCGGCATACACGCGCACTTCGAGCGCATGACCGCGCAGCGGTATCTCGGCTTGGGTGAGCGGCAGCTTCTCGCCTGCTGCCACGCGCAACTGCCACTCCACCAGATCGAGACCGGTAATAAACTCGGTGACGGGATGCTCAACCTGCAGACGCGTGTTCATCTCCATGAAGTAGAACGCGTTGGCCGATAGCCCGCGCTGTACGTCTGCGATGAACTCCACCGTGCCCGCGCCTTCGTAACCTATCGCTTTGGCCGCGCGCACCGCCGCATCACCCATGGCCTTACGCATCTCGCTGGGCATGCCGGGAGCGGGCGCTTCTTCGAGTACTTTCTGATGGCGACGTTGCAACGAGCAATCGCGCTCATGCAGATGCACAACGTTACCGTGCCCATCACCGAACACTTGCAACTCGATATGACGTGGCTTGACCAGACACTTTTCGACCAGTACTCGCCCATCACCGAATGCATTCTCGGCTTCGCGCTGGGCTGCGGCGAGCGCGGCCTCAAAGTCGGCAGCAGCATCCACACGCCGCATGCCCTTGCCACCACCACCAGCCACAGCCTTGATCAATACCGGATAACCGATGCGCTCCGCATGCTGCATGAGCAGGCTTACGGTCTGCTCTGCGCCGTGATAGCCGGGCACCACCGGTACACCCGCTTTTTCCATCAGTGCCTTGGCGGCATCCTTCAAGCCCATGGCGCGAATCGCAGCCGGCGGTGGACCGATAAAGCGTAAGCCTGCGGCCGCACAACTCTCGGCAAAGGCGGCATTCTCCGACAAAAATCCGTAACCTGGATGGATGGCTTGCGCACCCGTCTGCTTGGCTGCTTCAAGAATGCGTTCGGCGCGCAGGTAACTATCGCGCGGCGCAGGCCCACCGATCTCGAGCGCGACATCGGCCATGCGCACGAACAGAGCAGCGCGATCCGCTTCCGAATGAACGGCAACGGTACGTACGCCCAGGCGCTGACACGTGCGCATCACGCGACAGGCAATCTCACCACGATTGGCAACGAGGATCGTCTCGAACATGGCTCACATTCGGAACACGCCAAACGGCGTGTCTTCAATCGGTGCGTTGAGGGTTGCGCTCAAAGAGAGCGCGAGAACATCGCGGGTGTCGCGTGGGTCGATCAAACCATCGTCCCAAAGGCGTGCGGTCGCATAGTAAGGGTGCCCTTGCGTCTCGTACTGGGCGCGAATCGGCGCCATGAACGCTTCTTCTTCGTCTTTGCTCCAGATTTTGCCCGAAGCTTCGATGCCGTCGCGGCGCACGGTGGCAAGCACGCGCGCTGCTTGCTCGCCGCCCATCACGCTGATGCGCGCGTTGGGCCACATGAACAACATACGCGGGCTGTATGCACGCCCGCACATGCCGTAGTTGCCCGCGCCAAACGAGCCGCCGATGATCACCGTAAGCTTAGGCACGCGCGCACAGGCGACCGCAGTCACCATCTTGGCGCCATCTTTGGCGATGCCACCGGACTCATACTTTTGGCCGACCATGAAACCGGTGATGTTCTGCAGAAAAATCAGCGGAATGCCGCGCTGCGCACACAGCTCGACAAAGTGCGCGCCCTTGAGCGCAGACTCGCTGAACAACACACCATTGTTGGCCACGATGCCCACGGGCATGCCGTGTAAATGCGCAAAGCCGGTGACGAGCGTCGTGCCATACAGGCGCTTGAATTCGTCGAATTCGCTGCCGTCCACCACGCGCGCGATGACTTCGCGAACATCGTAAGGTGTGCGCGTGTCCTTGGGCACTACGCCCAGCAGCTCGCTCGGGTCGTAGTGCGGTGCGCGCGGCGCCTTGAGATCAAGGTCAACCCGCTTGACTGTATTGAGATTGCCCACGATCCGGCGCGCGATCGACAGCGCATGCTCATCGTTCAACGCGTAGTGATCCGTAACTCCGCTGATGCGCGAGTGCACATCGGCGCCGCCCAGGTCCTCCGCACTTACTACCTCACCCGTGGCCGCTTTCACGAGCGGCGGGCCTGCGAGAAAGATCGTGCCCTGATTCTTGACGATCACACTCTCGTCCGCCATCGCCGGCACGTACGCACCACCTGCCGTGCACGAGCCCATCACGACCGCGATCTGAGGGATGCCCGCCGCACTCAGATTGGCTTGGTTGTAGAAGATGCGACCGAAGTGCTCGCGGTCTGGAAAGACCTCGTCTTGATTCGGTAGATTGGCGCCGCCTGAGTCGACCAGATACACGCAAGGCAAGCGATTTTCACGGGCGATCTCTTGGGCGCGCAAATGCTTTTTGACGGTCACGGGATAGTAAGTTCCACCCTTGACCGTGGCGTCGTTACAGACGACCACACACTCGCGCCCGGCGATGCGACCGATGCCGGTGATGATGCCTGCCGAGGGGATGTCTTCGCCATACATGCCGTGCGCGGCGAGCGCGCTCAGCTCCAAAAATGGCGAACCCGGATCGAGCAGACGTCGCACCCGCTCACGGGGCAAGAGCTTGCCGCGCGCCAGGTGACGTTCGATAGATTTCTTGCCGCCGCCTTCGTGCAGGCGCGCCTGCTTGGCGCGTAGGTCTTCCACGACTGCGGCCATGGCCGCAGCATTCTCGGCAAACGCCGGCGAACGAGCATCGATCAAGGTGGATAGCTGCGACATGGCTTCAGGCTGAGTCTAGGGATCTACACTCCATAGAGCCAATCGATGCTATGTATGTCATCCATAGACGATATCTATGAGTCTCTTTAGCCCCGGAGTCTGAGCGTGTTCGAGCTTTACCAGTTGCGGTATTTCTTGGCCGTGGTGGAAACAGGCAGCTTTACCAAGGCTAGCCAACGTGTCCGCGTGGCTCAGCCCACGCTGTCTTCGGGAATCCAGAAGCTCGAAAGCGCGCTAGGCGTGACGTTGTTCGATCGCACGGGTCGTCGCGTGTTTCTAACGTCAGCCGGCACACGTTTCGTCGAGCGCGCGCGCGCCATTCTCTCGGAAGTACAACGTGCTCAGGCAGAAGCAGCCGAAGCGCCCGCCAAGGATGTGCTGCGATTGGGTGTGCTCACCACCATTCCCGTGCGCAGCTTCGAGCGCCTGACCCGCGATTTCTTGCGTGCCCACACGGCCACCGTGATCGAGCTGTTCGAAGGCACCGAGCGCGAGCTCAAGAATCGCATCGATGCCGAGCAACTCGATCTGGCGCTCACGCTCCATCGCAGCGAGCAGCGCGGTCATAGCGAAGTCTTATACGAGGAAGGTTACTCGCTCGCGATAGCGGCCCATCATCCCTTGGCGCGTAAGCCCGTGGTGCATGTGGCAGAGCTTGCCGATGAGCCCACGATCGTGCGCACGCGCTGCGAGCTATTGAGCGAGACCAGTCGCTTTTTTACGCATCACAACGTCAGGCCGCGCTTGGTGTATCGCACCGATCAAGACGAACGTGCGCTGTCGATGGTAGGCGCTGGATTGGGTATTACGGTCATGCCCAACCACTACACGGCAAGCGGCGTGGCCCGTATTCCGCTGTCGGGGTTCGATGAGCGCAGACGCGTGTCGCTGGTGCATGCGCCGGGTCGCGGCAGGAAGAAGCGCACTGAGATTGCGGGGCGTTTTGTGGAGTTTGCGGTGAGTCAGGCGTGGCCCAGCGCACCTAAAGCCTAGAGCTTTCTCTGTCACATCTTCCCCAGCTCGCTCTATGCTCTAGTGCTCATGAAGTCTCCACGGCTGTTTTCAGGTTGGTGTGCGTGCGCACTGCTCATTTCATGTTTGCTCACCGCGTTTGCTTCCGCCGAAGACAGTAAGGTCACCCCACCCGCCAGCGAGCCCGAAAGCCAATCCGCGCTCGCCTGGTGGTGGCAGCACAGCACGCCGGTTCCCATCGTATTCTACACGCCGGAGAATCAGCTCGGCGCGGGTGCCGGCGTGATGACCACCTGGCAGATGCCGCGCGCGGTGCTCGATCGACCGAGCAACGTGATAGCGTACGGTGTCTACACCACCCGTAAGCAGACGATCTTTGGCGCGTCCTACGAGTTGCGTTTCGCCGAGGACCGTTATGCGCTTACCCAAGAGCTGCGCTACATCGATTGGCCCGATCGTTACTACGGCATCGGTAACAACACGCGCGAGAAAGATCGCGAGAACTTTACCGACCACTACTGGCAGCTCGAGACTGAGTCTCTGTACCGTCCGTGGAGTCGTTTGTATGTGGGGCTCAGGCATCAGCTTCGCGTGAGCCAGACCTTAGACCTTACTGTCGACGGCACCCTCGATCGCACAAAGCCGCTCGGCGTGGGCCGCGTGCTGTGGTCTGGCGTAGGGCCCGTGCTGTTGTGGGATTCGCGCCAAGGTCTGTACTGGCCCACGGGCGGCAGCCTGCTGCGTTTGGACGCCACGTTCTTTCGCCCCGCCTTTGGCGCCGACTTCTCGGCGCAGTTGCTGCGACTGGACCTTCGCCACTACCAGCCGCTGTGGTGGTCCCACGTACTGGCCTTACGGTTCGTGAGTTTTGGTGCGACTGGCGACTTACCGTTTCAGCTCTATCCATCACTGGGAGGTGCCTCACTGTTTCGGGGTTGGTTCCTGGGACGTTTGCGAGACCGCGTGCTCATCGCAACAGAAGCCGAGTATCGCGTACCGCTCTCGACGCGTTGGTCGGTGGTGGGCTTTGGTTCGGTGGGCCGTGTGGCACCTCGCGTCAGCGAGCTTGCACCCTCAGGTCTGAAAGTAACGGGTGGCGCCGGCGCGCGCTTCGCGGTGCGCCCCGAAAATCGCGCGAACTTTCGGCTCGACGTGGCCTATGGCGATGAGCTGTACTTCTACTTTCAGTTTCGCGAAGCGTTCTAGGCCATCACATTTCGGCGCCGCAATCGCGACAGGTGGCCTTTTGCGCCGCGAGCGCATGCACCGGTCCTGCAGCCATCGCGAACATCAGTGCCATCGGCAAGAGGATGGTGATCTCCGCGAGAACGATCGGCATCAGCGCGAACAACACCAGCAAGCACGCATACCAAGCGCGCTTGACCCAACGAAAACCTGACCACGGCACGAGCACGCTCACGGTCGCATTACAACGGCCGCAGTGCCCTGTTTCCGCGCCCATGACTCATGGTTAGGGCCGTTGCTGCGGCAAGACAAGCAGCGAGCGACGCGAACAGGGGATGGCCACAAACCCAAGGTGCTTGCGCACGCCGAAGCGTGTGGTTAGAGCTACCCGGTGGGCCTTCTATTTCTATTGTTTACGCTCGTGCCATTCATCGAGCTCTATCTGTTGATTCAGATCGGACAGGTAGTGGGCGCTTGGTACACGATCTTATTCGTGATCGTGATGGGTATGATCGGTGCCTGGCTTGCCAAGAACCAAGGACGCAAGGTCTTGACGGAATGGACGACGGCGACCAGTCAAGGCCGCATCCCGACCGAGGGTGTGCTCGGGGGCGTGCTCGTGCTGGTCGGTGGTCTGTTACTGATCACGCCAGGCGTGATCACGGACTTCCTTGGCTTACTGTTTCTCTTGCCGTTCACGCGACGTCTGTTTGCGCGTGGCATTCGCGACTACTTCGAGCGTAAGGTTGAGCTCGGTCAGGTTCGCGTACAACAGTATGGTGGTTTCGCCTGGCCACCACGCCGTCAGGATTCCAACGTGATCGATACCGAAGGCGAAGAGCTACGTTAGTCTAGTAGTCTGCAGCTGCGCGAGGCGTGTGCTAGCTCGCAAGCTTCATGCGCCAGCCCGGCATCTTCGACAGCCACAGCTCGAGGTCTGCGGCAGCCAGGGGCCGAG
>JBKJIA010000561.1:0-2591 GCA_046598735.1 Polyangiales bacterium
GGCGATAAGCAGCATCGGCTGAGTCTGCTCGAATCAGAAGTACGCGTTTGTACTCGCTGCGAGCTTCACAAGAGCCGCGCGCAAACACGGTCTGCGTGCGGCTCTTGTGAAGCTCGCAGCGAGTACAAACGCGTACTTCTGATTCGAGCAGACTCAGCCGATGCTGCTTATCACCCGAAATGATGCGCAGAGGCGCCGAGGCGGTCGCAGCCGCTGGCATATGAGCTGATTCCGCGGGCGGCAAGCCCACGCCGCCAAGCTCCGCCTCCCACGCGACATGCGCCGCGAGCTCCGCACGCAATCTGCCCAGCTCCGTAGCGAAATCGTCCATCCCACGGTTCCTATCGTGGACTTGGAGTCGAGCCAAGCCGGGCGCGAAATGCTAATGCTCGGCCGCGTGAAGGCCGTCGTCCTCGTCAATCCCAACGCTGGTGCCATGCGGGGCGATCCGGGCCTTACCGCAGAAATGCGCCTGGTTTGCGGTTCGCAGGCCGAGGTGCACGTCAGCCGCGACGTGGCGCATCTGACCGCGATCGCAAACGAGCTGGCGCAAAGAGGGATCGAGCACGTCGGCATAGTCGGCGGCGATGGCACGGCATCCGCCACGGTTACGGCGCTCGCCAGCGCTTACGGCACGCGGCCTTTGCCGAGCCTCAGCATGTTGCGCGGCGGCACCCAAAACACGATCGCAGGCTCCCTCGGCGGCAAACGCGCAACCACGCTGCGCCTGCTCGCCGGCATGATCAACGAACTGAGCGCAGCGCGTCCCGCCTTGATGCAGCGCCCCTGTTTGCGCGTCGGCGATCGCCTGGGCTTCCTTTTCGGCACAGGTGTGATGGCTGGCTACCTCGACGTCTACAATCGCTCGAACGGCGGTCGGCCCACCCCGCTTACGGCCGCCGCGGTGCTCGTTCACGCGGCCGCTTCGGCGATGATCAACGGGCCCAAAATCCAAAGCATCTTGAACGAAACCGAGCTCCAAGTTCAGTTCGAAGGTGGCCACTACGAATGCGCGAACTACGTGACCGTAGGCGCGTCGACGGTGCCGCACTTAGGCCTAGGATTTCGGCTATTTTTTCGTGCTTTTGAGAGCCAAGAGCACTTTCATTTGATCGCCGTGCACGGCAAGCGTCCGGCGGTGGCAGCGGAGCTACCGCGCGTGTTTGCAGGCCTGGGCCTATCGCCCAAAGTCGCACGCCAAACCCTGAGCCGTCGCGCTCAGATTTCGAGCCCCAAGGGCGACTTCCTCTACTTCGTGGATGGTGACCTTTATACCGCGCCCGGCAGCCTCGACCTGGGGCTGGGGCCAACTTGGTCGTTCTTGCATCCGAAGCCCATTTGACTTCACACCTCGGACACTGATAGCGTAATCGCTGGATTTTCGGAGGGATTTCGTGCGCGTCGAAGCTTGCGGAGACACCAGCGTCGGCATGAAGCGCAACCATAACGAGGACAACTACGTCATCGTCCAGGACGAAGACTTGTTCATCGTTGCCGATGGTATGGGCGGACATGCATCGGGCGAGGTTGCCAGTCAGATGGCGATCGACACCATGAAGGACTTCTTCCGCGCCACGGGACAGGATCCCGAAGCGACTTGGCCCTACAAGATGGACAAGACGCGCGGCTACCAGGAGAACCGTCTGATCACGGGCGTAAAGCTCGCGAACTTGCGCATCTTCGAGTCGGCGCAACGCAACGCGGGCCAGCGCGGCATGGGCACCACCATGGTTGCTTTGCTCGCAGTCGATGATGGCGTGCTCGTCGGCCATGTCGGCGATTCGCGCGTCTATCGCTTGCGCGAAGGCAAGCTCACGCAGCTTACGGAAGATCACTCGCTGCTGAACGACTACATCAAGATGAAGCGGCTCACGCCCGAAGAGATCGCAAACTTCCCGCACAAGAACGTGATCGTGCGTGCGCTCGGCATGAAGGAGAGCGTCAAAGTCGACTGCTTCCTCGACAAGCCCGAGCCCGGCGATGTTTACGTACTCTGCACGGACGGTTTGAGTGGCCCGCTGAGCGACGAAGAGATCCGCGAGATCACAGCGGCATCGACGTCCGATCTTGGGTCAGCCTGTAAAAACTTGATCGAACGCGCGAACAAGAACGGCGGCCCGGACAACATCACTGTCGTCCTGACCAAAGTCATCGCAGCCTAACTCGACCGTTCTCGCCGCTTTTCGAATGCCGTGTGGGCGTGCTGCAACGCACGAACGCATGGGATCGACGCGACGCGAGCCGAGTGCTGTGGTATCGCCGCTTCGAGGGGTGAAAAGGACGCGCAGGTTGCGCGATGCACTCGGCATTCCTACACCCGGGCATCAAGGAGATCGTGCATGAAAGTCTGCGTGGTTGGCACAGGTTACGTTGGGCTCGTGACAGGCACTTGCCTCGCTGAGACCGGAAACGACGTGACGTGTTTGGACGTGGACGCGCAGAAGGTCGCACGACTCAACGCAGGTGAGATTCCGATTTTCGAGCCAGGGCTCGAGCCGCTCGTAAAGCGCAACGTGCAGGCCGGCCGCTTGCGCTTCACGTCGGACACGAAGACGTCGATCGAGAGCGCTGAGATCGTCTTCATCGCCGTG
>JBKJIA010000039.1:0-3236 GCA_046598735.1 Polyangiales bacterium
TATGGCTTCACCAAATGTTAATATAATAATGCCCTTTAAGGGCTGGTAGCCGGGGAGGGAATTTTGAAAATCACAAAAAAGTATATACAGATACCGGCATTTTAAAAAATTGAAATCTTACAAAATCTCAACTGCATGAATTTGAGCGGCTTCACAGATAAAGTCGCCAGGTGCTGCCAGGGGTATTAAATTATCTATTTGTGTTTGTGATAAAAAAAAATTAAATTACAATAAATTCTTAAGGATGATTTTTTATCTATTCACTTAAACCGGCGCTAATGAGAAAATTACTACTCTTAACAATCACTGTTTTTTTTCTTTTTTCATTTTTAACAACCAATGGCCAGACAACAACTATACCCGGAATAGTTGCAACGAATCCTGCCGTAACCATTAACCAGTCTGCAGCTCAGGCTGATCCTACAAATCTTTCGCCCATTAGTTTCACAGTGGTTTTCGATCAGGCTGTTATTGGATTTACAACCGGCGATGTTGTTATATCAGGCACAGCAGGCGCTCTTGTAGCTGTAATTACCGGGGGTCCAACCCTCTTTTATGTAGGGGTATCTGGTATGCCATCTTGCGGAACAGTAACAGTTAATATTCCTGCAGGTGTATGTACTAATGCACTTTTGCAGCCTAACCTGGCATCTACCAGTTTGGATAATACGGTTACTTATTTACCGCTATTACCAAATCCAAATGTTACCATTAACCAGGCGGCCACACAACCTGATCCTGCTTCGGCATCGCCCATTAATTTTACCGTGGTGTTCGACCAGGTGGTTACCGGCTTTGCAACAGGTGATGTTACCTTATCAGGAACTGCGGGTGCTACAACAGGCATTGTTACCGGAAGTGGCACTACTTACAATGTAGCAGTATCTGGTACAACAGCAATCGGCACCGTAATAGCAACTATTGCGGCCGGCGTTTCTCAGAATGGTTGTACCCAACCCAATAATGCATCTACCAGTACAGACAATACGGTAACTATAAATTGTGTACCACCGGTTGTGAATGTTACACCTGCTGTAAGTTGTGGTGGTGTACAATTACCAGGTGGCGGGCCTTGCAATCCGTTAACGGCCAGTGGTAATGCTGATATGTATATTTGGTCGCCTTTGGCGGGATTATATACCAACTGCATTTTAACCGTACCCTATACCGGCACAAATCTTTCTACTGTTTATGCCGCACCAACCAGCAATACAACCTATACCGTAACAGGAACCATTGCAGCAACGGGTTGTGTTAAAGCAGCAACTGCATTGGTAAATTACACACCACCTCTACCAATTATAATACCAGCATCCGTTAATATGTGCCTGGGCGACCCACCTGTAAAATTGAGGGTAGCAAGCGGAAATGGCGTAGCCCAGTTTTGCTCCGGTACGGTTAATATTGCGGTGCCTGATAATAACCCTGCCGGTGTTTTCAGTTCGATTAATGTAGCCGGTTTGAGCACTATTTGTGCAATAGCAGAGATTAAAGTAAGGATAAATATGCAGCATACCAGGGCAGGAAACATGGTATTTGCATTAAAAGCCCCTAATGGAGCGGTTCTTAATCTTGATTATCACCTAAGTATTACTGGTGGCACCGGCTCAACCACTGGATTTGTAAATACAGTTATCAGCTCACTTGGTGGCTCTTTGTTAAGTGCCGGTACCAATCCATATACCGGCACATTCAGTGCAGATGTACAAGGTTCTCCTGCAGGCGGTTTTGGTGCCAGCGGGCCAACAGGAATGTTGCAAACAGTAACAAATTGGGCGGGATTAGTTCCCATACCTGCGAGTGCGAATGGCACCTGGACGCTTGGTTTTTATGATGGCGTTACAGGAGATGTTGGTACTTTAACTTCCTGGTGTTTAGAAATAAATTATTCATGCCCGGCAGTTCCGGCAAGCCCTGCAGTTTGGAGCCCGGCAGCAGGGTTGTTTGCAAATGCCGCTGCAACTATACCTTATATTCCCGGGACGGCTGTTGACTCTGTATGGGTAAGGCCCACACCAGCCGGTGTTTACACTTACCAGGTAACAACATCTGGAATTCCGCCGGGTACCCCGGTTTGCACTTCTCCACCACGTTCTGTTGTTGTTACTGTTGCCCAGGCGGTTACCATTATCACACAACCGGCTAACCAAACTTTGTGTGGAGGTATTGTGGCAGTTTTTTCAGTAGGTGTTACCGGCACGGGCCCTGTTACTTACCAATGGCAGGTAAGCTCCAACGGAGGCAGCACCTACACTAATATTAATGCAATATCGCCATATAGTGGCGTGAATACGGGTACACTTACGGTAAATCCAGTTACGGTTGCAATGAACGGCTATTTGTACAGGGTAGTAATTAATGGCGGATCGGGAAGCTGTGGTGCCATTTCCGCTGCGGCATTGTTAACCGTTGGGCAGGCAGTTACTATTGCCACACAACCAGTAAACCAAACCTTGTGTGCGGGTGGTGCAGCAGCCTTTACGGTGGGTGTTACCGGCACGGGGCCATTTGCATACCAATGGCAGGTAAGCACAAACGGAGGATCAGTTTATACTAATATTGTTAATGCAGGCCCTTATAGTGGTGTAAACACCGCTACACTTACCGTAAATCCAGCTACAGTTGCTATGAACGGCTATTTGTTTAAAGTTGCAATAAACGGCGGTTGTTCGGGTGCCACATCATCTGCGGCACTGTTAACCGTTAGCACCTTACCAACAATTGTTATAACTGCAAACCCTTTAATTATTGGGCCAACCCAAACAACTACTATATTCAGTACCGTAACACCAAACGCCGCAGCCATATATAGCTGGTATTACAATACTGTGCTTTTGCCTGGTGCCACCGCAAGCAGCTTGCTGGTGAATTATGGCAGCCCCGGAGATTACCGGTTACAGGTTACTGATGTTAATGGCTGTACCAATTTATCCAACATTATTACCATCGCCAATTCATTTTCTTTTAACCTGCTTACATACCCCAACCCCAGCGCTGGCAGGTTCCAGGTAAGGTATAACAGTCCGGTAAACAATACAGTGCAACGGTCACTTATGATTTATAACAATTGGGGAGAAAGAATTATAACCAATAATTTTACGCAAACTATTCCTTATCAAAAAGTGGATGTGGATGTACGTGCCAATGGTAAGGGGCTTTACTGGGTTGAGTTGCGGGATGGGTATGGCAGGCGTTTGGCATTGAGCAGGGTGGTAGTGCAATAAGCATGTTCTTTA
>JBKJIA010000218.1:0-4536 GCA_046598735.1 Polyangiales bacterium
CGGCATCGTCAAGGTCGTAACCGCGGTCGCCAACGGGGATCTTTCACAGAAGTTCGTGCTCGAGGCGAAGGGTGAGGTCGCCGCGCTCGCAGACACGATCAACAACATGACCGACACCCTGCGCACGTTCGCAGATCAGGTAACGAGCGTGGCGCGCGAGGTCGGTATCGAAGGCAAGCTGGGCGGTCAGGCGAAGGTGCCAGGCGCTGCAGGGACGTGGCGCGATCTGACGGACAACGTGAATCAGCTGGCAGGCAACCTGACCTCTCAAGTGCGCGCCATCGCGAACGTGTCTACCGCCGTTGCCAAGGGCGATCTGACGCGGTCGGTCACGGTTGAAGCGCAGGGCGAAGTGGCCGCGCTCAAAGACAACATCAATCAGATGATCGGCAATCTGAAAGACACCACGCACAAGAACCAGGAGCAGGACTGGCTGAAGACGAATCTGGCGCGGTTCTCGAGCATGATGCAAGGCCAGCGCAACATCGTCTCGGTGGGGCAACTGATCATGAGCGAGCTGACGCCGCTCGTAGATGCGCAACAGGGCGCCTTCTACATGATGGAACCCGACAGCAAGAACGGCGAGCCCGTGCTGCACCTGATCGCAAGCTACGGGTTTGGCGGGCGCAAGAGCCTGGCGAGCTCCTATCGCCTGCGCGAGAGCCTGATCGGGCAGTGTGCCTTCGAGAAGAAGCGGATCGAGTTACGCGATGTACCGGAAGACTTCATTTTCATCGCCACGGGCATGGGCGAGTCGCCTGCGCGAAACGTGGTGGTGCTACCGGTCTTGTTCGAGGGCGAGATCAAGGCAGTCATCGAGCTTGCGTCCTTCCGCTACTTCGTACCTAACCATCTGTCGTTCCTCGATCAGTTGATGGATTCGGTCGGCGTCATCTTGAACATGATCTCCTCCAGCATGCGTACGGAAGAGCTGCTGCAACAGCTCAAGACGTCCAACGCGGAGCTTGAGGCACAAGCAGGCGAGCTGAACGAAAAGGCGAAGCTGCTCGAGGTCAAGAACAACGAGGTCGAGCTGGCAAGCCGCAGCTTGGAAGAGAAAGCCGAACAGCTTCAGCTGATCTCCAAGTACAAGTCCGAATTCCTGGCGAACATGTCGCACGAGCTGCGGACACCGCTCAACAGCTTGCTGATCTTGTCAAAGATGTTGGCCGAAAATCGCAACGGCAATCTGACGACCGAGCAAGTGAAGTTTGCGGAGACGGTGTACACCTCTGGCAACGACCTGCTCTCGCTGATTAACGAGATCCTCGATCTGTCCAAGGTCGAAGCGGGCAAGATGCCGATCGATCCGCGCACCTTCCAGGTGGACGATGTGCGCGACTACCTCGAGCAGACCTTCAGGCACGTTGCCGAGCAAAAGGGCTTGGGCTTCGATTTCAAGGTCGAAGCTGGCGTGCCGCGTACCATGTTCAGCGACATCGTGCGTCTGCAACAGATCCTCAAGAACTTGCTGTCGAACGCCTTCAAGTTCACAGCACGAGGCAATGTCACGATGACGATCGGGCGCGCCTCGCGCGAGGCGGGCGAGAACGTGATCTCATTCTCGGTGCGAGACACGGGTATCGGCATCGCACCCGACAAGCAGCGCATGATCTTCGAAGCCTTCCAACAGGCGGATGGCACCACCAGTCGTAAGTACGGGGGTACCGGTCTCGGTCTTACCATTAGCCGCGAAATCGCGCGGCTTTTGGGCGGCTCGATCGAAGTGGTGAGCGCCCCCGATCAAGGCAGCACCTTTTCCCTGTACTTGCCGGCGGTATACGTAGGTGCAGAGGCGGCCCAAAGCGCAGAGGAGCGCGCGACCGAAGACCGTAGCTTGCTCGACAATGCACCTTCGCAATCTGTGATGGATGCCGACTTCAAGGGTCGCAAGGTGCTCTTGGTCGACGACGATCTGCGCAATCTGTTCGCCCTGCGCACGGTGCTCGAAGCGCGCAACATCAGCGTATTGCACGCGGAAAATGGTAAGGTTGCGCTCGAGGTGTTAGACGCGAATCGCGATGTGGACCTCGTGCTCATGGACACGATGATGCCGGAGATGGACGGTCTGTCCGCGACCCGGGCCATTCGGGAGATCTCGCAGTTCCGTTCGCTACCCATCGTGTCACTGACTGCCAAAGCGATGAAAGGCGATCGCGAAAAGGCCCTCGAGGCAGGCGCTACCGACTACGTCACCAAGCCCGTGGATCCCGATAAGTTGCTAGCGGTGATTCACCGTTGGCTGCCTGCGCGCACGCGTGTGGGCACGGACGGTGCGCGCGGCTCCGCGTCTAACTCGGTATCCTGAGCGTGCCCGCGTTTTCGCCAGCCCTGAGCACGCCGGGTCCAAGTGTCGCGAGCGTACTGCTCGTCGATGACGTGCCCTCCAACCTGCTTGCACTTTCGGCCGTGCTGACCCCTCTCGGGGTACGCGTAATAGAGGCATCATCTGGCGCCGCGGCGCTCGAGCGTATCCGCGAAGAGCCGTTCGCGGTCGTCCTGCTCGACGTACAGATGCCCGAGATGGATGGTTTCGAAGTCGCCACGCGCATGCGCGAAATGGAAAATGGGCGCGAGCTGCCTATCATCTTTCTGACGGCGGTCCATCGCAACGAACTGTTCGTGAAGCGCGGCTACGCGATAGGCGCGGCCGACTACGTGACCAAACCCTTCGATGCAGACGTACTGCGGGCGCGCGTCAAAGCGTTTGTCGATCTGTTTCAGCAGCGTGAGACCGTAAGGCACAAGCAAGTCGCCCAGCGCACGCGCGAGCGCGACGACGCCATGCGGCGCGTGACGGCGTTCGAACGCATCGCCACGGCCACGCTCGAAACCATGGATCTGCCCGGACTTTTGCGCGAGCTCTTGCACATTTTCTTGGGCGCGGCGGATGGGGCCGACTCCGCCGCCATCCTGCTGCGCGCGGGCGAGGAGCTCAAACTGCAGGCCGCGGTCGGGCCTCGCAACGAGAAGATCGAGGAGAGCTTTTCGGTGCGTATCGGCGAAGGCTTTGCGGGCCGCATCGCCGAATCGCAGAAGCCCATGGAGATTACCGAGGCCTCTCCGCAACCCTTTCTGCTCAATCCATGGTTGCTTGACCGGGGCAGCAAGGCGTTGTTTGGCGTGCCGTTGATGAACGACGGCCAAGTCTTGGGCGTCGCCCACGTGGGATCTGCCTCGCTAGCCACCTTTTCGGAGCGCGACAAGCGACTGTTCCTTACGGTTGCCGAACGCGCAGCCTGGGCCGTTGCCAAGTACCAAGAGCGTTCGCGCCTGTATGCCATCCTCAACACCGCGCCTGCACTCATCGCCATCTTTCGCGGTCGTGAGCAGGTGGCTGAATTCGTAAACCCCACCTTCGAGGACCTGTTCAAGGAGTCCGGAATCGTGGGCAGACCTCTTGCGACCACCAAAGTCGACCCACGTTTTTCGCAGTTACTAGAGCGCGTTTACAGCACGGGTGCGACCTTGTCAGAGCGCGAGCTCGAGCTCAAAGTGGGCGGCGACTCCGAGGCGCAAATCAAGTTCGTCAACGTGACGGTGCAACCCTTACTTAGTGCGACCGGCGCTGTGGACAGCGTGCTCACGTTCGCCGTCGACATGACCACAGAAGTGCGCGCTCGCCACGAAGTAGAAGTGCACGAAGCCGAACGCGCGTGCCTGCTCGAGCGAGAGCGCTCCGCGCGTCGCGAAGCGGAAGTGGCCAATCGCGCAAAGGACGAGTTCCTGGCGACCGTCTCCCATGAGCTGCGCACGCCTCTGAATGCCGTGCTCGGCTGGACCGCGCGGGCGCGCGCCAAGGCCAAAACACCCGAGCTCGATCGCGCGCTCGCCATCATCGAGCGCAACGCTCTAGCGCAGGCGCGCATCATCGAAGACATGCTCGATCTATCGCGCATCATCAGCGGCAAGCTGCGCCTCGAAGTGAGGCCTGTGCGCATCGATGAACCGGTGTACGGCGCAGTAGAAGCCGTGCGGCCAGCCGCTGAAGCCAAAGAAGTGCAGCTCGTGATCGAGGTGGACGATACGAGTCAGATCAACACCGACCCTGATCGGCTGCAGCAGATCGTGTGGAACCTGCTTTCAAACGGGATCAAGTTCACGCCCGCCGGGGGATCCGTGACGTTGCGCGTGCAGCGTGAGGGCGACACCCTTACCATTCACGTGATCGACTCCGGTGAGGGTATCGCCGCGGAATTTCTACCTTACGTGTTCGAACCCTTTCGTCAGGCAGACGGCTCGACCACGCGCAGGCATGGCGGGCTCGGGCTGGGCCTGGCAATCGTCAAGCAGCTTGTCCAAGCGCACGGCGGGAGCGTCTCTGCACACAGCGAGGGTGTGGGCGCGGGCGCAACCTTCTCGGTTCGCCTGCCCGTTCGTCACGCGCCCGTCACGCGTTCGGTGCCTCCTCCGGCGGCGGACAACAGCCACGAGTCCGACGTGCCGAGCCCTGTTGGTACGCGCCTCGACAAACTCAAAATTTTAGTCGTGGACGACGAGCAAGACGCCCGCGCGCTGCTGGTCGAAGTACTGGGC
>JBKJIA010000448.1:0-37161 GCA_046598735.1 Polyangiales bacterium
TGATGCTCTGCGCCGCATTCTCGTTCCGGTCCGAGCCTCGGAGCCAGTCGGCGAGCTTGAGCTCGACAACCCAGGCGCAGGCGCATCTCCCTCCACCGCTAGCACATCCGCCATGGGCACAGGGGGCGGAGCGCAGGGGGCCATGGGGGCCATGGGGGCAGGAGGTGGTGGAGCGCAAGCAAGCGGCCAGGGCCCCTCAGGCTCTGCCATGGGCTCCGGATCTGATTTTGCCACCGACACGAGCGATCGCTTTCGCCAAATCGGCGCCACAGTTCCACTTGGCGCCATTGCAGACATCCGAGTAGTTACCGGGCCTCCGATGATCAAGGACGAAAATGGCGTGCTCGTCGGCTACGTGTTCGCCGACATCGATGCCTCTAAACGCGACTTGGGAGGTTGGGTCAACGATGCCAAGAAATTGGTAGGCGAGCGTCTAGCCTTACCACCAGGCTACCGACTGCAGTGGACGGGCCAGTACGAGTTCATGGAGGAGATGCAGGGACGCATGGCCTGGGTCATGCCCCTTACCTTGTTGCTCGTGATCTTTCTGCTGCGTCAGGGCATGCGCGGCTGGGCCCAAACTAGCCTCGTGCTCACGAGCCTGCCCTTCGGCCTGATCGGGAGCATATGGCTGCTCTACGCGCAGGACTACAACCTCTCGACCGCGGTCTGGGTCGGACTCATCGCCGTGATCGGAACCGCCAGCGAGACAGGCATTCTGATGGTGGAGTTCCTCGATCAGTCACTCGCACTGCGACAGCAAACCAACGTTCCGCTAGAGCTCGACGACGTGAACGAAGCCGTGGTCAACGGGGCTGCATCCCGCGTAAGGCCAATCGTGATGTCCGTAGCGAGCACGGTGCTGGGGCTCTTACCGCTGCTCTGGGAAGCCGGTCCTGGCGCAGACGTGTCCGCACGCATCGCCGCTCCTGTGGTGGGCGGTCTGGTGTCGTGCTTCGTGCTTACTCTTCTCGTCGTGCCCGCCGCCTATACCGTGTGGCGCAGGCGACAGTTGCGTCACGGAGGAATCGTAAGCTCACCTGAGGCAACATCATGAGTCTCTCCATCACGCATGCACCCGAGGCGGCCCCCGCGCAGGACGCGGCCCGCGCGCAGGACGCAGGACTATCAGCAACCGACGCTGCGGCGCGGCTCGTGCAAGACGGCTCGTGCTCGAAGCCGGCGACATCGTGGGAGCCGATGCGGCGATGGCGAGCGCCGTGACCGGATGGTCAGGAGCTTGGCATCACGCAGGATGGCGAGGACGCGAGCGAGCTCGTGCACGCCCGCGCAACTCCAGAAGACAAGCTGCGCATCGTGCGTGAGTGGAAGGCACGAGGTGCAATCGTTGCGATGACGGGCGACGGGGTCAACGATGCGCCCGCCTTGCGCGAGGCGCACATTGGCATCGCCATGGGTAAGGGCGGCACCCAGGTGACGCGAGAAGCCGCGGCCATGGTGCTGACGGACGACAACTTCGCGAGCATTGTGTCGGCAGTCCACGAGGGACGAGGCACCTTCGACAACATCCAGAAGACCCTGGTGTACTTGCTCGCTGGCAACGCGGCGGAGCTTGCGATCATGCTTGTGGCATCTCTTTCAGGCTTACCATTGCCGCTCACGCCGCTTGCGCTTTTGTGGATCAATGTCGTCACGGACGGCATGCCGGCCCTAGCTTTGGTGACCGACCCCGCCAATGCGACCTTACTGAGTCGGGCGCCGCGCCCCGCGGATGCACCGATCCTCGGGCGCCGTGAGTGGACGACCATTGCTTGGACCGGAGCGCTCCAAACGCTGGTCACGTTGGGGGTGTTCGTGTGGTGGCTCAGCTCCGATGGCCTGCAGATGGCGCGCAACATGGCGTTCAGCACGCTGGTCTTCGGGGAGCTATTTCGTGCATTCGCTGCCCGCAGCTGGGATCGCCCGTTTTGGCGCGCACGCCCGCTTTCGAATCTCCTGCTTATGAGTGTGGTTGGCGTGTCCGCCCTCGCGCAAGTGGGACTGCATCACTTTCCATTTACGCAGAAGCTCTTCGCCATCGGGGCGATCAGCCTGCGCGACTGCCTGCTGAGCGTAGCCTTTGGCCTCATACCGTTGGCAGCGCTTGAGCTCCGCAAGGTGGTCAGAGCGTGGACAGCGCCATGAGTCACCGACTACGGATGATCCTGTCCATTCTGCGCAAACGCCGGGCGCTGCGAAAGCGCGAGCACTGGGACCAGCTCACGCTACGCGCCCATCAGGCACAGGCATTGACAGCGCTGCGTGGACACGCCCTTGCCCACTCGCCCTTCTACGCCGAGCACCATCGCGGGCTCGAAGCGGCGCCGCTCGCCGAGCTACCGCCCATCACCAAACACGAGCTGATGACGCGCTTCGACGATGTACTCACGGACCGCAGCCTGCAGCTTTCGACTCTCGAGCGCTACTTGGGCGCGGACGCCGAGGCGCCCCTGCACGGTCGCTACTGGGTTTCTGCAACCTCAGGTTCGAGTGGGCTCAGGGCCATTATCCCGAGCAACTTCGAAGAGTGGACCAGCATCATCGCCTCGTACGCGCGCGCCAGCGAGTGGACGGGAGTCCAGGCCAACCTGCGCCACCGCACGCGCATGGCCGTCGTCAGCTCGCGCACGCCGTGGCACCAATCGGCGCGCGTCGGGGCCACCATTGAAAGTCCGCTTGTTGCTACCCTGCGACTCGACGCAGGAGCCGCGCTATCAGACACGCTAGCGCGGCTGGATGCGTTCGAGCCCGAAGTGCTGGTTGCCTACGCGTCAATGCTCCGTATTTTGGCCGAAGAGCAGCGCGCAGGCCGCCTGCGTATTCATCCCCGCGCCGTGAATGCATCGTCCGAGGTTCTGACACCGCACACGCGGCAGCTGATTTCAGAGGCTTGGGGAGTCATGCCCTTCGAGGTTTACGCGGCGACCGAGACGGGTGGTATCGCGGCAGAATGCGCGCAGCATCACGGCATGCACGTCTTCGAGGATCTCGTAATCGCGGAGTCCGTTGACGACAACTATGCGCCGGTGCCTGATGGAGAAACCGGTTCGCGTCTGCTCGTGACCGTGCTGCACAGTCGGAGCCTTCCCCTGATTCGCTACGAGCTCACCGACCGCGTTCGCCTTGCCACACGGCGCTGTGATTGCGGACGTCCGTTTCGTATGCTCGAAGCCGTCGAGGGCCGCACGGAAGATGTATTGGTGCTGCCGGCCGCGAGCGGTCCAGGGGATGTGCGCGTCCACCCCGTGGTCATGCATCAAGTCCTAGACTCGATTCGCTGCGACGGATTTCAGGTGCATCGCATGGGAGACGGGCTTGAAGTCTCGGTCGCCTCCGAACTGCCGGTCGACACGTCTGAGATCGAGCGGAGTCTTCGCGCTGCCCTTGCCCACGCGGGAGCCGCTCCAAGCTCGGTGGTGGTCAGGCGAGTAGCATCCGTTGCTCCGGGTGCATCGGGAAAGCGTCCCCTCATTCGCTAGCGGCAGACGCTGAGCGCGCGCGTGCAGCGTCTTATGGCCGTGGGGTCGTGAGGGGATGCTCTGGGCGTGGCGATACCGAGGCTGGTTTCCTCGCACCACGCGCTGGTGACCTCGGCTGCCTGTCCCGGATGGGAGACCATCCAGAAGACATGCCGTCTACTTCCACGAGCTGCTTCCGAACCAGGGGCAGCCTGCTGAACAGGTCCTTCTCGTAGGTGGCGAATAGTCCGCGGGTCGGCGATGAACATCGTGGGGGTGGTTAGCGCGGACAGCTCGCGAGGAGGCTCAGTTTCGAGCTCGATCAGCTGGGAGATGGTAAGGCCCCCGTGCCTGGGCATGATGAAGACGTTGTAGCCTCGCTGGTGAATGCGATATCCGAGCTCGGCAAAGACATAGGCATGTCCCGCGGAGCCTCGCGAAATCACGAGCACCGGCTGCGTTGAGCGAAGCGCAAAGTGCAGCAGCTCGCAGGGGCTGCCTTCGGAGCCGAGGGGCAGGAATTGGAGCTGAGCGTCGATCTCTTCGGCATTTCCCTCGAGCACATATCGCCACCAATACTTCGAGCGCTCCATGGTCATTCTTCTGAGCTGTTGCGGATGAGTGAGACCACCTCGACAACTTCACCAGGTACGCGCGCAGGGATAGTCCGAAACGGGTCCCCGTCGGTCGTCCTCCTCGCCGCACGCGAGCCTTGCGTCGTGCGACGGCGCGCCGCGCAGAGACTGCGTTGCTCGGTCGGTTCCCTTGAGCCCAAGTTGGAAACCTAAGGCCGTGAAAGCGCCCCTTTGAGCCCGGCAGGGTACCCCTCCGGTGCCCCTGCATCGGCGGCATGCCGTATGCACCGCCTGTCCATAAAGGAGGTCACAAATGCTGACCCTCAGTCAATGGAAGTGGTCCAATTTCAGCATGGTGATGGTTGCAGTCTGGCTGGCTCACGGTGAAGCCCTCGCCCAAACAAGTTCTGAGCCGGAGGCGACCGCGGCACATGCCTCCGTGGATCATCCCGTGTCGATGAGGCATCACTCTGGTCATGGCTGGTTCTCCGATTCAGATTACCGAAGCCCAGGACTTGCGGCCGCACTCTCGTTGACCCCCATGCCCGTTGACTTCGGGAACCTGTACGCAGAAAATCTAGGCTGGGGCATCGCCTATACCAGCGTCGAGCTCTCGCTGGCCACTGCAATGATGCTGGTCGGTGGCAGCCACATAGGTATGGGTCATGGCGGTGGGAACCCATGGTCGGACAGCGACCGCAACGTTGTGATTGGTCTCGTCGCTGGCTACGTAGTGACCAAGCTCGCAGCCGCTGTGCATGCGTCGTACGCCGCGCGTGATTTCAACGAAGGCCGATCGAAAGGGTACGTGTCGGCGTCCACGCTACCTGGTGGAGCGCAGTTGGTGCTCGGCCAGCGCTTCTGATCGATATCGGCCTCGCGCCGGGTCAACTATGATTCGCGCTCAATGCCTTACTTCCCCTGTAGCTCCTTGGCACGGAGCCTGTGATACTCGGCCGCGCTGTCAGCGTCCTTTGCCATCTTCTCTGCGTCTTTCGCTAGCATCTGGCAGTGCTTCTGCATCTTCGTGACCCAGGGATTGGGGGTCTTGGGAGACGTCGCCACGCTCTTCTTGTACGCCTCAAACATCTGGTGGTGGTACTCGGCTTCCTTACGGTACGAAGTGGCCTTCTCCTCGTACATCTTCGCCAAGGCAAGATGGTCGTCGACGGTTGCCGGGACCTTGACCTCCTGCGCCTGGGTGGTTGGAATAGAGGTGAATGCTGCTCCAAAGAGCATAGCGACCGCGAGCAAGATTGCCTGCGCATATGATTTCAGCATGATGTTTCCTTTGTCCAAACGTCGTTGCGTTCAACTTTCTCAAATGGCCAAGCGGCCGACCTGCTGCACGCGCAGCATCGTCGATGCCAGGTCCGGGAAACCGTACTTCTTCGCAGTCCTGGCTACGAGCCGTTGCTGCGCAAATAGGTCGCAAAATTGGCCTCGTTCTCAAAGTAGTCGTCGAGTGAGCACCTGTTCAGTCATGTCGCCGCTCGGCGTAGGGTAAGCAGCGCGCGCAACAGAACGTCCGGCGCAAAGGGCTTGAGCAGCATGCGCGATCGCGCTTCGCGTTCCTCGATCCCACCTGGACCATACCTTTCCATTTCGCAGCCTGTTACTAAGATCACCGCGACCGATGCGCGCGCTAACTCGGCGGCAAACGCGGCCCCGTCGCCGTCCGGGAGATGGATGTCGATGATGGCGGCGAGCAATCCACGCGCCTGCGCCAACGGGCGCGCCTCGGCCAGAGAGTGCGCTTGATGCACGTGATACCCGCTGTCGGACAGGATTGCTGAGAGGGTCGCGTTGAACTCCGCGTCGTCATCCACCAACAGCAACTCACGCCGATCACCCTGTCCTTCCTCGAGGGCTCGCAGCAGCTCCGGCAGCGGAACGGGCTTCATCAACACGGTGCGCACGCCGGCGGCGAGCGCGGACGCTATCCGATCATCCGCGGTGTACCCAGTCATCAGAATGAAGGATGTGTTTGGATGCCGCTCCAACAGGCGGCGATGCAGACCGACTCCATCTAGCCCAGGCATGCACACGTCTAGCAGGGCGACGTCGAACTCCTGCTCCTCGCACTCGGCCAGTGCGCGCACTGGATCGTCAAAGACGCATACCTCGTAGCCTTCAAGCTCCAGGATCTCACCCAGGTCCTCGGCCAGCGCACGATTGTCGTCTACCACAAGGGCGCGACGTATCATGGAGCTATTTCCACACGGGTGCGGGCAAATCGCACAGCAAAGCGCGCGCCACGCAGGCTACGCAGGCTACGCAGGCTGCGCAGAGCGCGGATGCATCCGCCATGTTTTTGCGCCACTTGCCTTGCATAGCGCGAGGCCAAGTCCGAGACGAGGAGGCCAACTGGTGGGCCTCTTACCCGACCGCGATCTGAGCTGACGATCGGCCGCTACTTCTACGCGCAATTCTGAGCCCGCGGCGTCAGCTTTCGTGCGCGCGAGCGGTTTTAAGAGTAAGCCGTCCGCGTAGCCCGAAACGATGGGTTCGCTGACAAGCGTGGCCTGCCAGAGCGCGGGGACGTGCTCATCGGCCGTCTAGATCGTACTATCCACGCTACGAAGTCGAGGCCCGTTGACCTGCAGAACATCCGATCACGCTCTCTCTCAACCCTTTTACCGCCAAAAAGGTGAATGATGAATCACAACTACGGAGGTGGTAAGCGTCAGCGCGAGACCGACCAGGCTCGCAAACGTCAGGACAAAGAGCAGCGCCGGATGGCCCGCCGCGAGCGTGGTCCTGCACGTGTTGAGATCGTCAGCGCAGAAGAAATTCAAAGCGGTATGCCGTCGATCGAAGAGGCGATGCGAGCCATCGAGAATCGCGGCCAGGAATCGCGGGCCGCAGCCAGCATTCCTGCGCGTCTATTCGTGGGCGGCTTGGCCGATGAAACCACCGAGCAGCAGCTGCGCGAGACATTCGGCCAATTCGGGCCCGTGGCCGATGCCGTGGTGATGGTCGACCGCAGCACGCGCGCCCCGCGCGGCTTTGGTTTCGTCACCATGGCCAATCGTCGCGACGCACCCAAGGTGATCGAAGAGCTAGATGGCTCTCAGTTCAATGGGCGCAGGCTAGTCGTAAACGTGGCTACGGATCGCCCCCGCTGAATCTGGCGCCCGTCTCGCGCCACCGCGGCGGTTCCCGATTAAGTTCGCGAGCCGCTCAGCGCACGCACACGGGGTGAAAGGCCCTGCGTGCGAGCTTACGGTCGTGCTAGCCCGAGGGCGTAGACAACGCGAGTGAGGGATAGAAGCAATCATGTCCATGGTGCGTAGACAACTTCCGTTGGTGGCATGTGCAGCCCTGAGTGTCGGGGCATGCGATGACGGCGGCGGCAACGGTTCCTCGAACAACGCCGGTACAGGCCCGAACTCAGCGTCGTTGGATCGCATCGAGCAGACCCTGCGGGCGTTCTGCCTGCGCGCTGACGAATGCGGCTTGGGTGGCTCGAGCAGCTCCAGCAGCTCGGACTCCGGTAGCGGCAGCTCCAGCAGCTCCAGCAGCAGTAGCGGCAGCGTGAGCCGCTCCGTGCGAGCGCCCTCGGGCTTTGCACTCGCCAAACAGCGCCGGCCGATCAACAAGGCCGGCGACAGCGTGGCCCAATGCGAAGCCAGGCTCCAAGACGACTGGGGAGATGACTACGCAGATCGCAGTGAAGAGTGCACCGATGCCTTGCTCGACCTGATCGACTGCTTCGCGAACGAGCGGAGTTGCGGTCAATTCGCGGAGGAAAAGTCCTGCCCACAGTTTGCTCCCAAAGCACGCCTCTGCGGCTGGCAGGGCTAACGCTTTCTGGGTCCCACCGGCGCGGGATCGACGCAGCGTATCGATCGCGAGACCCTTAGCTGCGCAGGGTCTCTGTCGTGCGACCCTTAGCTGCGCAGGGTCTCTATCGTGCGACCCTTAGCTGCGCAGGGTCTGTATCGCGAGCTCGATCTGGGGCGCGATCTCTTCATTGGCTGCATTCATGCGCTTGATCAGGTCGACGTCGAAGGCCTTGCCTTCGTAGATGGTGCGGTAAAAGTCGTCTGCGGCAGCGGCCACGCGTGGTGGCAGCTCGTCTTCGGGGTTGAGGGTCGAGACCGCTTCTGTGTGCGCCGTGCGCAGCCGTTCCTTCACTTGTTTGGCCGCGGCTTCACCATCCCCTACTTCAAGCCAGCGAAAGATCGCGGGCACCACGACCGAGGCGCTGTGGTGGGCGGCGTCAAAGGCGACGAAGCGCACCGGGTACTGCCGCACCAACACATCGCCGAGCAACAGGAAGTTCTCGAACCACCACTCGAGCGCGGGCGGCATCCGGCGCGGCGGCTCGGGTCTCACACCAGGGACGCCGCGCCGCACACGCTCAGCCCGCGCCCCGTCCTCGATGCCGTAAAGCCTACGGACTGACCGCACATACTCGCGCCATGGCCGTACGGTGGCCACCACCCGCCTGATGAACGCAAGGTCTGTGCGCGTCAGGCCGGGTATGAAGATCTTGACGCCGTGTAGACTGCAATCCTCGGGCGCCAAGTAGGCACCGCTTCTTGGGTCCGGATTGGTGGCGTAATATACACCGCGACGCAGGCGCGATTCGTAATACCCCTCTTGGTTTCCCTCGCGCAAAAGGTCCGACCAGTCGCGGGGAAACGCCTCGCCGATAACCTCGAGGCCTGCCGCTTGGAGTAACTGCATCCACATCGAGGTACCTGACCTCTTGGTGCCGGTAATGATGATCATGCTTACGGTTCCAGTTCGCTCTCGTCTGCCGTGCGCATTCGGGAGATCGAACCGTAGCAGACCGCAGTCGGTTCCCACCGCGCTGCACCCCGGTTCACCCCGAGGTGCACGTAGCCAACGGCACGCACGCCTGTCACAAGGACCCGCGATGCCACACCAGAGCTGTCACAGCCAGCTGCCCGCTGTTACAGACCGTAGCCGTAATAAAAGAGAATCCCTAAGATCGCGATCAACGCCAGGCCTAGACCAGCGATGAGTCCGATGTTTTTGTTGACCGGAACGTCTTGCAACGATGACTTAGCTACTGCCACGTTCACCGGCATGGGAATACGGTAGTTGTTGTTGCTGCTCTTCGACGTGGGATCGAGGGGAGCACGCGGTGAAAACGGATGTTGAATGGCCATGTCGGTCTTCCTTGCTGCGCGAGAAAATCGCGCTCGAACCCCTGTTAACCAGCCAAGCAAGACGTCTGCCAAAGAGCACGCGGGTCAAGCTCGGCGCGAGCCTCGGTTTGCCCGATGGTAAGGTGGCAACCGTCATCCTCACGTCGCTTACCCCGGGACTTTCTTTGTACCACATGCGCACGTAAGGGTTGCTCAAGCAGCCGGCAGCCTTAGCCTTAGAACATGCGCCAACGAGAGCTGATTGCGGCCGATACGGTGCGTGGCGAGTACCATCACGCGCTCGAGGGCGGCAAAGTCCAATGCGATCTGTGTCCGCGTCACTGTCGTCTGCACGAGGGACAACGCGGCTTCTGCTTCGTACGTGAGCTGCGCGACGGGGCCGTCGTGCTGACGAGTTACGGGCGTGCTTCGGGTTTTTGCATCGATCCCATCGAGAAAAAGCCGCTCAACCACTTCTATCCGGGCACGAGCGTCCTTTCCTTCGGCACGGCCGGCTGCAATCTCGGCTGCCGCTTCTGCCAGAACTGGGATATTTCGAAAGCGCGCGAGCAGGCCCGGTTGACGGACTTCGCAATGCCCGAGGACATTGCCCGAGCCGCCGCGCGAGCCGACGTTCGAAGCGTCGCGTTCACCTATAACGATCCTGTGATCTGGATGGAATACGCGATCGATTGCGCCGAGGCCGCCCATGAGGCCGGTCTCAAAGCGGTCGCCGTCACGGCGGGCTATATCGGCGAGCGAGCACGCGAAGCGTTCTTTGCGCCGATGGATGCGGCCAACGTAGACCTCAAGGCTTTCACCGAGGGCTTCTATGAGAAACTTTGCTTTGCACAACTGGCCCCCGTGCTCGACACCCTGATCTGGATCAAACGGGAGAGTAAGGTTTGGCTGGAGGTCACGACCTTACTCATTCCCGGCCAAAACGATTCGGAAGCCGAAGTTGCCAAACTATGCGAGTGGTTCGTCGAGCACCTGGGAGCTGAAACGCCCCTGCACTTCACGGCATTTCATCCCGACTTCAAGCTGATGGACACGCCCGCAACTTCGCCCGAGACCGTAAAACGGGCGCGTGCGCAAGCTTTGGCAGTCGGTCTCAAACACGTCTACACGGGCAACGTTCACGACGCGAAGGGCCAGTCCACTTACTGCGCGGGCTGCGGCGCTACGTTGATCGAACGCGATTGGTTCAGCTTGGGCAAGTACGCGCTCACCGCGCAAGCGGCATGCGAGGTCTGCGGCAAGCCGCTCGCAGGCGCGTTTGGAACACGCCCTGGCAACTGGGGCCTCCGTCGTATGCGCTTACCGATTGCACGCGACCAAGAAGCCCCCAAGCCATAATCTATACCCTAAGCTTAGGAGATGGATTTGGTGGCACTTGGGATACTCTAGCGCGTAAACAAGGACTTGACGCGCACCGCAGCCGTGACGACTAGCAGCGCCACCGCACCCGCTAACACACCCGTAGCGGCATTGAGTAACGTGGGAATCACAGCTTCCAGCACGCGGCCTACGTATTGAATGTCAGCTGCGTGATGCGCTAAGCGATGCAGCAGCGCATCCATGCCCGGCGTGCCGTGAGTGAGGATCCCGCCCCCCACCATGAACATAGCCACCGTACCCGCGACCGAAAGGCACTTCATAAGGTAAGGAGCCGCCACCAGCAGCACGCCACCCAGCGCACGCTCGAGCTTGCGGAGTGGGCCCTTACCATTCTTCTTGGTGAGCCATAGGCCCGCATCGTCCAGCTTCACGATGCCCGCCACGAGTCCATACACGCCCACCGTCATGATCGCGCCGATGCCCACGAGTACGGTCAGCTGCTTTCCGAATGGAGCATCCGCCACCGTGCCTAGGGTAATGACGATGATCTCGGCAGACAGAATGAAGTCAGTGCGCACCGCACCTTTGATCTTATCCGCTTCGAAACGGACCATATCTACCGCAGGCTGCGCGACTGCGTCCCGCAACGCAGTGAGGTGGGCCTCTTCGTCTGCTTTGCCGTGGAGCAGGGTATGAAACAGCTTCTCGAAGCCCTCGTAGCAAAGGTAGGCGCCCCCGAGCATCAACAGCGGCGTGATAGCCCAGTGCGCAAGCGCGCTAATAATGAGGGCCGCTGGAATGAGAATGAGCTTATTGCGCGCGGATCCCTTGGCCACGGCCCACACCACGGGCAGCTCGCGATCAGCGCGAATCCCGGCGACCTGCTCGGCATTGAGAGCGAGATCATCGCCCAGCACACCGGCCGTCTTTTTGGCCGCGACCTTGGTCATCAACGAGACATCGTCGAGCAAGGTCGCGATGTCATCGATCAGCATCAACAGACTGGAGCCGGCCATGTCGAAAATCTATCCATCGCGAAGGGGTAGTAAGGGAATCGCGCTACTACATGGCCCTAAATGCGCGGCGCCGCAATCAGCGCGCCCGCAAACATGCGCACGTAAAACTGTGGCCGCTCACTACGCGATCTGTGTGCGACAGAGCTCCTCCAGATAACGCACGATCTCGCCAAAGCCTGCAAACTCGGGATTGTCTGTCTGTTTGTGGAAAAAACGGTAGTAGATCTGCTGCGCAATCACGGCCAAGCGAAACAGCCCGTAGATCTCGTAGAAGTCGAAGTTGTCTATGCTGGTCAAGCGGCCGGTCTTGGCTGCGTAGTATTCGATCACTTCCTTGCGCGTCAGCATGCCGGGCAAATGCGTGGGTTGACGCCGCGTCAGCCTGCGCGTTTCGTCGTCACCCGCTTCGACCCAGTAAGCGAGCGTGTTCCCTAAATCCATCAACGGATCGCCAATCGTGGCCATCTCCCAGTCGAGCACACCGATCACACGCATGGGGTCCTGCGCGTCGAGCACGACATTGTCGAAGCGGTAGTCGTTGTGGATGAGGCAACTAGCGACATGCTGAGCGGGCATGTGATTCGAGAGCCATGCCATTACGCTCTCGAAGTCGCCCACATCTTCGGTGCGCGCCCGCCGATAACGATCAGACCAACCATGAATCTGCCGCTCTGTATACCCTTCGCCTTTGCCCAAGGCGGAAAGGCCCGCGGCCTGATAGTCGACTTGATGCAGCTCGATCAAGCGGTCGATCACGTTCAGGCATAACGTACGCGTCTGCGCCACATCAAGCACGAGCTCGCGCGGCAGATCCTTACGCGGGATGATGCCGTGCAGGCGCTCCATCACGAAGAATTCGGCGCCGATCACCAAGGGGTCCTTACAGATCGCGATCACCTTGGGCACATAAGAGTAACTAGGCTTGAGGGCTGCCATCAGCTGTGCCTCGCGCGTCATATCGTGGGCACTTTTGGCCTTATGACCAAAGGGTGGGCGCCTGAGCACGAGCTCGCAGCCTTGATAACGCAAAAGGTAAGTCAGGTTCGATGCGCCGCCTGGATATTGCGCAATTTCTAGCGGCCCTTCCAAGCCCGGAAGAGCGGGCTCGATCTGACGCAGGTACGCATCTACTTTGGAAGCATCGAGCTCTTCGCCGCTACGCACGGGGTGCGGTTGATCGATCAAGGCCATGATTCTCACCTTCCAGCGCGATGCATCGCACACGGGCGGGCTCACGCGCAAGCAGCGTTGCGTAGGTAAGCAGCGGCCTTGTCAGACAGCCGGAAAACGAACGCTAAGGCGGCAATTCTCTTTCAACCGGTGAGCATGCCGGCGCCACACTAGGGGGGATGCAGAAACAACAGCAGCTGGCGACGTTCTCGTTCCTACTTCTTGCGCTCGGGTGTGGCGATGGCGGTGCCCGTTCACACACCGTTCCGTGGGGAGATAATCGGACGGAAGTGATAGCGACCGATCGTACGGTCTCGAGCTTCGCTCCGATCTCGGGTGACGACTGCCTTCCCTATGAAGGCGCCGAGCAGGACGCCTGCATTCGCCCCCAAGAAGTGTGCGGCAAAGAGGCGGCAGACGTCGTGCTCGATGAGCGTGGCGAAGTCATCGATGTGATCTGCTATCCGAGCGAAGAGACCGTCACGGTTGACCAGATCGAAGCCGAAAGCGGCAACATCGCTCAGAACGACAACAACGCCGTGCTCGTGCTCGACGGCGTCGATGACGGGGTCGACCTCGAAGGGGACCTTTCGGTCGATGCGAACAACGTGGTGGTTTATGGCGCAGGGCCCGACGTGTCGGTCATCTCGGGCGAAGTCACGGTGGACGGCAACAACACGTTGATTCGAGGCGTGCGCATCCAAGGCGACGTCAACGTCGTGAAGAACGATGCTGTCTTCCTGTTCTGCGTGATCGAAGGAAACCTTACTATCTCAGCCAACAATACGCGCGTGCTTGGCTGCGATGTTTACGGGGACGTGATCATCACCGGCAACAATACCGAGCTCTCGGCGGACAGGTTCGCCGGAGACGTATCGAGCGACGGCAAGAACCTGTCTTGCGACAGCAACCGCTCGTTCGAAGACAAAGATGGCGACCTGCACATCACCGAGGATGAGCTGGGGGATAGCCTGCAGTGTAGTGACACGAGCGACAAGTAGTCGAAAAGCCGTTCCCTTTGCCACTGGTCTTTTTTTCAACCGGGCGCACCGACCCTGACACCGTAAGGTCGATCCCCCATTCGCTGGAGTCGAGCATGACGTGGAGTAAAAAAGCGTTAATATTGGTTGGCTGCATGGCGCTTGCCGCGTGCAGTGGCTCAGGCGGCCGTGGCGCTACGAAGCTCGACGATGCGGGCTCACGCGACGGCAGTCTGGTCGGAGACCTCATCAAGGTGCCGGGCGATTTGATCCTGCCGGGTGACGAGGTGGACCTGGACGGCGACGGTGCAGCCGATGGCGTAGGCGTCGATCTCGACGGAGACGGCACTGCGGACGGCATAGACACCAATGGCGACGGCGTCATCGATCAGCTCATTCCACATCCGCCCGTCGATGGTGGAAGTACGACCGGCATCACTGTTCCAAGCGATCCCGTCGGGAGCGTGCTTTGTAACGGTCTGCCCTGCGGCTGCAACGACGGTCTGGATAACGACGCCGATGGCGTGACGGATCTTGCCGATCCCGAGTGCGTATCGAGCTGGGACAACGACGAAGGCAGCTTGGCCACCGGTATCCCCGGCGACAATCGCGACGAGGCTTGTCAGGATTGCTTCTTCGACGGCAATTCCGGCTCCGGTAATGATGGCTGTCGTCTGCCGACCAGCTGCCTGCTCCTGGGCAATAACTCGAGTGGGCGAGGTAGCTGCAGCTCGTGTGAGCAGACCGATAAGTGCAAAAACTTCTGTGAGGCTTACACGCCTAACGGTTGCGACTGCTTCGGCTGTTGCGGCATCAACGTCGGCGGCACGGTGAAGCACGTGTTGCTCGAAACGGGCTGCGACATCAATGGTACGCAGCTCAGCAACTGCACGGAGTGCGTACCGTCAACGACCTGCGTCAACACGTGCGGGCGCTGCGAGCTTTGTCCGGGTAAGACGATCAATGACCTGCCCGCCGATTGTGCACCGACTCCGCCGACTCCGGGCACGGATGCTGGCACAGGCGGCGGCACGGACGGTGGCACGGGCGAGCCTCCTCCTCCGCCCCCTCCTTTCACGTGCGAAGGCGGCGCGACAGTCTGCGGCAGCGGCTTGGCAGCCTGCGACTCGGGCTCGCTCTGTCAGTTCGGCTGCTGCGTGCGCGTGCCGATTCTGATCTGAGCCTTAGGCCGAGTGCACCTTCACGGGGGTGCACAAACACTCAGATCAAGATCGGCGTACAACAGCCTTGAACACAATAAGTTGACCCGCCGCCGCATGGCACATTGGTGCCGCATACGGCGGCGTTGTCGCATGTGTAGCCAAGGCCGTCTGAGCCTTTGCAGTCCGCGGGCAGGTCCGCAAGCGTCTTGCCGGTGCAGAGCTCGCAACGACCGCACTCGTTCTTGCAATCGGGGGCAGCGACACAGCGCGGGCACGCGTTGGGGTCGTTGATGACTTCGAGCGAGCAGGTATCGCGCAGAAGCACGCTCACCTTACCGTTTGGAGTGGTCACTTCGCAGCAACCAAAGCAGTCACAGCCATTGGGCGTGTGCGGCAGACACGTGTTGATGCATCCGCCGCTCGGAATGCACGTGTTGCAGGCGCCCGTGGCGCCTGTGCTCGTACCATTCAAGCTGCAGCTCGCAGCACGACGGCAGCCATCATCACCCGGCCCGGAGTTGCCGTCGAAGAAGCAGTCCTGACAGCGCGCGTCGCGCTCCTCGCCGTGCACGCCAGTTGCAAAGCTGCCTTCGTCGTCGTCGAATGCACCCGTACATTCCGGGTCGAAACCATCGCTCAAGCCATCGCTGTCGTCATCCTTGCCGTTGCTGCAAAGGCAGGGACTGTCTCCGCAGTAGGTGATGCCCGCTTCCGTCACGGTGATGCCGGGCGTAGCGTCGACGGCGGCTTCCTTTGACTGAGCGTCTCGAATCAAGGATGCATCGAGAATCCCGCTATCAATTCGTCGCTTGGGACTCGCAGCCAGATTGGTCGTGCGCGATGAGCAGCTCGCCATCAAAAGAGTAAGAACTAATACGGTGCGTCTGTGCGCCATGCACCTTACCGTGTGTGCTGGGGTGAGATGGGTTGCAGGAAGATTCACTTTTATTGCCCCCCGATAGGCAGCGCCACGAGAAAACTTAGGGGCAACAGCACGCGCGTGCGGCCCAAAGTCATGGTGACACGATCATCGACCGCAAAGCGCTGCTCGACCGAAAACACCTCAAGGCCAGGCGCAACGCGCAGGAAGGCCGAGCTGAACAGACGAACGCGCGCGTCCAGGCCGAGGCTCGACGTCAGCGAGCCCTGGTGCTTGCTGCCGCGTTCGCCTGTCCGGGTCGTGCCGCGCGCGTCCATCCGCAGCCACATCGCTTCACCGAAAACTCCGACCTCCACACGTGACTTGCGCCACAACCAGCGCAAGGAAAGCTCAGGTCCCCACTCCCCTTCGTCCACGGCACCAGCCGTGCTCTTTTGCGAAACGGTTCCATGGATGCGCGCACCGACCGTAAGCTCGGCGCTCCAAACCTTACTATTGTAGCGTCCCCCCGCGAGGACCCTGCCCGCACCCCTTGTGCGAGGCCTTCCGAACAGCGCACCACCTCCGGCCTCAAGCACGGCTGCCCATGGCAGCGGCGATGCCGAGCGAACGTTGTCATTGGCATCGTTCACAGGGCGCGGCGCAACTACGCCGACCAGCAGCGAAGGCGGCGCCGGGGCAGACGATTGCGAAGACGCGGCAGACGATTGCGAAGGCACGGCGGACGACTGCGATGCGGTCTGCGGCGCCGGCAACACCGCACGCGTCAGCACGTCGAGCGCATCGCGCACCTTGATGGCAAGACTGCGATCCACATCGGGCTCGGGACGATCCTGGATCCGTTCGATAGCGATCACGGCCTCGTCCTTGCGCGCGGCCACGATGTACATGCGTACTTGGCCAGGGTTGGGATCGCGCTCGAGAAAAATGCCAAGCCGTCCCTGACTGGTCCTCACGACGTTCGAAGCGCCCGCGATTCGTGCGGGTAAATCCGGGCCGAACTTGTCTGGTACGCAACGCACTTGCGCGGCATCGGCGAGCTGAATCCGCAGCGCACTACACAGGGCTGGCCGCAGCTTGCGCATCTCGAACAGCACGACGGTGTCCTCTGCTCGCACACAAGCTGCGCTCAAAAGCCACACCACGAACACCGCGACTGCCCCCCGCACCGCGCCTATTGTGCCTTGAACCACGGCTGGTCGCGCGTGATTTTGGCTTCAACCAAAGCGGACTTCTCCGCCACAGTAGTGTTGTGAAGTTAGTAACCAGCGCAGCGCCCGAGGCCCAAGGCCACTCAGCGGCCCTGATCGACGGGTGTCGCAAGGGCGACCGCGCTTCGCTCGAGCGTGTGTTTCAAGCAGAGGCTCCGTTCATCGAGCGCGTGCTTTACCGCGTTGTCGGTCCGAGCAGTGACCTCGAGGATCTCTTACAGCTGACGCTCGAGCAAGCGATCAAGGCGTTCCCAGCATTTCGCGGCGAGGCATCGGTTCGTACTTGGCTCACGCGCATCGCGGTACGCACGGCACTGCATCATCTCAAGCATCCGGCCCAAAAGCGCCGCGCATCACTGGAAGTAATCGAAGGCGGTATGAGTGAGGCTTCCTCCTCGCGACCCGGTCACGAAGCCGACGCGCGCGCGCGCCTGCGTGTGCTGTACGAGCACCTTACTCTTCTCGATGCCAAGCATCGCACCGCGTTCGTACTGTTCCAGGTGGAAGGTCGGTCCATGGAAGAGGTTGCCGCCTTGATGGATAGTAGCCTTTCAGCCACGAAGTCCCGTGTTATGTGGGCCCGTCGCAAGTTGTTTGCACGCCTCGCCAAAGATCCTCGCTCTCGTGATTGGCTCGAAGAAGTTTCGGAGTTTGCGCCATGACCCAGTCTTGCAACGACATCGAAGTGCTGATCGACAAGCGTGCGCGCGGGCTCGACGAAGCCGAACGACTCATGCTCGAACAGCACCTTACTGACTGCGAAGCATGCCGCGAGAGCGACGGGTTCATGCACGCCATCAACGAGATGGTCGAGGCCGCGCCCGCTCAGCTGAGCGACCTTGCGCGCAAGCGTGCCATCAGCGGCGCATTTTCCAACGTCGTACGCGAGACCGAAGAAGTTCGTCGCACGCGTTTGATTGGGCCGGCCGCATTTGCGATAGCAGCTGCCGCGGCCTTTGCCTTGTTCGTGCAGGATGGATCGCGCGATACAGCATTACGCGCCGCGCCCGCCAAGGTGGCCGTGAGCGAGCCGCGCGCGCTGGCGCCGACGGCCGCTTCTGCCGTCATTCCCGCGCCTGCGAGCCGCGAATGGATCGAGGCCGAGGACACGGAAACCCGCAGCTTTGCCCACGCGGAAGTGACTTTAAACGCGGGCGCGCGCGTGCGTTTCGACGATGTTCACACCACGCTCGAGCTTACGGAAGGGCGCGTGACCGTCGATGTCGACGTCAGCAAAGGCCGCCCCTTTCGAGTCCTCACTCAGCGCTTTCGTGGCGAGGTGCTGGGCACACGCTTTGTCGTCTCGCCCGAGAGCGTCGAGGTCGAACACGGACGTGTGCAAGTGTTCGATCTTGAAGGACGTACTTTGGCTCGTGACCTAAGAGCGGGCAGCACGTTCTCCATCACGCCCAAAGCCTCAGCACATGCGCATGAGCCTCAGGTCAGCGCCCGCGTTTGGCTGGCGCGCGCTCGTGAGGCGCTGTCACAAGGCGATGCACGCAGCGCACGCGAGTTCGTGGTGCATGCAGAAGACAGCGATCCCCACCGTCAGGATCGCGCCGAGGCGGGCACCTTGCGCGCGGAGTGCGCGTTGATCGAGCACAATCCCGAAGCTGCGGTGCGCTTCTATCGAAGCGTGGCCGATCGCTTCGCAGATCTCTCGGCAGGCGAGAATGCTGCGTTCGCTGCCGCGCAGATCGCCGCACGCAGCCACGGCATCGAGCGCAGCAAGCCGTTGTTCGAGCGCTATCTCGCCCGTTATCCGCGCGGTCGCTTTGCCGATGAAGCACGCGCACGCTTGCTCAAGCGCTGAGCGAGCCTTGCACAAATTCCCCCGACGAGAGCGCACAATCGTGCAATCTCTTATGCGGGTAAGTGAGCAGGGGGAGATTCATGCAGCGTCGCAAGTTCCTTAGAACGACGGTCCTAGTAGCCGGTGGCATCAGTCTTTTTGGCTGCGGCACGAGCGATAGCAAAGGCGGCGACGAGGCGAGCGAGCCTTCGTTTGGCGGTCGAAGCATTGTCGATGGCGCGCTGTACTTTCCACAGTCCGTCGCATCCGGTGACCCTCGCGAAACCAGCGTGATCTTGTGGACGCGTGCAGCCGACGAAAAGGCGGACGGAGACCTGACACTCATGCTCGAGGTTGCACTCGATGCAGAGTTCAAGATGCGCGTGGATCTCGGAGACAGCGCGACGTTGACTGCCGAGTCGGATCATGATGGCTGCGTGCGCGTGCGCGTGGAGAACCTGGAGCCGGGCTCGATCTACCACTATCGCTTCGCTTACATCGTTGATGACCAGGCCTTGACGTCGCGAACGGGTCGCACAAAAACCGCCGCCAGTGCCACGCAGGATGTGGCGGTCAATTTCGCGGTGGCGAGCTGCCAAGACTACGCGGGCCGCTACTACCATGCTTATAAACACCTTGCCGAGCAGGAGCTCGATTTCTTCCTGCACCTTGGCGATTACGTCTACGAGACCACGGGCGACCCCGCATTCCAGGCGACCATGGGTAAGCGTGTGGTCAAGTTTGAAGACAGTAAGGATGCCATCGCGCTCGGCGAAGGTGACGCGAGCTTCTTCGCGGCGAGCGCCCTCGCCAACTACCGCGATCTCTACAAGACCTTTCGCAGCGATGCCGATATCCAGCGCGTGCACGAGCTCTTTCCGATGATCGCCATCTGGGATGATCACGAATTCAGCGATGATTGTCACGGCCAGACGGCTACCTACAGCGATGGCGCCGAAGACGAAACGAATCCTACGCGACGCGCCAACGCGGATCAGGCTTGGTTCGAGTTCATGCCGGTCGACTACGCAGAGTCAGACTTCAGCTACGATCGTAAGGTAAGCTTTCCGGCCGATATTACCATCTACCGCGACTTTACCTTTGGTAAGAACCTGCATGTTGTGATGACGGACCTGCGACGTTATCGTGACGATCATCTCGTGCCCGAGGACGCTTTTCCAGGTGCCATCCCAGCCACGCAACAGGATCTCGTAGCAGCCTTGGGTGCCGTGCCTGACTTTGCCGTCGCGTACGTGAACCTCGATGCCGCAGAATACCTAGCGCAGAAGACCGCCTTGAATGCGAACGCTGTTGCGCTTGGCTTTGTGGAAGGGGACTTTGCTGGGCTCATCGACGTGAAGTTTGCCAACGCGCAAAGCGCCAAGATTGTGGGGGCCAAGCCGCCACCGATCGACGCCACGGACAAGCCACGCGGCATCAGCTTTGCGAGCATGTTCAAGACCTCACGCTTCAGCAACGTGGGCTCGCGTTACGTGCTGCTGACCGAACCCTTCGCTGCGTACGCGCGGGTGCTGTGGACCAAGAGCAATGGTAAGGCCCAGCAAGTGATGGGCGACAAGCAAGAGAAGTGGTTCATCGACACGGTCCGCAAATCCAAGCAAACATGGAAGGTATGGGGTAATGAGTATACCTTGATGCCGCGCGTGGTGGACTTGCGCGAGCAGGCGATTGCGGCCTCGATAGGCCTGCAGGCGCTGCTGAATCTCTCTGCGGAGGACTGGGATGGTATGCCCGACCGGCGCAGTAAGATCATCGATAGCATCGGCGACGTAGCTAATATCGTGGCCGTCACCGGCGACATTCACGCGTTCTTTGCGGGTGTTGCCAGGAACGAGGGCGACGACGAAAAGGGTATCGTGGAGTTCGTGGCCGGTGCCATCTCGTCTGCGAGCTACTTCGAGCTGCTCAATGCGACCGCTGCGACCATCAGTCCGCTTGCCGGGGGTCTTGCGGCCAATGCAGAAGCCTTACTGATGGCGGCTAACCCCCATCTCGATTTCATCGATCTCAAGCGCAATGGCTATGGTCTGTTCAAGGCCGATGGCAGCACCTTGAGCGCGACTTACTATGCTATCGCACCGGAGAACGTGCTGAAAGTAAAGGCGCCCGCTGATCTCAAGAAGGCCTTTGCGGCGACCGCATTCAGCGTCAAGGCCGGCGAAAAGGCCATCCAACGCGCCAAGAGCTAGTGCGGTATAAGATCGCACGCCGGCCTCAACGGACTCGCGTGCAAAAGCTTAGCCAAGTAGCTTCGATGCCCAATTCGTTTCATCGAAGCCCACGAGCGCAAGCTCATCGCCTATCACGAGCGGTCGTTTGATGAGCTTGCCATCGGCGGCGAGTGCGGCGAACGCCTCGTTCTCTTTGAGCGTGGGCAGACGGTCTTTGAAGCCACCTTGACGGTAAGACTCGCCCGAGGTGTTGAAGAGCGAGCGCAACGGCAGGTTGCCCAGCTTCATGGCTTTCTTCAATGCGGACGCGCTGGGCGGCTTGTCGACGATATGCACTGATTGGTAAGGCACGCCTTGCTGATCGAGCCATTTGAGAGCGCGCCGGCAGGTACTGCAGCCAGGGTATTGATAGATCGTGATCGCCATCCCTGGGCTCTACATCATTGTCGGCCGGTGTGCGCGCGAATTTTGGCGACCGCCCAAGCCGAAATCGGCGCGCTTTTGCGTCCCGCGACGACGAGGGTTCCACCTGTGCGCCGAGCCGTGGTAAGAGCTGCCGCGTCATGGCCGCGATCATGGAAACGCTGCGCGAGCAGACTCGGCTACAGCACGAGCGACTCGAGAGCACGCCGTTCTTCACGGCGCTCACGGCGGGCACGCTTGAGCTTGCAAGCTATGTAGGCTGGTTGCGCGTTCTACACACGCTGCACGAAACGCTCGAGCTCGAGCTTGCGCGTACTCCAGACCCAATCGTGCGTGCGGTTTGGCAGGACGATGAGCGACGCCTGCCGTGGCTCGACAAGGACCTTGTCTATTTTTCCCAGCAGGCTTTGCCGGAAGCCTCGCGAGCCCAGCTCGAGGCCATCCTGATAAGCCAGGAGCTGCGCCATCGCGCCGTGCAGCAGCCCGCGATCCTACTGGGTGCGCTGTATGTGCTGGAAGGCTCGGCGCTCGGTGGACAAGTGCTGCGCCAACGTGTAGCCAAGATATTTTCGTTGTCAGACGACGCAGGCCTGCACTATCTGAGCGGGCGCGGCACGGCGACGGCTGCGCATTTCAAGGCGTTCGCAGCGCGCATGAATGACGCGGTCCGAGGTGCGGCTCTCACGCAGCAGATCGTAAGCACCGCGAACGACTTATTCGTAAGGCTAGAGCGCGTGCTGGCAGCTCTTCATCCGCTCATCACGGAGCGAGCAAGCGATCTAGTCAAGGTACTTAACTTGGAAGCTGGCTTTCACGAGATTACGGGAGATCTTGCGGAAATCGAGGTCGCCCTGCGCGTGGGCGAAGCGTCCTGGCAGGCCTTCCCTTACTATGAAGCACGCTATGGCGAGCGCGGGCGGCGCTTCACGCGTAGCGATAGTGCTTGGCTGATTACCTTATGTCGCCTCGAAGCGGCCCAGGTCGCTCGCCATGTCTTGTGGCTAGCCAAGGTGCTGGCCGCGCGCGGCATGCCCAGAATCATGCTGGAAGAGCATCTACTAAGATTATACAAAGAGCTGTGCGCCGAGTTTCCCACGCGTGCGGAACGCTACCTTCCTCTTTTTGCTGCGCATACCCTGCTGCGTGAGGCACGCATCTCATGTCTGCCTGACGCCGGCCTGCACCAGGTGGCAAGGGACTTTGAGAGCAAGCTTCTCGAGCACACGCCGCTTTCGCGCGTAGGCGAGCTTTTAGCCGCTGCAGTCGCCGATGAGGCAGATCAGTTAGAGCAGGCGGTGCCGAGCCTCTCGGACTGGCTGACCGACGGTCGATACGACGCGAGCTTTGCGCGGGCGGTACGTGCGGCGCTCAGCCATGCGCGGTTGCTAGTGGGAGCGCACAAGCGCGGTCAAGAGTCGAGTTGATGCATACGATCGAGCCAACCGAGCCCTGACCCATCAGCGCGAAAACGAGGCGAGTAGACCGAAATGATCGGAGGGAAATAGGTTATCGCCGATGGGTTCCGTGCCGATCAAGGTAACCTTAGTCGGTATGAACGCGCCCTTGACATAGATGCGATCGATGCGCGTGGCCTTGGCCTGGCCGAGGCTTCCAAGCATCGTATTACGCTCTGAATCGCGTGTTAGCCCCGGTTCGCTGTGCAGGGTGGGCCAAGCGTCCACAAAACCGGCGCGTGCGATCTGTTGGTCCTCTGCCGAGCCCGCATCGCAATTGAAGTCACCCGCCCATACCACCTGCGGATAGCCACCGAGCACACGCACGCACTCTTCGATCTGCTGCGCGCGCGCGCTGGCCTGCTCACTTCCACTTTCTAAATGCACGCCTGCGATCACGAGCGGCTCGCGTGTGGCCACTTCGACGAGGCAGACGTTGCGACCCATGGTCGAGGTCAGTGGTTGCACGCTGGCGGAACGGATGGGCAACTGCGAGAGCACGATCGCATCGTAGCGTTTCTCTTTGGGCATCTGATTGAGCGAGACGGTGAACGACTCGCGGATGACCTCGGATGCAAGCAGTGCATCGAGAAACGGTTTGGTGACCTCCTGCAGCACCACAAAGTCGGGGCAAGCATCTTCGATCAGCGCGATTGTCGCATCACGTCGCGCCGCAAAGGCGTGCTCGTCGAACCAGATGTTGAAGGTAAGAAGCGAGAACGCTTCGAGTGACAGCGGCGCGTCGCGACGCTCACGCAACGGCAGCCAGCGCTGAACCGCAGATGAAAACGCATACATGGATCCGGAGCGTAGCCCGGCCGCGCGCACCCCGCACCGTGCACAAACCGCGAAAAGCGTGCGGTCCACGACCTAGCCAGAGGTCTGGGCGGAATGTCCAAGTAGCTGGCACACGGAATGCACTGCCTGGCTGCCAACACAAGGAGCCATTCGCATGAACAAACGCATCCGTGAAAAGGTAGCCACGCGGAAAGCCAAAAATGGCGCAGAAAGCGCTGAAAACGAGCACGTCAAACCGCTGGCGGAGGCTATCCAAGACGCTCGCACGAGTGCTCTCAATCTCGGCCGCGCCGTGGTTGCCTCGGTGCAAGGCCGCGCAGGTGAGGCGTTTGAGCAGCTCAAGGTCAAAATTGTGCATACGGAAGAGCAGGCCGAGCACCTCATCGAGAAGGTGCCCGCCGTCGGCCCCTCGGCTGCGAAGAAGCTGCACGACCTCACGCACTCTAGCTGAGCTGGCGAGGCCCGAGTAAAGCTCGGCCATGACTATCATCCGGGAAGCCGTGCGCACGACGCGCAGCCGCGGCGCGCGCTTAGGTCGCGTGCTGGTGGCATACGCGTTTGCTTCCATGGCGCTGTCCGGCTGTTACGTGCTGCACCTAGCGCGCGGACAGCTGGACCTCATCAACTCGCAAACGCCGCTAGCGCAAGCGATCCGTGATGAGCGCGATCCCGCGCGCAAGCAACTGTTGGCCGAGGTGCCTCTCATCACGGGCTTTGCAGAGTCGGTGATCGGAATGGAGCCGAGCGAAAGCTACGCGGGCTACTACGCAGTGCAGCGCGAGTGGTTGACTCTGGTGTTGTCTGCGGCGCCGAAGGACGCGCTCAAACCTTATACACGCTGGTATCCCGTCGCAGGCCGCGTACCTTACCGTTCCTATTTTGACGAGCGCCGCGCGCGCCGTGCGCAACTGCAGCTCGAAGCTCAGGGCTACGACACCTATCTACATAAGTCGCCTGCCTATTCAACGCTGGGTGTGTTTCGAGATCCGGTCACCACGCCCATGCTCGACCGACGCCTGCCATGTCCTCCGCCCGACCATCCCAATGAGCTCGACGCCTGCCGCGTAGCGGGCCTCGCCGAAACACTCATCCATGAGCTGACCCATCAGCACCTATACATACGGGGTAAGACGAATTTCAACGAGCAGCTAGCCAGCTTCGTGGGACGTACGGGTGCGATCCAATACTTGATGTGGCGGGGGCTCTATGACGAAGCGCTGCGAGCACGCCTGCAAGTAGCCTTCGACCGTCAGCGGAGCTTCGAGGATTACGCCACGCAGGCCGCAAGCAAGCTTAGGCTGCTCTACGCAGGCCACTCCACCGCGTCTACTAAGCTTGCGGCACGTGAGCCCATTTTTGCGGCGGTGGCCCAGCGTGGACTGTCTTCATTTCCCGACACGGTGAAGGAAGACTGGGAACCGATGAACAACGCGCGGATTCTTCAGTATGTCCGCTACGACCGACATAGCGACGTGATGGGTTCGCTGTGGAAACAAGCAGGCACAAGCTGGCCGCGTTTTTGGCGTTTGGTGCAGCGCCGAGTCAGAAAGGCATAGCCACCGAGCCTTAATCGGCTGACAGCTTATGCGAGAGCAATCTGGTCAATAGTGCATCAATCTCGCGCTGATCGCGCAGATAGTAAGGCGCCGCCGACAGCTTGGATACTCCGATCCTCACGCCCAATACGCCCGCATTCGCAGCCAGCAGAAAGACGTCTTCATCCGTCACGTCATCGCCGACGTACAAAGCGGCGACTGCCCCCGCGTCGCCCATGAGCTTTTGCAATGCATTGCCCTTGTGGGGCGCTTGCAGGGGCACAAGGTTCACAACCAGCTTGCCCGGAATGGTGCGCAGTTGGAACGGCAACGTCGCGATGGCCGCGCGAATGGCCGTGCGTGCCGCTCGCTTCGCCGTGGCCTGACGATAGTGAACAGTAAGGCTGTAGCCCTTATCTTCCACGTCGATTCCCGCTAGGGACGAGAACGCGCTTTCGAGCCTGGCACGCACATCTTGGAGCTCATCACGAAAAGGGAGCGCTGTCTCTTCGGCCTCTACGCCGTGATTGCCAATTAGGTACTTAACCCGCGCCGAGCCCACCCGCTGTGCCACGTCGCTGCGACTGCGGCCGGAAATCACAGCGCATGCATAGGTCTCGCACACCTGCGCAAACAAACTGCTGGTGCGGGGCCGCATGGCCGCCTCTTCTCGGTCGCTCACGATCGGCGCAAGCGTACCGTCGAAATCGAACGCCAAAAGGGCCCCAGAGCGCGCAACCTGCGCAAGAACGTGCTCATTGCCGCCCGCGAGTAATGACTTCACACCCCCTCGGTATGCACGGTAGGCACGACCGTTAGATAACGTCCCGTCATGCGTTCTCGTTGGCGAAGCTGCGCTGCGTCGACCAGCATGCGACCTGCCCAACGGTATACGTTAAACTCGGACACGGTGCGGCGCATGGCTAGCATGCGATCTCGCTGCTCGCTCGCCGGCATGGTCAACGCCGCGGCGAACGCGTCGCTCGCCTGACTCAGATCGTAAGGATTGACGATCAACGCTTCCGTCAGGTCGCGCGCTGCGCCCGTAAACTGGCTAAGAATCAGCACGCCCTGCTCGTCATCCCGCGCGGCCACAAATTCCTTGGCCACGAGGTTCATACCATCGTGCAAGCTACTCACGTAACAAAGGTCCGCGGCGCGATAATACCGAAACACAGTGGGCGGCTCGTGATGGGACCGCAGCAATACGATCGGACGATAGCTTCCGTTGCCCCATTTCACGTTGATCTGTTCGGCGAGTAACTCCACGCGATCGTTCAGGTCGCGATAGTGGGCGATCTTAGTGCGACTAGGCGCAGCGAGCTGCACGAAGGTAAAGCGTCCCCGATATTCCCGGTGTCGCGTCAATAGCTCGTCCACGGCGGACAATCGCTCTTCGATGCCCTTGGTATAGTCGAGCCTGTCGATACCTACCCCAAGGAGGACGTCCGGGGCTAGACCAAGTTCGCTGCGTACGGCAGCCCGACATTCGTCCACCGAAGCGATTCCGTCGAGCCAGCGCACCGGCCACTCAATAGAAATGGGGTAAGGGCGTACCAACGTCTTGTGCCGTCCCTGAATCACGGCATGGTTTTCGCGGTCGATGCGACTCTCCATGAACGCGTCAACCGAATCGATGAAGTTGTTACAATGCTGTTGGGTATGAAATCCAACGATGCTAGAGCCGAGCAGCCCAGCGATCAGCTGCTCGCCCCAGGGACAGATACCAATACGCTCGGCGTTAGGCCACGGGATGTGCCAGAAGGTAATGATCGTAGCCTTGGGCAAACGATCACGGATCATCTTAGGCGCGAGCGCAAAATGGTAGTCCTGGATGAGGATGATGGGATCTTCTGCATCCACTTCCTCGCAGACTGCTTCGGCGAACTTCTGGTTGACATGAACGTAGTGTTCCCAATCCACCGCACGGAACAACGGTCGCGCGTGCGCCACGTGACACAAGGGCCACAGCCCTTCATTGGAAAACCCGTAGTAGTAACCATTCTCTTCTTCCTCGCTAAGCCATACCCTACGCAGCTGATACGACTCTTCACCAGGTGGCACGCGCACCCGGTCGTCGCTGTCTACGGTTTCGCGATCGGCCGAACCGCTGCCGTGGGCCACCCATACACCAGAGCAGGCGCGCATTACGGGTTCGAGAGCTGTCACAAGACCGCTCGCAGGATGCAGCACGCGAATTCCGCCCTCCGTCTTCTCGTGAATATAGGGCTCGCGGTTGGCGAGGATGACGACGCGTTCGCCCTGTAGATGCTGCATCAGGGTCGCCTTCAAGCGCGCCGCACTCCATGGACCCGTTGGAGCCTCTACCTCGCGTTCGCGAGCACGGCGGTCCACAAGGGAGCGCACATAGCGCACGAGAGGTTGGAAGTCCTTGCCACCCTCTCCCATCAACGCACGCTGCAGCTGCAGGACCCAACTCCGTTGGGCAAAGCGGGCCGCGAGCATCGTGATGGCCGACACGGCCAACGACAGTACGAAGAACGCGGTCAGCAGGAAGTTGCGCGTAGTCTCCTCTCGAAACCGTAAGTAACTAAGATCGTGCACCACCGCGACTTGGGCCATGGGGTCAGCTCGCTTGCCGAGCGGCAGAACGCTGAGGTAAACACGACCGGAAGGAAGCTCGTCGGCGATCGACCACGCGCCCGTTCGCCCAGCAGCAGCAGCAGCAGCAGCAGCAGCAGCAGGCGGATGAGCACGCTGTAGCAGCGAGGAACAACTATACTCCTTAGGATAGGCCTCCGTAGCTGCTAGCAATTGTCCCGAGGGGGAACATACCGCGACACCCATGATGCGCTCGTCGCGCGTGATATCGGCAAGCGTTGCGGCAAGACGAGCATGCTCGCCTGTCAGCCCGGCGACTAAGCTTTGATGGGCCGCGGCGACCACGGCGCTCGATCTAAGATCCAGGTCGCGCTCGAACCAACTTTGGATGGTGCGCGTGAGCGTGATGTAACTTAGCCAAGAAAGCAGCGCGAGGCCGGATAGTAGTACAATCAAGAATCGGGCAGCACGGCGCATGAATTCTCCTGTATCACGATGTGTTTAGATCTCAATCACACCTTAAGGATGTTATGACGCTCGCCGAACTTGGACTCATCGGAAACTGTCAACTTTCTGCGCTAGTGGGGCGAAACGGCTCAATCGTCTGGTCATGCATGCCGCGCTTTGACTCGCCGCCTGTGTTTGGGGCGCTGTTGGATGAGGCTGAAGGCGGACGTTTTTCGATCACCGCCGCGCAGCAAGTAGAAGGCACGCAGCGCTATCTTCCGAATACGAACGTGCTCGAAACCCAGTTTAGCTCCGCGGACGGTACCTTTCGGGTCCTCGATTTTGCGCCACGCTTCATGCTGCACGAGCGCAGCTTTCGGCCCACCAAGCTCGTACGCATCGTAGAGCCCCTCGCGGGAACTCCGCGCATTCGTGTGGTGTGCGATCCTGTGCTCGGTTGGTCTCGTGAACGGCCCCGCAGGGAGCTTGGCTCCCATCACATCGCCTATCATGGGTACGATGCTCAGGTTCGGCTCACGACCGATGCGCCCCTCGCGTATTTGAACGGTGAACCGTTCGCATTGACCGAACGAAAGTATTTCGTGTTCTCGTGGGGGGCACCCGTCGAAGAAGCCCTCGAACCGCTGTGCGACCGCTTCCTGCACGAAACGCTCAGGTATTGGCGGCAGTGGGTGAAGCATTGCGACATCCCTTCGCTCTATCAGGAAGAGGTCATTCGCTCGGCACTGGCGTTGAAGCTGCATTGCTATGAAGACACCGGTGCCATCGTGGCAGCCCTTACCACTTCGATCCCGGAGGCACCCGGCACGGGCCGAACCTGGGACTACCGTTACTGTTGGCTGCGCGATGCGTTCTACGCACTCGGCGCGTTTCGTTTGTTGGGTCATTTCGAAGAGCGCGAGCAGTTCCTGAACTTCCTGGTCAACGTTGCAGCGGGCTCGCCCGACTTGGATCTCGCCCCGCTCTATCGCATCGACGGTAAGACTGACCTTACTGAATCCATCATGACCGAATGGCCAGGCTACCTGAATGAAAAGCCGGTACGTGTGGGAAACCAGGCCGCGCAGCATCAACAGCACGACGTGTTCGGCGAGATGGTATTGGCATTGACCCCCATGTTCTTGGATCTGCGCTTTCGTGAACAGGTGACTGCACCGGTGCTGGACTTAGTGTCGCGCTTGGCGCGCAAAGCCATCCAAGTCGCAGGCAAACCGGATGCAGGCATCTGGGAATTTCGCTCGGAATGGCGCCCTCAAACCTTTAGCTCCCTGATGTGTTGGGCCGCCGCCGATCGCATGAGTCGCATCGCAAAGCTGCATCGTCCTGCGGATGTGGACGAGTTCGCGGCCGCCGCTGAGCGCATACGGCAAGAGATCATGCGCGAGGCCGTGCATCCAGAGAGGGGCTGCCTGGTCGCGGACTACAAAGGCACGGAGGTGGATGCTGCGCTTCTGCAAGCCATTACCTTACGCTTGCTTCCCCCCACAGACGCGCGCATGCACGCGACCATCGACGTGATCCGTGAGGACCTCGAGCATCATGGCTGGCTCAAGCGCTACCGCACCAACGATGGCTTCGGCGTGCCCGAGGTCGCCTTCTCGATCTGTACCTTCTGGCTCGTGGAAGCCCTGGCGACGTTGGGTCGCAAGGACGAGGCCCGTGCCATCATGGCTGGGGTGGGACGGATCGTGTCACCCCTGGGCTTACTGTCTGAGGACCTCGATCCGATCTCCGGGGCCATGTGGGGAAATTTTCCGCAGGCCTATTCGCACGTGGGATTGATTCATGCGGCCTTCGCGGCATCGCCTGCCTGGTCCGAAATAGGCTCGTAGCAAGGCAGTATGGAGGCGCGCCCCACCTTACCCGGTGTGCGAAGCGCGCTGCGAGCCGCCGTAGAGAGAGCTCTCCAACGTACCCATTTTGACCTTACCGTCTGCCATCACGAGCACGCGATCGGCCAACCGCGCGGCATCGCGTCTGTCATGGGTAACGAGCAGCGCTGGGATAGAAACCTCGGAGATGACCTCGCGCAGCTCTTCGCCGAGCTCCACGCGCAGCTCCTCGTCCATGGCCGAGAACGGCTCGTCGAGTAACAACGCGCGCGGCTCGCTCGCAAGCGCACGGGCAAGCGCGGCCCGCTGACCTTCTCCGCCCGAAAGCGTAGCCGGTTTACGACCCGCTAGGTGCCCGACGTGCATACGACCAAGCCATGCCTGAGCGCGCTCCTGTCGTGCCGTTCGCGACAGCGCGCGTGACAGCCCGTAGCTTACGTTTTCGAGCACGGTCATGTGCGGAAAGAGCGCTAGCGACTGGAACACCAAGGCCGTGCGACGTTGCTCGGGCCTGAGGTTGACGCGCATCTCACTGTCCAATAGTACACTTGACCCTAAGGTTATGAGTCCCGAGTCCGGCTTGAATAGTCCCGCAATCGCCAACAGCACTGTAGTCTTACCAACACCCGAGGCACCGAATAGAGCCGTTACCCCCGAGTTGACTTCGAAGCTTGCATCGATGTTTACGCGCCGCTGTGCTGTCACACGCAGTTTGACGTGTAGACTTTCAGACATGACGTTCCTTGCGGCCGAGCCGGTTGACCGCGTACAGGGCCGCAATGGAAAGTGCGGTCATCACTAAGACCACGCCTGTCGCTTCGCGCTCGCGATTGGCCTGAACCATATCGTAGATCGCAAGCGATGCGGTGCGCGTGACGCCGGGAATGTTCCCCGCCACCATCAAAGTCACGCCAAAGTCACCTAGCGCGCGGGCAAAACCCAAGGCGATGCCTGCGATGATACCCGTGCGTGACAGAGGTAACATCACCGTGATGAACGCACGCACGGGACCTGCACCCAGGGACCGCGCGGCTGCCAGCAAGCTTGGATCGACTTCTTCCATGGCCGCCCGCGCGGATTTCATCACCAAAGGTAAGGCGCCGATCGTAGCCGCGATCACCGCGCCGGTTGTGGTGAAGACGATGGGCTCCCCCACGGCGCGTTCATAAGCACGCCCCACTACGCTCTGACGTCCCAGCCCCACCAGCACATAATATCCGAGCACCGTAGGGGGTAAGACCATGGGCGCCGCAACGATCGAATCGAGCAAATCGCGACCGGGCACACGCACCACGGCGAACAACGCAGCCAGCGAAACTCCTAACAACAGTGCAATCAGCGTCGCGACCGCCGCGATGCGGAACGAGAGTAAGAGCGGAACCCAATCGATCATGGCGCTTGAACGAGCTTCTCGCCTGGAAGCATGAAGCCGTAGCGACGCATGACGACGCGCCCCTCGGCGCTATTGACAAAGCCCGCAAACGCAACGCCGGCTTGGAAACTCTTACCATTCTTACATCCCACGAGGGCTTGATCGATCGGCGCGTGTAGGGCCTCGTCCACGAGCTGATAGCTGCCTTCGTTCGTGCCGATGACGAGCGAAAGGGCCACGATGGCGGCTTCGGCGTTGCCGCTTTGGGCAAACTGTAGGGTCTGCTTTACATTCTCGCCGTAGACGATGCGCGCTTCCACTGCCTTCCATATGCCCAGCTTCTCCAGCGCCTCCTTGGCAGCCTTACCGTAGGGCGCGTGTTCGGGATGGGCGATGGCGATGCGTTGAAAGCGGGCATCAGACAGCTCGCGCAAATCGGCCGCTGGTTTGACACCACCTTGCCTAGACCACGTGACGATGCGGCCGCGCGCGTAGGCGGCCTGCGTGGCGCCATCGCAAGCCCGGGCTTGGACGAGACCGTGCACGAACGACACATTGGCGGCGGCGAAGACGTCGAAGGGCGCGCCTTCCCGAATCTGCTTGGCCAAGAGGCCCGTAGAACCGAACGAGAACACCACTTTCTGGTGCGTCTTCTTCTCGAAAGCGCGGCCGAGCTCCTCGAACGCACGAGCCAAATCAGATGCCGCCGCAACCTGCACCACCGGGCTAGCGACGCTAGTGCTCGCCTCGCACCCCGCCGTCGCAAGCAAACCTACCACTAAGATCAGCGCGAAGGTCTTCATGCTGCCGTTACCTCCGTCACCTTTGGCGCACACAGCCGTGCATCATAACGTTGCATGAGCTGAGTTTGTACCGGTGTCAGGTTCACTTGTCACGTGGGAGGGCTCCCCAGCCAACTCAACGTGGTTCGTGTCTAATCGCAACCCGGAGCCGGGCTCGGAATGGTAATCTTCGGGCCACCGTGTTTCGCATCCGCCGCATTCATGACGATGTCCTTGAGGCAAACCGCCGATCGCTCGAACGCGTGCAGGTATTGCTGCGCCAGCAGTTCCCGGAAGTGCCCGTCGAAAAGATCTCGGATCTGATCGGACAGTTGCGCGATCCCATGGCGCGGCGCCTGCGCACGGTCGTGCTCGTGGCCGAAAGTCGCCAGCACTTGAGCGGCTACGCGATCATCATGCACGCGCCGGATCTGAGCTTCTGTTTTCTCGATTTCATCGCGTCGGCACCGGGCGCGGCAGGTCGCGGCATCGGCGGTGCCCTGTACGAGCGCGTGCGCGACGAGTGCCGCCTGCTGAGCGCGCGCGGCTTGTTTTTCGAATGCTTGCCGGATGACCCAGAGCATGTCTCGAACCCCGATTTTCTGCGCCAGAATGCCGAGCGCTTACGCTTCTACGAACGCTACGGTGCCCGTCCGCTTGCGAATACCGCGTACCAAACGCCGACCAAACCGGGCGACAACGACCTTCCCTTGCTCGTGTTCGATGATCTCGGTTCGGGCAAGCCTTTGCGCAAGAAAGAAGCGCGCGCATGCGTACGCGCCATCTTGGAGCGTAAGTACGGGTGGCTGTGCTCACCCGCCTATGTGGAGCAGGTGGTCGAGTCGATCGTCGATGAACCGGTCACCTTACGGGCTCCACGCTACGTCAAAAAAGCGGCGCCAGTCGCGCCTTCGGTGCGCATTCCCGACGATGCCCGTTTCCTTTTGGTGATCAACGCCAAGCACGACATTCATCACGTGCGCGAGCGCGGGTATGTCGAAGCCCCCGTACGCGTGGCGGCGATCAAGCGCGAGCTCGATAAGCTCGACATCTTTCAAACGGTTGCACCCACGCATTTCCCTGACGCCCACGTCACCGCCGTGCACGATGCCAAATTCGTTCGTTACTTGCGGCGCATGTGCGGCACGTTGCCACCGGGTGAGTCTGTCTACCCTTACGTTTTTCCCATTCGCAATGCCACGGAGCCGCCGCGCGATTTGCCCGTGCGCGCCGGCTACTACTGCATCGATACCTTCACGCCGCTCAATCAAAACGCCTGGCCCGCCGCGCGTCGCGCAGTGGATTGCACACTGACGGGTGCGGCTGCACTGCTCGAAGGCAGACAAGTAGCTTATGCGCTCGTGCGCCCCCCGGGACATCACGCAGAAAGGCGCGTATTCGGCGGATTTTGCTACCTGAACAGCGCTGCCATCGCCGCCCAGCTCTTGTCTAAACATGGGCGAGTCGCGATGCTCGACGTGGACTACCATCACGGCAACGGTCAGCAAGACATCTTCTATGGCCGCAAGGACGTCCTTACCGTTTCCATCCACGGCCACCCCCGTTTTGCTTACCCTTACTTTAGCGGTTTCCCGCGAGAAGTCGGCGAAGGCGAAGGCAAGGGCTTCAACCTCAATATCGCGTTGGGCGAAAAGACGGATGGTAAGGCTTATGCCGTCGCGCTCGAACGCGCGTTGTCAGCCGTGCGCAATTTCGCACCGCGTTTCCTGGTCGTGTGCCTGGGTCTAGACACGGCCAAAGGCGATCCCACGGGCTCATGGTCGCTTGGGCCGGCGGATTTCGAGCAGAATGGCTACGCGATAGGCGCGCTCACTCTGCCCACGCTCGTGGTGCAAGAAGGGGGTTACAACACGCGCAACCTGGGGTCCCACGCGCGACATTTCTTTCGCGGCCTGTGGCGTTCGCACACGACCATGGCCTTACAAGCCGCCCTGCCCCCCGGTCGGCCGAGCAAAGTGCAGAGCGCGCCCTCACGATGAACATGTCCGCCACCGACGCGGTACGCCGCTATTACGACGCAAATACGCCAGGCTTTGAGCGCATGGGAGAAGGAGGCGCGTCCATTCATCGCGCGGTGTGGGCGCCCGGCGTGACCAGCCGCAACGAAGCGTTCGCGTACGTGGATGGTCTGATCGCCCAAGAGATCGCGAAGCGCATGACGGCTGGCGAGCGAGCGCGTGTGCTCGATTTGGGCTGCGGCGTAGGCGCCAGTCTCATAAGGCTCGCCAAGCAGCTCGATATCGAAGGCGTGGGCGTCACCCTCAGCCCCGTCCAAGCCGCACGCGCAACGGAGCACATCGCCAGCGCCGGGCTCAGCGAGCGGCTGCGCTGCATCGAGCAAAGCTACACAGACATGCCCGACGAGCTCGGAATGTTCGATGCCGCTTATGCGATCGAAGCATTCCTACATTCGCCCACGCCGGAGGCTTTTTTTGCGCAAGCCGCCAAGCGCCTCAAACCCGGTGGCGTGTTGATCGTGTGCGACGACTTACTGTCCGATCGCGGCGAGCGGACACAGGCCCCGCACTATCGGCGCTGGCTCGCGGAATTCAAGTACGGTTGGCTCGCCAATTCGCTGGTCACGCAAGAGCAGGCAGTTGCACTGGCCGCGCAAGTGGGCCTTTCGTTCGTACGCAGCGACGACCTTACGGCTTACTTAGAGCTGCGACGCCCGCGCGATCTCGCGATCACGGCCGCGCTTACGATCGCCCGCGACACCCTGCATTTGCCCATTCCCGGTCAACTCTGGCGCTCGTGGATCGGCGGCAATGCCCTGCAATTGGCGCTGATCAATCGCATCGTGACGCACCGCGTGATGGTGTTCGAGTTTCGACAAGCCGCAGACACGCGATAGAGTTGTAGGAATGACCAAGATTGCTGCCGGAAAACACGTCGTAATCGACTACGTGCTCACTGACGAAGACGGCGACACGATTCAACAGTCGAGCGACGAAGCGGTGGGACCGCTCACTTACATCCACGGTTACTCTCCGATCTTACCGGGCTTGCACAAGGGGCTCGAGGGCCTCGCCGCCGGAGACAAAACCAAAGTCAACGTACCGCCCGAAGAGGGCTACGGCACAGCGGATGAAGAGGGGATTTTCGAGGTCGAGCGCGCCGAGCTGCCCAACCCGGAAGGCGTGCAATTCGGCGATGAAATCGTAGCCGAAGATGACGATGGCAACGAGTTCACCATGCACGTGGTCGAAGTTCACGATGACTTCGTAGTCGTCGACACCAACCATCCGCTGGCTGGATACACGTTGGTTTGGGACGTTACCGTGCGCGAAGTGCGCGATGCGACGACGCAAGAGGTCGAAAAGGCGCGTACTGAAGCAGCCGAATTGGGCGAGACAATAGGCGAAGTCTGAACCGCTCTCCTTGCACGCACCTTTAGCCTCCCCTACACATCTGCGGGTTTTTCTATCCGCTGCTGATGGGTAAGGGAGTAGGCATGTTCAAGAAAGTCCTCGTCGCGAACCGTGGAGAGATCGCCGTGCGGGTCATCCGCACTTTGCGCGAGATGGGCATCCGCACCGTCGCCATCTACAGCGAAGCCGATCGCAACGCGCTCCACGTGCGCGCCGCCGACGAAGCCTATCCCGTAGGACCTTCGCCCAGCGCGCAGAGCTACCTCGTGATGGAGCGCATCCTCGAGGTCTGTCAGCAAGCCGGCGTCGACGCGGTGCATCCGGGTTACGGCTTTTTGAGCGAGAACGCCAAGTTCGTCCGGGCCTGCGAAAAGGCGGGCATTACCTTCATCGGGCCGAGCGCCGATGCGATGGATGCCATGGGCTCCAAGACCGCTGCGCGCGAAAAGATGGTGGCAGCGGGCGTCCCCGTCGTACCCGGCAGCAATGCAGGCACCATCGACGAGCTGCGTAAGGCCGCTGAGAAAGTCGGCTACCCCGTAATGCTCAAGGCATCTGCCGGCGGCGGTGGCAAAGGTATGCGTCTGGTGATGAAAGCAGACGAGCTCGAGAGCGGCTTCGATCGCGCGCGCAGCGAAGCCAAGTCTTCTTTCGGCGACGAAACGGTCTACCTCGAGAAGGCGATCATCAAGCCACGCCACGTCGAGATTCAGGTACTCGGCGACAAGCACGGCAACGTCGTTCACTTGTTCGAGCGCGATTGCTCCGTGCAACGTCGTCATCAGAAAGTCGTCGAAGAGACGCCCTCCCCTTCGCCGGTGCGCACGCCCGCGTTGATCGAAAAGATGGGCGAAGTCGCAGTGCAAGCGGCCAAAGCCGTCGGCTATTACTCAGCCGGTACCATCGAGTTTTTGCTCGCAGAAGATGGCTCGTTCTACTTCCTCGAGATGAACACGCGCTTGCAGGTCGAGCATCCGATCACGGAGCTGATCACAGGCGTCGATCTGGTACGCGAGATGGTACGCATCGCCGATGGCGAGAAACTCGGCTACACGCAAAAGGAAGTACAGCATCGCGGCCACGCCATCGAATGCCGCATTTACGCGGAAGATCCGGCGCAAAACTTCATGCCGAGCCCGGGTAAGATCGAGATCCTGCGCGTGCCAAGCGGCCCCGGCGTGCGCGACGACGCGGGTTGCTACGAGGGCGTCGAAATCTCCATGTTCTATGACCCACTCATCTCGAAGCTGAGTGTCTGGGCACCCACGCGTGCGCTCGCGATTCAGCGCATGGCACGCGCGCTCAATGAGTACGTCGTGTGCGGCATCAAGACCAACATCTCGTTCCACATCAACTTGATGAACCACGCTGATTTCAAGCGCGGCATCTACGACACAAGCTTCATCGAGCGCAACAAGGACTCATTGCTCAAGCCCGCAGGCCTACCGGCCGATGCCAAAGATGCGATCACGATCGCAGCGGCAGTCGCGGTGGCGTTTGCGGACGACGCCAACGCGCGCAGTGCAGCGGGAGGCAGTCAGACGCAGGTCAGTGGCGGCGGCAGTGGGTTGTCTGCTTGGCGCATCGGCGCCATCGCGCGGCTGTAAACCTTACTCTTTAGATGCGGTGTCTGAGACCCAAG
>JBKJIA010000430.1:0-3716 GCA_046598735.1 Polyangiales bacterium
GCAGTCAACGCGGGCTCGTTGTCACAGGTCTCGCAGGCGTCGCCCGCTGCATCTCCGTCGGCATTCTGCTGCAGCGCGTTGACGTCGGATCGACAGTTGTCTACCGCGTCGCTCACACCGTCGGAATCGGTATCGTCGCAAACGTCGCCCTCGCTATCCCCGTTAAAGTTCGCCTGATTCGCGTTCGGCACGACACGACAGTTGTCGCTCACGTCCAGGATAGTGTCCGCATCATCATCCGTGTCGCAGGCATCTCCTAAGGTGTCGCCGCCTAATAAAGCAGCGTCGGTGTTGATCTGATCGGCGTTGGATACGAGCGAACAGTTATCGTTAACATCTAAGATGGCGTCGGCATCATCGTCCGTATCACACGCATCTCCGAGAGCATCACCGCCAGATAGAGCAGCGTCCGTATTCGTCTGCGAGGCGTTGGCTACCGAAGGACAATTGTCGCCGCTGTCCCCGACGCCATCGCCATCGGTGTCAATGGATACGCTGAACGTGTTGCTATCTGTTGCAGTGCTCGTTCCGTCACTTGCCGTGGCGGTAACCGTATAAGATCCACCATCCGCCAAGCCCCAGCCCGAGGGCACGGAAAAGGTCCAGCTGCCATCAGTCACTGTGGCGCTGCCGGTGTTCGCGCCAATGGCGATGCTCACGGTCACGTTACTGCCGCGCTCGGTTGTGCCCGTGATGGTGGGCGTCTTAGTCGTGACCGTGGCGCCCGTGGCCGGTGACGTAACATCGACGATCGTGCCCATGACGATCGGTTGACTCGCCGTTCCTGACAGCGTGAGACCGCTGCTAATGTTGTTGGCCCAGCACGTATTATCCCAATTGAGCGACGTTCCGTTGCTGGTGGTACCACCCCATAGTGAAAAGCTGCCCGCGAGGGGGTTGGGTGCAGCCGTACCGGTTGCCGTCTGTATGGCAGTGCGAATGCTGGCCTTGGTCACCGCGACTTGGATCCAGTACGCACTGGCACTGTAGGTGGGGTCGGCCACTACGCTCGAGTGAGTACACCAATCGAACGTGGCGGTGGCCGTGGTATCATGAGCGTCGCTGGGACTGTCGGGCGGGCTATCCGCGGAGTTAGGGTATACCGCGATACTGCTCGTGCCCTTACCAATTAGGATTTCAACTTCGTAGTCGGATTTGACTCCGTCCGTGTCGATGCGCCACGCCCAGCCATGATTCTTGTAGTCGCATGTGCCGCTCTGAATCGGGTCACCATTAACTCGCATGCGCAGATAGAGGAACGTCGCATCCTCCGAGTAGGCAAGGCCGGGTAAGAGCGTCGTGCCGATGATGTCGCGATGATCCGCCGGCACACCGTCGTTGGCGAGATCCGCGACGCCGGTTCCTTGGCAGCCGCTCGTCACCCATGTGCGACCGGTAAACGTCTGCGCCGAGGCGTGCGAGCTCACCAAGAGCGTCACAATAAGAAGCGCGCTCGCCCGCGTAACGCCGCGACATACAGCAAGTGCGACCCGACTACCGCTGATCACTCGACTCATTCGTCTCACCCCAAGGCTCAGCCGGAACGCAACGCACGGATGTGCGGCGTTTCCCCAAGGGAATCCTCTCAGGCATTGGTGATTTTTCGTACCCGAAAGTGTTGGTGCGCACGCCGATTGGGGAGTGGGTGTGTGCACGCACCTCTGCGGGTGCTCAGCACCTCGTCTTGCAAACTCCTGCGCAACACAAGCGAGTCGACATCTTGCAGACGTTTGGGCAGGAGCCGCAGTGGTCGGGGTCATTCGCAAAATCGAAACCCTCGTCTATCTGCTCGTTGCAATTGTCGTCGCTGCCGTTGCACATCTCTGGCCTAAGCGTGCACATGATGCCTGCGTCGGGCGTTCCTGAATCCATCGGCTTTATGCCGGAGTCCCGGCTGCCCCCGTCCCGCTGCGAGCCAGCATCCCGGCTGCCGCCGTCCCGCTGCGAGCCAGCATCACCGTTCATGCTCGCGTCGACGCCCGACATGGCCCCGTCATTTTGATTACCACCGCCGTCGATTTCAGGCTTCGTCCCTGACCAATCCGCCAGAGATCCCGGATCGACCCGTGACGACTTACAACCATTCTCGGTGCAAGTCTCCCCTGTCTTGCAGTCGGTATCGAGGTCGACGCAAGCGCCCAACAGATTCATCGGAAGCACGAGCGTTCGACCCTTCAGAAACGCAAGCTTCGCTTCGCGTTTGAGGAACGTCTTACCCTTGAGTCGCCCCTCCACCAAGATTTCCACGGGGCTGAGCTTCCCCGTTTCGCGAACCAACGCCAAGCTGCGTGGCAGCCCCGGCGCGCCTGATCCCAACTTTGCTGTCGCAACTTTCGGGCCCCCCGAAGGTCCCGTGATCGTCATCCGGATCTCGTCAAGCTTCGCGGGAACCGCGATATCGCTGTCCACAACGAGCATGATCTCAGTCAGAGCTGCCGTCTCAGACGGGCTGCAGCTGCTTACCGCGAGAGCGGCTCCGACCAGGGCGGCGAAAGAAGATTTTATCCCCATGTTAATACTCCGAGCTGAGTATCGCCTACCTGGTGCGCCGGGCGCGATTCATTCTTCATCCGAGCGTGGGCCGCAGGCGGGGTTGCAGGGGTCTGAAGTCGTTGGGGCCCTGCCGAGGGATTCCGTCACCCCACTCTTGGCCGGCAGCTCCGCGAGGAACACACTAAACAAGTCGCTTGACCGTCAGTCATGTTGACTATTTATCCTGAGACCATTCACCGCGTGATGCTTTGGCAGTAGCGAGCAGCCTGATCGAACAGTCAGGTCGCTTGACCAAGCCCCGCGGCCGGCGTTTTTCTCGCGGCGAGTTTCTGCATATTTGCCCGCGTTTCGCGTGGCGTAAGAAAAGTCCGCTATGGGCAGGTGCGCATTCACGCAAAGCGCGTGGATTGATCGCCAACGATGCGAAATTGAGGGCTCACAGTGAGAACCCTCGCTGCTTAAGCCAGCGCATCGCGGTCTATACGCGGGATGCGCACATCAACTCGCTTTGCAATCATTCTGCTCGCCATCGCCAGTGCGAATTGCGGCAGCAACACAGCCGATGATACCACCACCGCCACCGATCCCGCGGGCAATGGCTCGAACGGAAATGCGGACGACGACGGCGGCACAGCCATGCCAGGCAGCAGCGGCGGAGGCTCAGGCGGCGCCGCCACCGCTGGTAGCACAGGCGGAACCGACGCCGGCACGCCCATGGCTCCGGCGATTACCGGTGCGGAGCCGGAGTGCACCGCTGCATTCACGCGCGTATCTGAGTGTTACCTCAGCCAGGCGAAGTGTACGCCCATGGCCAAGATGCAAGCGGGCGCCCTTGGCACCGCGCTCTCTATGACGAACTGCGCCATGTTTGCGATGCAGGCGGGCGGGTTGAGTGGGTTGGCAAGCCAGTGGAATGCTACGACCGCGTGCGACGCGACCAGCATCACGGGCGTGTTTGCATCCCTCGACGGCAACAAATCCATCAAAGGTTTGTGCGAGGCGGCTCCGCTGACCACGACCGAGTGCGCAGCTTCGTGCGTCAACTTCGTCGGCTGTAAGGATAGCCTTCCAGAGGCGATGAACATCAAGATGGCGCTCGGCGACAAAGCCAACTGCGAAGGCAGCTGCACCAACCCGGTAAATGCGGCCGTGTTCCGCTGCGGCATCATGGCGGGCACCATGTGCACAGCCATTCAAGGCTGCTTCATGCCGTAGTCGGAGCG
>JBKJIA010000449.1:0-33503 GCA_046598735.1 Polyangiales bacterium
CACAAAGATTTTTCTGACCACCAGTAAGTGACGAGGATTTCCATGGCAGAGCTAGTAAGCGGCACCATCACACAAGTCATCGGCCCGGTCGTCGACGTGCAGTTCCCGCCCGGACAGTTGCCTGAGCTTCTCACGGCACTTCGCGTGTCGAACCCGTCCATCGACAAGCGCGATGGCAACCTGGTGCTCGAAGTGGCACAGCACCTCGGCGAAGGCACCGTGCGCGCAGTCGCCATGGATTCGACCGATGGTCTGGTCCGCGGCATGAGCGTCAAGAACACGGGCTCACCGATTTCGATGCCCGTCGGAAACGCGTGCCTCGGCCGCATTCTTAACGTGATCGGCGAAGCTGTCGATGGCGGACCGCCCGTGGTCGCCGACCTTTGGGATCCGATTCACAAGGCTGCTCCCAAGTTCGTCGATCAGAGCACGAACGTCGAAATCTTCGAGACCGGCATCAAGGTCATCGACTTGCTCGCACCGTACCGTAAGGGCGGCAAGATTGGTCTGTTCGGCGGCGCGGGCGTGGGCAAGACCGTGCTCATTCTCGAGCTTATCAACAACGTGGCCAAGGCACACGGTGGCGTGTCTTGCTTTGCTGGCGTCGGCGAGCGCACGCGTGAAGGCAACGACCTTTACTACGAAATGAAAGAGTCCAAGCTCGACACGGGTGCCAGCGTGCTCTCGAAGACTGCGCTCGTATTCGGCCAGATGAACGAGCCGCCTGGTGCGCGTCAGCGCGTGGCACTCAGCGCCCTTACCATTGCTGAGCATTTCCGCGACCGCGAAGGTCAGGATGTCATGCTCTTCGTCGACAACATCTTCCGCTTTACGCAGGCGGGCTCTGAGGTGTCGGCATTGCTTGGTCGTATCCCCAGCGCGGTCGGTTATCAGCCCACGCTGGGTACCGAAATGGGCGGTCTGCAAGAGCGCATCACTTCGACCACCAAGGGTTCGATCACGTCCGTGCAAGCCATCTACGTGCCGGCAGACGATTTGACCGATCCGGCGCCAGCGACCGCGTTCGCGCACTTGGATGCGACGACCGTGCTTTCGCGCGCGATTTCGGAAAAGGGCATTTACCCGGCCGTGGATCCGCTCGATTCAAGCTCGACCATGCTTGAGCCCGGCATCGTCGGTCAGCGGCACTACAACGTGGCCCGCCAGGTGCAGTCGACGCTGCAGCGCTACAAGGATCTGCAGGACATCATCGCGATTCTCGGCATGGACGAGCTCAGCGAAGCAGACCGTCAGGTCGTCGATCGCGCCCGTAAGGTCGAGCGCTTCCTGTCGCAGCCGTTCTTCGTGGCGCAGCAGTTCACCGGTCTCGAGGGACGTTACGTGCCGATCGAGCAGACGCTGTCGGCCTTCGAAGAGATTCTGAGCGGCGCGCTCGATCACCTGCCTGAGCAGGCGTTCTATCTCGTCGGCAACATCGAAGACGTCAAGGCCAAGGCCAAGAAGCTGCAGGAGGGTTGATCGTGGCCGAGCGCATCAAGCTCGAGGTCGCGACGCCGGATGGCCTTGCCCTCGACATTGAAGTCGACATGGTCACCGCGCCCAGCGTGGAAGGCGAGTTCGGCGTGTTGCCGGGCCACCTTCCGTTGCTTGCGGCCACCAAGGCGGGCGTGCTGCGCTATCGCGTCGGCAACAAAGACGAGGTCGCGGCCATCGGCCCTGGCTTCGTCGAAGCCCAGCCCAACCGCGTGCTGGTGCTGACAGACGCGTTCGCGGTGCCCGCTACCATCGATCGCAACAAGGCCGAGCAGGAGCTCGCGGCCGCTGAACGCGCTCTCGCCGAGCTAAAAGGTCTGCACGAAGGCGGCGAGTACGAAGAGCTGAATCGCGCACTCGACTGGGCTCGCGCCCGCGTCGAAGTCTCCAAGGCTTAGGGCCCTTAGTGCGTTCGGGCGGTGGGCAAGACCGTAAGGTCTGGCCGCTTACGACCTTACTCGCTCACCCCAGTGACCGAGTTCGCTCCTGCAGGCTCGTCGTCGCTTGGCGCGGAGCCTCGCGCTCCACGCACGCTAACGCGAGCCTTACTCCTGTGCGGACTCGATGTTCTCTTCGGGCGTCGCTTGGCTACGCGAACCGCTAGTGCATGAGTGAGACCGTCCGGATTGACCGCTGGTATCTGGCCGCGCGCAATGGCTGCCTGGTCGGCTGCCCTTGACTCGTCGGCGCGCACTTGGCTTACCCTCCAGTGCTTGTTGGGAGGCGAGCGATCGACCCAGAAGTAGCTCGCATCGCGCACGTCGATATGCACGAAACCTGAGCGTGGATAGGTGCCAACGCCCACGAAGCCTTGCGCGCGAAAGAATGCGGCAAGCGCGTCATCGCGGACGCCGGGCAGCACGATGTCTGCGGCCATGCCATGCGAATGACGGCTCGCCTTACGGTCATTTCGCATGCCGCTGATCAGATGGATCGAGGATGCCTTGAAGTGCAGGATGGCGCTGTAAATCAGCTCCAATAGGCGTGGATGCGGCGAAGGCCCCCCTTCCCAACCTCCGAAAGCCTCGCGCGCTGTGGCATGCGCCGCTTCGCCAAAGGCTCCCTCTTCGTTGTCGGGTACAAGAACGTAAGGTTCCGTTTGCCCGACCACGTGGATCACGAGCGGCGTAAACGCGTGGCCTTCATGCAGCGCGAAGTCGTGCGGACTTTTTGCGTGCCAGCTATTCGGATTGATTCGCGTGCCGCCACCGCCTTTGCGATGCCTGGCGTGTCGAACGAATTTGGGCTCGCGTGGCCTCTTTGGCTCGGGCTCGCGGAGGAGAATCGCATCCCAGTCCTCGTCGCTGTCTTGAGCTGCGACACGGCCGGTCGGAAGAGTAAGCAAGGCCGCCAACAACGTGAGGACAGAGGTGCTGTGCTTGAGCTCGTACAGCCAACCCCGCATCAGCGCACGGGCTCCGGCAACCTTACCTTGAGATGCTTGAGCACGGCATCGAGCGTGGCGAGCTCTTCGCGAATCGTGCGCACATGTTGGCGAAAGGCGTGCAAATCGCCGTGAGACGCAGCATCGAACGCGCGCTCCACGTTCTCGACCACGATCAACAGGTGCGGATGCACGATTCGCAGACGCTCGCTGGGCGTCATTTTGCCGGCGAGCTCGACGTAATGCTCCGAAATCGGATACACAAAGCGCGACATTTCGGGGTCGGCTACATGCGCCTCGCCGAAGAGCAACACGCGACGCGCCCCTTCGAGCACAAAGGTAAGCTGCGCCAAATAGCTGCGGTCGCGACGCGAGGCAGGTTCCTGTGCGGCGCGTTCGGCGGGCGTTGCGACAGCGACTGGAGCTTGCGCGCGACCCACGGCGGGCAGCGAGCCACAAGTCACAGCCAACACAAAGCACAACCGTAAGGTTCTAGAGGGCATCCAGCGGCTCCGCTGCATCCATGACATCGAGTGCGACACGGGCTGCAGATTGTTCGGCTTCGATCTTTGAGCGACCGCTGCCAGTCGCAAGCTCACGTTCGCCGCACACACAAGAGACACGAAATTCGAGGGCGTGATCGGGGCCCGTGGTCTCGATCACCACGTAGCGTGGCGCAGGCGATCCCACCGCTTGCACACGCTCTTGCAGGCGCGTTTTGAAGTCGCGCTGGCCAAGCTCAGGCGCACCAAGCTTGGGCTCGAGCAGGCGGCGCACGACATCGAGGGCCGCAGCATCCCCGCCATCGACGTACACGGCAGCGATCAACGCCTCCAGTGCCGAGCACAACAGGCGCGGCTTGTTGCGGCCACCTGATTTCGCTTCGCCGCGGCCGAGCCTGAGTATGTCTCCCACACCCAGCTCACGCGCGATTTGGGCCAGGCCGGCTTCGCATACCAAGTCCGCACGGCGGCGCGTGAGCTCGCCTTCACTGGCGCGCGGAAAGCGTTCCCAAAGTAGGGTCGACGCGCCCAAGCTGAGGACGGCATCGCCCAAAAACTCCAGTCGCTCATTGTCGCGTGGGGCACGGGCCGGATACTCGTTCGCAAAGGAACGATGGGTCAGCGCATCACGCAGGAGCGTGGAATCTTGAAAGCGATAGCCGAGGGCGCGAGCCACCGCATCGAGATCGGGCTCCGGAGTCATGGGAAGCCATCACGCTACCATGGTGCAGGCGCGCGGGCCCGTGGTCCACGCACTCCTTGCCTCTCACTTGCGTCTCAATCGAGGGGTGTTCCGGCCACACTCAAAAGATCGATGCGCCACTGTTTGTTTTCTTCGACCAGCTCGATCTCCACGCCCGTGGTTCCACTGCTGGTTGTAAGCGTGCCTGCAAGTCGCGCGCGGCCGTTCATCATGCCGCGATTGGGCAGCGAGACATCACGCGTCGTCTGCAGCGGGGGCTGAGCCTGCACGAGCTCCTCGAACCGCTGAAGCGTGTGCCCTGCGCGAAAGCGTTTGGATGTGCGTTCACGTGCGGCGGCGACTTTGCCTGCCGCGATGTCCGTGAAAAATAGCTTGGCTTCTTGGGCCGGCGCATCGAGCTCTTGAAACGCCCAGAACGCTCCGCCGCCCAACAGCGCCACACAACTACCCACGCCGCACACACCGAGGCCGACGGTGATCGCCACGCCAATCAAGATGTACTTCAGCGCCTGACTTTTCTCCGCCATCTTAGAAACGCTGATTCATGCCGATCGAGAAAACGTCCCAGCTCACTCGATAAGTGCCCGCGTTGATCGTCTTCGAAGCGGGATCGAGCGGGCTGGCAGGCAGACCTGCGCGGTCGCTCGTGAGCTTACCATTGGAGTCCACTGCGTCCGCGTGCAGAACGTTGATCGTCTCTTGAAACAAGTGCGCATACGCAAGCGAAAGATCGATGCTGCCGATACGCCACGTCAGACCACCATGAAAACCCATGCGACGCGAAGGGAAGGCATCGATCGATTGGTAAGATGGACTGACGCCGCGCGTCTCCAGGTTCCAGCCTGCGCGCAGCGCAAGCACGCCCGGGATCACGTTGAAGTCGCCACCCACGCGATAGACGAACTGATCTTTCCAAGCGCGCTTGATGCCCATCTTCTTCAAGAAGCGCAGCTCGCCCGTGCACTTGGCGCTCGCGGCCGGCAAGGTGGAGTTGGTATTGCACTTGGGATCGGTGGGTGACGTGGCGCCGTCGAAGTTGGTGTCGCCTTCGTCGTAGCCCTGGAACACGCGAAAGGCGTTCTCGTTGCTGCGCAGCGTGAACTCCTTGATCGTCGAGTTGTGCTCGAGCACGAAGTCGAACTCGATATCGAACAGCTCATGCGTCATCGCATCCTGTCGGCTGGTCGGCTCAAAAGGCCTGTAGTAACCGGTGCGCGGCAACGCGAAACGCACGCCGCCGCCCGCCTCCCAAGGCTGTGGCACTTCGGTGACTACGCCATCGCCCGCTTTGATCACGGTCTTGACAGGCAGGCCGCCTTCTCTGCCACCGATGCGATAGGTGCCGTCCGTGATCGTGACTTTAGTGTCGCCCGCAATAGCTCCTTGCCACTTGAAGTAGCTCATGAACTCGAGCCCCTGCATCGGCGTGACTTGCAGAGATCCGAGCGCGACGGGAACGAACCAATCGTTGAGCTCGTTCTCGACCTTCATGTCATTCTCGGGAATCGACTGCGTGCCCTGGGTCGAATAGACCGTCGACTTGAAGAAGATCGCTTGATAGGTGAATGCCCCGCCGACCGCGAGCCAAGGTAGCGGGCGGTAACCGATGCCAAGCGTCAGTGGAATCGCGATCGGGTCCTGATCGACCAGCATGTAGCGCGTGGGCGTGGGCAGCTTGTTGCAGTCGTACTTGCTGGGATCGCAGAAGTACTGGGCCTTGTCGCAGTTTCCCTTTTCCGGATCGCAGTACTGCGAGCAACCGTCTGGATCCGTCGCGGGATTGCAAATCACGTCCGGGCGCACACCGGCAGGCAAGCGCTCGCCGCCGTCCTTGGTGGCTTCGTTCACTTGCTTGGCACTGGCGTGCCCTTTGGCGCTGACCGTACCGTTACTCTTGTTGCCCCAGTTCGTTTGCGCAACGGCGCCCGGAGTGACCATACCAAACGCAACCGTCAGACCGTGCAGACCGTTCGCAGGCCAACTTCGGTTGTGCTTGATGAACTGATAGCTGAAGACGAAATTTGGAATCGGCAACATCGCGGTCTCGTTGCAGACCTTGGGCATCGTGGTGCCGATCCAGCTCTTGCGCAGATCTTTGTTGCTCGCGCCCGCCGGGATGTAGCCAAAGCGCGTGACGTCGGCTGCCGCGGCGTCGTAGTTCTCTTTGTAAGTGCCGCGGTCGCGGACGATGCCCGCCTCCTGGCTCGTGGGCATGTCTTTCGCGACTTGGGGCACGCCGCGACCGGCGGTTCCTGCCGGATCCATGCACGCGTCCAGTAATGCGAGGTTGAAGTTCGCAAGGAACTGCATGCCCTCGAGGTCGGCGAGCTTGGCCGGGTTGTACGAAAGCGCGAGGCCGTCATCGGCGCGCACGTGATAAGCCGCGCCGCGACCGAGCGGGCGTGTGCCTGAGCCTGCGTAAAACAGACCGCCCGCGTGGACGGTCTGCGGCAGCGCGAAGCTGAACACCGCGCTTGAGACCACCGAAGCTAAGAGAACGATCGGACCGAGTGTTCGCATACTTTTCCCGTCGTGCGCAGCGCCGACCCTATGGGAACAGCGGCGGTAAACACTGCTTACCGCTATAGTGGTGCGCCCTCCCAATTGGAAGCGCCATGTGGAGCAGAACGGGGACTAGCCGTAACCTTCGCCGCCGTCGCTCGCTCCGTAGTCATCATCCGCCAGATTATCGAAGCGTGTGTACTGGTTGAAAAAGCGCACTTTCACCATGCCCGTGGGGCCTGAGCGCTGCTTGCCCACGATGATCTCCGCCACGCCCTGATCCATGGTCTCCTTGTTGTAGACCTCGTCGCGGTACACGAACATGATCGTGTCGGCGTCCTGCTCGATGGCGCCTGATTCACGTAGATCGCTGAGCTGCGGACGCTTGTCCTTGTTGCCGCGCGATTCGACGCCGCGGTTGAGCTGCGACAACGCGATCACCGGAATACCAAGCTCTTTGGCCAGGCCCTTCAGCGAACGACTGATCTCGCTGATCTCTTGCTCGCGGCTGTCGTTCTTGGTGCCCGAACGCATCAGCTGTAAGTAGTCGATGATCAACAAGCCTAGCTTTTGGTCCTTGTTTTCCGAAGCCATGCGTCGGGCTTTGGCGCGCAGCTCCATCAACGTCAGGGCCGGCGTATCGTCGATGTAAATGGGAAGGTCGCTCAACATGCCTGCGGCCTCCGCAAGTTGCGGCCAATCGTCACGCGCAAGCTGGCCAGTACGCATGCGACTCGCATCCACGCGCGCCTCGCTGCACAACATGCGTTTCACGAGCTGATCGCGCGGCATTTCGAGCGAGAAGATGCCCACCGTCGAACGATTGGAGTGACAGGCATTGACGCCCACGTTCAGCGCAAACGAGGTCTTACCCATACCCGGACGACCCGCGACGATGATCAAATCGCCAGGGTGCATGCCGGCCGTCATCTGATCGAGGCGCGTAAAGCCAGATGGTAAGCCCGCTATGCGCTTGCCTCCGCGCGCAAGCTCCGTGATCTCTTCGAACGCGCGATGGATGATCTGACCGATGGGCTGCACGCTCGCGCGCGTCTGAATGTTGGCGACATCGAACACGGCTTTTTCAGCGCCATCGAGAAACTCCGAGGGATCGCCGTAATCGCCATAGCCCTTGGCCGCGACGCCGTGACAGGCCGTGATCATTCGGCGCACGAGCGACTTCTCTTTCACGATCGTGGCGTGCGCCTTGATGTTCTCGACCGTGGGAATCGTGTCGGTCAACGACAGTAAGTAGTCATCGCCGCCTACGCCTTGCAGCTTGTTGCCGCGCACCAGCTCCGCGCGCAGCGTGACCGTGTCGATCGGAATGCTGGAACGATGCAGCTCGAGCATGGACTCGAAGATGCGCGCGTTGCCTTCGCTATAGAACTCGTCGGGCTGCACGATCTCGACGACCGTATCGACGACGCTGTTCTGGAGCAGAATACCGCCCAGCACGGCCCGCTCTGCCTCAAGCGCGTGCGGTGGTACTCGTGACTCAAGCGAACGCTCCGACATCCATCCCCCAGGGCGTTGCGATCTGCTCCCGAACGCTGCGCTGCGCAACGCGAATATACGCTGAAAACATGGGTTAAATACGAAACGGGCGCGCATTTCTGCACCGCCCGTTCGCTGTGGATGAAATGTGAACAAGCGCGAGGCTTATCCCCAGTTCATTCAGATCAGCTGCCCTTCTTGACCACGACCTTGACCTGAGCATCGACGCCCGAGCCAAACTTCACGGACACGGTATGGTCGCCGATCGTCTTGATCGCGTCGCCGATTACGATCTTCTTCTTGTCGACGTCGTAGCCCTTGGCCTTGAGCGCGTCGGCAATGTCTTGCCCCGTCACCGAGCCGTAGAGCTTGTCGCCATCGCCTGCTTGACGGGCGATGTCGACCGTGACGCTCGAGATGGCCGTGGCAAGTGCTTGTGCGCTCTGCTTGAGCTTGGCGGCCCGCACAATGGCGACGCGCTTCTGCTCTTCGATGCGCTTGACGCTGCCAGCCGTAGCAAGCGACGCCATGTTGCGTGGCAACAAATAGTTGCGCGCGAAACCTGCACGCACACGCACCAAGTCACCCACGGTGCCGAGATGCTGAACGTCTTCACGAAGTACTAGTTTGACGTGTGCCATTGGCTCACCCCTTGACGGTGTACGGCAGTAGGCCGAGGTTACGAGCGCGTTGAATCGCACGCGTGAGTGCACGCTGCTGCTTGGCCGAAAGTCCGCTCACGCGGCGAGGCACGATCTTGCCGCGATCGGTCAAGAAGTAGCGGAGCTGTTGGGCATCCTTGTGGTCGAACTTGAAGCCGGGCTCCATCGTGAACGAAGGTGCGCGCTTCTTGCCGGTGCGGCGGCGACGAAGACCGAGCGGGTCGTCGTTGCGAACGCGTCCTCCGCCCTCGCCGTCGTTCTGATCTTGGCTGTCATCGAGGTTGCTCATCGCGCGCCTCCTTCGGGTGCCACGACATCGACATCATCGAGCTCGGGATCGGCCACATCGTCTTCGATCACTTCCTGGCGGCGGTGTGCCGAGGGCACAAGGCCAAGGCGCTGCTCGAAGCTGAGCTCTTCCTCGGGCTCCGCGGGCGCGACCGGCGAGAACTTCACGTCCTCGGGATCGACGCTAACTTCGCTCGGGTCGACCATGTCACGCAGGAGCGTGCTCTGGTAACGCAGAACGCTGTCGGCGATGCGCAGATTGCGCTCGATTTCAGCGACGACGCCGGGCTTGGCGACGTACTTCGTGTACACGAACACCGCACGCGTGTGCTTCTTGATCGGGTACGCGAGCTTGCGACGGCCCCAGTTGTCGAGCTTGGTGAGCTTGCCGCTGAACGCGGTGACCACCTCGGAAAGCTTCGCGTTCAAACGCTCGGCCTCCGCGTTGTCGGCGTTCGGCGCTAGTACGTAGACGATCTCGTACTCGCGCAGCCGATCTTTCGTGGCTGTTTTCGTAGACATATTTTCTATCTCTCCCCTTGGACTTGCGGCACCGGACTGCCCGCTTCGTTCAGAAACGCTTCCGGTGCGAGGAGCACGGAGTCCGCACCATTGCGGAGCGCCGCACAATAGCGACTCCAAAGAGTCGCAAACCCTAGGCTTTGTCTTTCTTTTCGCGGGTGTTGAAGGAGTTCATCGCTGCCTTCACACCCTTCGCAAAGATTGCTTCGATCCCGAGGGCGGCCTGGTCTAGCACATCCGGCAGCTCGGCGCGCTCTGAGCTTGAAAAATCGCTGAGCACATAGCTCGCCACCTCTCCCGAGCGGGGCCGACCGATGCCCATGCGCAGCCGCGCGAAGCCATCGCCGCCACAGTTCTGCAGCATCGACTTGAGTCCGTTGTGGCCCGCAGTGCCGCCGCCGAGCTTGATGCGATTGTCAGCGAAGGCGAGATCGAGCTCATCGTGCACGACGATTACATCCGCCAAGTCGACCTTGAAGAAGGTCATGGCTTGCTGCACGCAGTCGCCGCTCAGGTTCATAAAGGTAAGGGGCTTAAGCAGAACCACGTCCGGCGAGCTGATTCGCACGAACGAGCCTGAAAACTTGTCGCGGAAGGCCCCGGCACCGAGCTTGGCAGCCAACCTGTCCACCAGCATGAAGCCGATGTTGTGACGGTTGCCTGCGTACTTGGGCCCGGGATTGCCGAGGCCGACCACGAGCTGCACGACAGTCGCTCCGGACTACTTCTTGCCGGCCGGCTTGGCAGCAGCCTTGGCCGCAGGCGGTGCCTTAGACGGAGTCGCGGCCTTGCCTGCAGGAGCACCCGGTACGCCTTCGGTCTCTTCCACGATCTTCTTCTGCTCGCTCGTCACGAACACGAGTGCACGATCGGCCGGAAGCACGATCTCTACGCCTGCTTCGAGCTGAACGTCTTTGACCTTTACGCTTTCGAGCATATCGACGTTCTCGACGTTGATCATGATCTCAGCCGGAATCTTGTCGGGCGTGGCGCGCACAGGCACCTCACGGAAGTGCACGCGCAATTCGCCGCCCTTGCCCACGCCCTTGGCGCGACCCTTGGTGCGAAGCGGCACATCCGTGGTCACGGGCGTGTCGAGCGAGATGCGATAGAAATCCGCGTGGCGCACGTGGCGGCCGACCGGATGGACGTCAAGATCCTTGACGAGTGCGTACTCCTTCTTGCCGCCCGCGATATCGAGCTCGAGCACCTGATTGCGCCGGAAAGCGCCTGTGAGTGCTTTGGTGAGCTGGACGGGATCGACCGCCAACACCAAAGACTCACCGCCCGGCCCGTACAACACCGCTGGGATCTTCCCATTCATGCGGAGCTGACGCGCCGGCCCCTTTCCGCGTTCTGTGCGGACCTCAGCCGTAAGCGTGTGCTTTTCCATTTCCGTTTCCTTCTTTTGTCAGATCACACAAACAGCGAGCTCACCGAGTCGCCGCTGTGAATGCGCTTGATCGCTTCGCCCAGAATGCGCGAGACGCTCAGCACTTTCATTTTGCCCATGCGCAGGGCCGCATCGCTCAACGGAACCGTATCGGACACCACCACCTCGTCGAGCACGGAAGCTGCGATGCGATCGACCGCGGGCCCGGACAATACTGCATGGGTAGCCGCGGCCGACACGGTGCGTGCCCCGTTGTCTTTGAGAGCCTTGGCCGCGTTGGTCAGCGTGCCGGCCGTGTCGATCATGTCGTCGAGAATCACGCAGTCGCGGCCTTCGATGTCGCCGATCACGTTCATGACCTCGCTGACATTGGCACGCTCACGGCGCTTATCGACGATCGCGAGATCGCAGCCCATGCGCTTGGCGTACGCGCGCGTGCGCTCCACACCGCCTGCATCGGGCGAAACGAACACGGGCATTTCCGTGGGATACTTGGAACGCAAATAGTCGAGAAAAACCGGCATCGCGTACAAGTGATCAAACGGGATGCTGTAGAACCCCTGGATCTGACCCGCGTGGAGGTCGATGGAAACCGCGCGTTGCACACCTGCCGCCGTGATCAAATCCGACACGAGCTTAGCGGTGATCGGCGTACGCGGCGCAACCTTACGGTCTTGGCGGCCGTAGCCATAGTAAGGAATGACGGCCGTGATCGAGCCAGCCGAGGCGCGCTTGAGCGCATCGACCATGATCAAAAGCTCCATCAGATTATCGTTCACCGGCGCGCAGGTGGGCTGGACCACGTAAACATCGACGCCGCGGACGTTCTCCTGGATCTCGCAAAAAATCTCGCCATCCGAGAAACGCGGCAGACGGCAACGCCCGAGCGGCAGCTCCAAATATTCGCTGATCTGCTGGGCGAGACGCGCATTGGCCGTCCCGGAAAAGATGCTGATCGACTTAAACATCGACGTGCCTCGCTGGCGGACTAAGCGGACTAAAACGGAACTGGCGGGACTGAAAGAACCTGGAGCAGACAGGGAAAAGGCCGCGATCGCTAGCACGGTGCCCCTCCAAGTCAATCGCGAAAGCCCGGACATACGTTCAGTTCGAGGGCCGGAAGAGCGGTTGGCAAGTGCCCGCGCTCCCTGCATAAACGGCGCCGTGGGGCGCTTGCCGTTTATCGATTGGGTGCGAGGTTTTGCGGTCGTGGCCATGGTGCTGTGGCACACGGGCGATGGCTGGTTGTTGCCCGGCTTGCGCGCGGGCCAGGGTTGGGCGCTGCTGAGGTTTGTCGGTGGCTTGGCCGCGCCCACCTTCGTGTTCCTCGCGGGAGCCGGCGCGGCCCTCGCTGCCCGCGACATCCTAGACCCCAACAAACGCGCCCGCGCGTTTCGATCAAGAGCCGCACGCGGGCTCGAAATCGTGCTGTACGGCTACCTGTTGCGATTTCAAACCTGGCTGATCGACGCGTCTGCCATTACGGAGCTCCGAACGGTCCGCGCCTATCTGCCGCTCGGGCTTGGCTACGCGACGTTGCTGTGGGCGGTCAAGCAACTTGACGATCGTCCCAGGCGTGCGTTCACTGCCGCATTGTTCGGAGCCCTGCTGGTCGGCACGGGTCTCATGCAAGTGGAGAGCGTGTCCAAGGGCCGCCTGTTGCGCTTGGTACAGGTCGACGTACTGCAAGCGATCGGCACCTCGCTGGTATTTCTGACGCTCCTAGATCGCGCGTGGGGAGTGCTGCGCAAACCGCGACTGGCGGTCGCGATCGGGCTTACCGTAGCCTGCCTGACGCAGCTGGTGTGGACGCATTTGCCCGGCCCCTTGCCCCACGCACTCGCTGGTTTTCTCGGCAAATACACGCCGCCACCAGGTGCGCCGGCCGCGTTGTTCCCGCTATTTCCTTGGTTTGCGTACGCATGTTTAGGCGCCGCCACAGGCAGCGTGCTGCGCGACGCCAAGCAACAGACTGAGCGTGCCACCGTGCTGCTAGGTGTCGCAGGCGCGTTTTGCGCGCTGCTCGCGAGCGAAGCCCATCCGCACTTGCATGATCTATTCGCGCTACAGCCGTGGACCGTGCACCCCATGCGCATCGCTTTTCGCGTCGGCATCGTGCTCAGCCTGTTACTTGTGGGCTGGGGCTGGGTGGGCAACTTGCGCGGCCGCATTTTGATCGACTACGGCGGCGCGTCCTTGCGCATCTACTGGGCGCATATGTTTTTTGCGTACGGCATTATCGGCCGAACCCTGCAGAAGAGTGCGAGTTACGGGCAGTGGTTGCTCTATGTCAGCGTATTACTCGGCCTGATGTGGCTCTTGTCCCGCATTGGGACCGCAAAGCCCGCCCTGGCGACCGGCCGCACATAGTGCTTGAGCCCCACACCGGGTGCGTTTATAAGTCTCAGCCCCGATACGAAGGAAGCGTGATGGCCCAAACCGTCCTGTTGATTACCGACCGCCCCGCTTTCGAAGCTTCATGGAGTGCCGCCTGCCAGGATGCTGGACTGTCCGCACGCCACGTCGCTCCTGAAGCTGCGCCGGGGGCCCTGATCTACGGCATCGGTGCCGTGTTCGACGCCAGCAGCCAAGGCTTCGACGAAGACGAGCTGCTCTCTTGCGTAGCGTTATCGCGTGCGCTCGGCGCCCTGCCCGCGGTTGCGCTGCCGAGCGGTGCAGCCTTTGCCGCCATCGAGGATGTGCTCGAGGAGCTGTGCGGTGGCTTGGTCTCACGCACCGAAAGCGAAGTCGCCCGCGTGATGTCCGGTCTATCGCGGCGCTGCGACACCGAGCGTCAGACACGCTTCGAGTATTTGTCGGTGTCACCGCGAGGCGGCGAGCTGCTCGCGGTGCTCGGCGATGGCACCACGTTGGTGCTCGCGCGTCCACTCAACGGCGAAGATGACGGCTCAGAGATCCAAGCGATCGTGCTCGCTGCCGACGCCGGTTCCGCGGCGATCGAGCTCGTCGCCGGCAAACGCTTGTCGCTGACCGCCGCCGAGGTTGCCTCACGCGTCAAGAACAACGGCGCCGAGCCTTTGCCCGCTTCGCTCGGCGATGTCGATGGCGTTCGCCTCGGTCAGCGCCTGCGTGCCCTGCGTCTCGCGGAGGGTTTGACCCAAGCAGAGCTTGCGCGGCGCACGGGCATTCATCGCCCCAACATCGCGCGCGTCGAAGCTGGCAGGCATACGCCATCGCTCGAAACACTGGCGCGTTTGGCCGCAGCGATCGGCGTGCCGATCAAGCGCGTGCTGTCGGATTGAGCGATGAGCAATCTACGTGATGCGGCCACAGTCCTGCTGCTGCGGGATAGGCCAAGCGGTGAGTTCGAGGTCCTGATGGTGCAACGGCACGGTCAGAGCGGCTTCATGGCGGGAGCCCACGTTTTTCCGGGCGGTAAGCTCGATGCGAACGACAGCGCGCCCAACGTCACGGCGCGACTGCGCGGCTTCGATGCCGCCCAAGCTGCGCATGCCTTGGCCGAAAGCGATCTCGCGCCAGAGCTTGCGCTCGGGTTGTTCGTGGCGGCGCTGCGCGAGACCTTCGAAGAAGCCGGCGTGCTGCTCGCGGATGTGCCACCCGATACGGATCTCGTCGGCGCGCGACGTCGCTTGAACGAAGGCGCAAGCTTCGCCCAGGTGCTGGGTCAGATCGATGCGCACCTACGCGTCGATCAAATCGTGGCGTACTCCCGTTGGATCACACCGGTAGTCGAGCCACGCCGCTTCGACACGCGCTTCTTTCTAGCGCGCGTCGAGGCATCACAGCTGGCGGAGCACGATGCGAGAGAGACTACAGCGCACGCTTGGCTCACGCCGCGCGAAGCTGTCGAGGCAGCCTTGCGCGGCGAGATCATGTTGCCGCCGCCCACCTTGAAAAGCCTACTGGAGCTCGCGGACATCCCAACGTCGGAAGCCGCCATGACCATGGCTCGCAACCGGCGTCCCCCGATGCTGTGCCCCGTGATCGAGCAAGTGGCCGGCGCCCTTACCATCCTGTTGCCGGGCGATCCGCTGCATCCGGAACGACAGCCCGCGCTCGCAGGATCCACGCGGATCGTGCTGGAGAATGGCCGCTTTTACGCGCGTTAATGGCCTACATGCGCCGCGTGCGATCGAGTCGCAGCAGCGCAGCAGCTTCCAAACAGAAAGACGCTCCAAGCCCAGCGCGCAGCGTAAGACATTCGAAGTTAAGGGAAGCTCCAGCGCGTAGACGGCGCAAAGCGGACGCGGGAGGGCGCCCACGCGCTGGAGCTCATCAAGCTAGGGAATCCAAAAGAGGGGTACGAACTCTAACGAAGCGATGCAATCAGAGCTCAAGTCAGTTCAAGCGGGATTAGTCAGAACAAGCGAAGCAAAGACTGATAAGGCAACAGTAAGAAAAGTACGCGAAGCCAAGCGAAGGAAGATAAGCGGCGAGCAAGTTGGGGAAGCAAGTTGGGGAAGCAAGTTAGGAAACTAAGTCAAGCAGGTGCGCGTGCGATGCAGTCAGGGGGACTTGGAACTTTTGCAACTGGCGGTCAGGACGGCTGCTTGAGCTCTCCCTCGTCGCGCACATCTGTTGGTGGTGGTGGGTGCTGGGCTCTATGAAAAAAAAAGTGCGACGCGCACCGGCCCCTCACGACACGAGAGCCGCCTGGCTGAATGTCCTGTTTTTTTTTGGTGTGGGTGCATTCGTCGCGCTGCGGGTGGCGCCTGCCGCGGCACAGGCCGAGCCCACGAGCTGGGCGATCCACGTCGACGCGGAGAGCCGTTGTGCGAGAGCACCCGGCTTTCAAGATCAGCTGGCCGCGCAGATCCCAGCAGAGCAGCGCGCCTCCGAGACCGACGCAGAGCTCGTGGCCGAAGTACGCGTGGTGCGTCAGGACGGAAATCTAGTCGCGACGGTGACCGTCATGGACCGCGTGCTCAACGCGGCCGCGGGGGAACGGTCGATCTCGTTACCGCTGTCTGATTGTGAGTCGACAGCCGATGCGCTTGCGCTCGTGATTAGCGTGCTGGTGGAGGCTGGGCGCGGCGCGCGGATCGAAGAACCGCAGGAGCCTGAGCCGCCGCCCCCTCCGCCGCCCCCTCCGCCGCCCAAAGCTGCTCCCCCGCCGAAGAAACGCTATGTGTGGCTGGGACCTCGCCCGGGGCATGACCTTACGATTGGCGTCGGCCCGGGCGGATTGCTGCTACCCGGGGTCGCTTGGGGCGGCAGCGTACAATGGGGCTTGCGCGTGCGCGGCTTGTGGCCGATTTTCATGGGCGCAACCGTCTTTTTGCCCGCCGAAACGGCCAATGGGCGAGCCCGCTTTCGCACGGGCTACGGAAGCGTCGCGGCATGTCCGATCTACCTGACTCAAGGGCGTTGGCGGGGGCGCGCCTGTCCCTCGTTCGCAGCGGGCATGCTCAAGGCGGAGGGTCGCGGCTTCCTTGAGAGCCGCAAAGTGAAGGAACCGGTGGTGCTGCTTGGCGCGGAGCTGGCGGGCGATCTCAAGCTATGGGGCCCGATGACCGCGGGCATCGTCACGCGCGCCGAAGTGCCCCTGCTGCGAACCAACTTCACCTATTACGACGAGACCGGCACCGAACCGGCCTTGCACCAGCCCAAGCCGGTGGCGATTAGCTGTTTCCTTACAGTAGGTTTGCGCTTTCGTTGATAACGCGGTGCGGGCGTGCCCCACTACCTCATGAGCTTAGTCTCCTTACTGAGGTAGACGCGTGTCGGTTGCCTGGCCACAACTATTCCTTACCGCAGAGCCGGGTCCGCGCGTGCAGTCTCTGCACCCGCTCTGGGCGGTGTTACCCTCGCGAGTCGAGGCGGTGGCTGAAGGTGGCCTCAGCGCCTCGGGGGAACGCATCTTGATCGGGGCCGACAACGACACCGCGGAACATGGCGCCGCGCAACGCGAAGCGGCCCAAGGTGACGCGGCCCAAGGTGTTACGGCGACCCCGAGCTTCGACAGCGTGGTGGCCGAGCACGGTCCTTACCTTTGGCGGGTGTTGCGGCGTCTGGGTGTACGCACCGCGGATGTCGAAGATGTATGGCAAGAGACATTCATCGTGGTCCACCGCAAGCTCGATGGCTTCGAGGGTCGCGCGTCGGTGCGCACGTGGTTGTCTGCCATTGCGGTTCGTGTCGCCAGCGACTACCGCAATCGCGCCCACAGGCGCCGCGAGCAAGCCACGGACGAGGTTCCCGAGCATGACCCCTCGCCCGCGACACAACACGAAGACTTCGTCGATCGCGAGCGGCGTGCGCTGCTCGATCGCCTGCTTGCCGAGCTGAAGCCCGAGCAACGCGATGTCATTGCGCTTTACGAGTTTGCCGAGCTCCCGATGCAAGAAGTTGCCACGGCGCTCGGCTGTCCATTGCAAACCGCTTACTCACGCCTGCATGCCGCACGTCGCGCCTTGGAACAGGCGGCGCGCCGCGAGGCCGCTCGCAGGGGAACCCCATGACTGAATTTGACCCTATTCGTTGGACTGAATCGAGCGACGACGCCCCGGAGTTGTTGCGGGCACCTTTTGCCGCAGCTTGTCGGGAGGGCCCGTCCGCGGCGCAGATGCGCATCTTGGCTGTGAAGCTGGCGGCGGTGGCTGCAGGTACGGCAGTGACGGCGGGTGCGGCGACGGCACAAGCCAGCACGACCGCGAGCAGCACGCTAACGGGCGGGGCCATCGCGGCCAGCACCCTGCCGCTCGCCAAGATCGTGGCGGCGGTGCTGGTGGTCGGTGCAACCGCGTGGGGAGGCTTGGCGTTTTTCAATCAGCCCGCTCAGCCGACCACGCAGGCGGTGGTCACGCAGGCTGTGCAGACCGTCCGGGCGCCCTCGCTTGTTGCTGCAGGGCCGAAGAACGCCGCGCTGAACGTAGAGCTGCCCGCCACGACTGGGACGGGGAGCGAGACACGGGTGCAACCGCTTGCCGACGGAGTGCAGGCGCCCAGCCAACCCACGGTGCGTAGCGCTCTCGCAGATGAATCGAGCGCCGCTAAAAAGCTCACGCCCGCTCGCACGGCTACTCCCAAGTCCCATGTCTTGCGGAACAGCGACGCTACCCGCACCGGAAATGCAGGTCAGGCCACACAAGAGGCGCACGACGGTCATGGTAAGGTCGGCGTACCGAGCGAGGTCGAGCTGTTACGGCGCGCACGTGCCGCTCTGGCCGCCCGCCCGCGTGAAGCCTTTGCGATGACCGAACAACATCGCGAGCATTATCCAAGCGGGGTATTTGCGCAGGAACGCGACGCTATCGCTATCGAAGCGCTCCTGCGCGCCGGTGATACCGACGCGGCGCGCAGCCTTGCCAAGCGTTTCGTGAGCTCCCATCCGAGCTCGCCGCACGCCCATCGCTTTCGCGAAACACTTGGGCTGCATTGATCCAGCGTTCAGGTGGCTCCGTGGGTCAGCGGCTCGTGGCCTCACGCGAGCCATTGCCGTACCTGGGATAGTCAGCGTAGGCTCCGATCATGCGATGCACGCCCCCCGGCCCAAGCATTCGCCTGTGCGTCTGGCTTGTACTTACGGTCTGCGCAGGCTGCGAAAGTAAGATCGCGCTGGGCAGCGAATGCCCGCCTTTCGGTGTGGAGTGTCTCGAGCGCATGCCGCGTGGCGATGGCGACGCGAACGGCCCGGACGTCGGAGGGGACGACCCGAACGGCGATGACGGCGGACCATCCGATCCCGGCGACGAGGTCGATGGTCAAGTTGGTTTACCGATGGGTGGCGGCGCCATCGTTCCGAGCTCGCGCTTTCCCGCGTTTAAGAACGGCGGCCTAGAGATCACGGCCGGCTCTACAGACGGTGGCTTACTTTCGTATCTCGCTGTGCGGGCCAGTCCGTGGCTGAGCTGCAGCACGCCGGGCTTTGGCGCCGGTGCTTATTCGCGCGCGGATTTGCGCGCGAATATGCCGGTGGGCGCGCCGGCGCCGGAAGACATCTTGGCCCCTACGGAAGGGAAGGGACTCATCAACATGCCGCCCGATGGCCGGACCTTGGCGCAAACACTCGCTGAGCCGCTGATGGCGGGCGAACGCTATGCATTCATGGTCGACATCGCGAGCACGCGCGGCACGACGGATATCGTGCTCGAAGTCTTGGGGGGCACGGGCAGCTGTTTTGCGCCCGAGCTTCTGACGATGACTGCGCCAGCTACGCCCGGTGTTTGGAGCTCGCGCTGCATTCGTTTCGTGCCCACAAAAAACTATCGATCGATTGAGTTTTCGGCAAGCTCGCCGACGACAGCGACAGGGTCGCGTTTGTTCGTCGATAACATTCGCGACGACCCCAGCTGTGACTAGCCCGTGCTCGCGATCTCAACGATCGCTTGCCTACAAATGATGGGCAATGGCAGTTAAATCCCGCTGGAGACCGTCAATTTGATTGACGACTGGTGCCGAGTGGCCCCGCGGGAAACCGTGTGAACGCGTCTCGCGCCACGGGCGTGCAATGCGCAAGGTCGAGCGACCGCTCTAAAATGGCGAGTGGCGCGACGTAGAGCGTGACGGCTATCTGATCGCCGACCATGAGAAAGCTGTCCATGACGCCGAGCGCGCTGCGCTGATACATGAAGTGCCGCGTCGGCTGCTGCCCGGGTGCGGTCGGACAGTCCCACACGCCCGTGGGAGTACCGTAGCGACTCTGCATCAGTGCGATGCGGGGCGGCACATCTTCCAAGCTCGCTAGTCGGCCCGCGATCTGAACTTTGGCGAGAGTAAGGTTGTTTTTGTCGATGCCGTACAGGGCTCGCTCGTTCGCGGAGAGCGCTTCGTCGATCATGAAGAATCGGGGCTCATCCGCCTTGGGCTGACGCACGGCACGGGGACGCGCTGTTTGCAGCTGCGGTTGCGTCATGCCGAAATAGACGTTCTTCAAGCTGGGTGCGAGCAGACTCGTGGACTCACGCGCAATGGGGCTAAGCGCCACGCCGGCCGTTGCGTGGGCCGTGTTTTTTTCCGTGGCAGAGGTTGCTTTCCAGGTCGCCCAGGCCGCGACCGACAAGACGAGGGCTCCTGCGACGCTACCCCACAACGTAAGCTGCGTTCCCTTGGTCATTCTTGGGATTGTAACCCGTTGCGAACGACGCCCGGTCGATGCAGAACAGGGTCCTCCGGAGGAAAAGTTAGATGGCTAAGGCGAAGTCGAACGAGCTCAATAAGAATGGCAAACCGGTGGTGGGGATCCTGACGGGCAGCCCCAGCGACCTCGAAGTCGTCAAGAAGGCCGAAGACACGCTGCATAGCCTGGGCATTCCCTGCGAGCTGTTCGTGCTGTCGGCTCATCGCACGCCTGATCTCACCGCGCGCTACGTGAAGGAAGCCGAAGCGCGCGGGCTTGAGCTTATCATCGCGTGTGCGGGCATGGCGGCGCATCTGGCTGGCGCCGTGGCTGCGCATACCTTGCTGCCCGTGATCGGCGTGCCGTTGAAGTCGAGTCTCGATGGGCTCGATGCGTTGCTTGCCACGGTGCAAATGCCGCCAGGAATTCCGGTGGCTACGGTTGGCATCGATGGGGCGAAGAATGCAGCGTACTTAGCGGCACGCATGCTAGCGAGAAAATTCCCGGAGCTGAAGGGTCGCCTCGAAGCGGACTTGGCCGAGCAACGCACACGGTATGACGATCCGTTCGCGACCCCATCCCCATCGCGTACCCGCCGCTCCAAATAAGCCACCTGAGCATGCGGAGGAATGCGCCATGAAGCTGTTGACGATTATCGTGAACTACTGCACCGCGCCGCACGTGCTGCACGCACTGGAAAGCCTCGTGCCGCAACTCGAAGAGGTGGGCGATGCGGAAGTCTGGATCGTCGACAACAAGTCGCCTGACGATTCGCTCGATATCTTAGCTCGCGCGCTCAAGGAGCGTCGCTACGGCAACCGCGTGCGTCTGATCGAATCACCCACGAATGGGGGTTTTGGCGCGGGCAACAACGTGGCGATTCGAGAGGCGTTGGCCCTGCCTACGCCACCTGACTATGTCTACTTGCTCAACCCGGATGCGACCCCTGAGCCAGGGGCCGTGCAGGCCGTCGTCCGCTTCATGGATGGCGAACCGCGTGCGGCGATTGCAGGCACGGCGATTCAAGACCCGGAAGGCACGCCGCACGCCTCGGCATTTTGTTTTCCAACGCTGCTTGGTGAATTCGAAAACTCGCTGGCTTTCGGTCCACTTGCACGCATCTTGCGGGATCGGCGTTTTGCCCCGGAAGTCATGACCGAGAGCGGTCCCGTGCATTGGGTGAGCGGCGCTAGCATGGTGCTACGACGGGAGGTGCTGGAGCGCATCGGTCTGTTCGATGAGGAATTCTTTTTGTATTTCGAAGAAGTCGACCTCTGTCGGCGCGCACACCGCGGCGGTTACCAGACGTGGTTCATGCGCGAAGCCAAGGTCTCGCACATCGGCTCGGTGATCACCGGAGTGACAACGGATCGCAGGCGCCCGGGCTACTGGTTCGATTCGCGCGCGCGCTATTGGCGCAAGCACCACGGTACGGCGGGATTGTGGGCGTCGAACCTGTTGTGCATGGGGGCTACGGCAACCTTTCGTGCGCGCCGCTTCCTCATGCGCAAGGAGCTCGGTGGGCAGCCGCACTTCCTCAAGGATTTCATTCGCTACAACTTGTTTCCGCGCGCCCGCTCGTAACCGTAAGGTTTCTATCTGAGTGTTTGCGCCAAGAAGCTCGTCAGCTCGGCGTGCGTGAACTCGAAGCCACTGGCGAGCAAACGTTTGGGGAGCACGCGTGCGGAGCTCAACAATGCGGAGTCCGCCATCTCGCCAAACGCTGCGCGCGCAGCAAATGCGGGTAGCGGCATGAAGGCGGGACGATGCAGTGCGGCCGCCAGCGCATGCGTGAGCTCCGCGTTCGTCACAGGCGTGGGCGCCGTGAGATTGACCGGCCCCGTAAGGTCGGCTTGCGTCATCACATGTTGCAGGGCACGGACTTCGTCCTCGAGCGAAATCCAGCTCATGTACTGGCGCCCATTTCCGATCTTGCCGCCCACGCCGAGCTTGAACGGCAGCAGCATCTTCGCGAGTGCGCCGCCGCTTGGATCGAGCACGATGCCGGTGCGCGCCAGCACCACGCGCACGCCGGCCTGGCTTGCGGGCTCGGTCGCCTGTTCCCAAGCGTGCGTGAGCTCCGCAAGAAAATCGCTGCCTGCTCCCGACGTCTCATCGAGCAGCTCCTCGCCACGATCCCCGTAGAAACCCACGGCCGAAGCGCTTACCCACACGGCAGGCCGCTTCTTCATGACCGTAAGCTTGCGCGCGAGCAGTGAGGTGCCGCGCATTCGGCTTTGCTTGAGCTCTGCTTTTTTCGCCGCAGTCCAGCGTCCGCTCGCGATGCTTTCGCCCGCTAGATGGACCAGCACATCTACTTCTGCGAGAGCATCGGTCTCGAGCATGTCGTGGTCGGGATCCCAACGGATGCCGTCGGGCGCATCCTTGCCGGGTCTCAGCAGGGGTCGCACGCGCATGCCTTGACGCGCCAAATGCTGCGTCAGCGCACGTCCGATAAAGCCCGAAGCCCCCGTAATTGCGATCGTCTGCATAGGTACGGGGTAGCAGGTCGAGCGCCGTGAACCAGCGGCGGCCCCAAGCCGCGCGCTTCTGCTATCCTCGCCGCCGCCATGGATATTCTCTTCGTTACGCCGAGCTTGGTTCCCTTCAATGTCGAGTCAGGTCCTGCAGAGGCTTGCGCTGCGTTATCGAAGACCCTGCGGGCCCAGGGGCATCGCGTCACGGTGCTCGCGCCCTACCCTGAGGAACACGACACGGCCCTCACGCACTTGGCGCGCAGGCTCGATCCGATGATGGTCGAAATCGGCGGCCAGATGGAAGCGGTCAAGGTCTTTGACGGTCGCTCGTCAGGCGGCGTGGAGTGGTTGCTAGTCGAGCACGCTTCGTTTGCTGATCTGTTCGAAGACGGTCCGGCGGCGCTGGTTGCCCAGCTCGTGCTCGCCAAAACAGGCGTAGCGCTACTGGCACGCGATCACAGTCACGACACCGTGCACGTGCATGGCGAAGAAGCGGCGCTCGCGTGTGCCCTGATCGCGGTCGAGCGCAGGTTGCCCACCGTGTTCAGCGCCTATTCGCTGGCCAAGCCTTTGTCATTTTCCGGAGCGCAGGCGCGCAAGCTCGGGCTCGATGCGTTGATCCAACCTGACGGTTCGTTGTGTCCGATCCTTAGCGCCATCGCGTGCGCAAGGCGCGTCACCACGCATGCACCTACGCGCGCCCTACGCGCTCAAAACGGCTCGGAAGAAAGTATGGTCGCAAACGCACTGGTTGCACGCGGTGCGGACCTGAGCAGCCTGCCGTTCGGCCTCGATGCTTCCATCTGGAACCCGTTGACCTGCCAGCATCTCGTGGCCCGCTACACGCCCGTAGACATGACCGGCAAAGCGCGGAACAAGGCCATGCTGCAGCACGAGCTCAAGCTCGACATCGATCCGGATGTGGCGCTGATCGGCGCCATCGAAGGCGAAATCGGCGCCGAGCGTATCGAGCGCATCGCGCGCGACCTCGTGCGTACGGATATGCAGATGGTCGTCCAGATCCTTGACGAAGATGCCGAGTGCATCGATCAGCTGATCGCGTTGAGCGAGCGCATGCCCCATCGCTTGCAAGTACGCATCGGGGACAGTCAGCTGCGTATGCATCGCATCGTGTCGTCGGCAGACGCGCTGTTGATCGCAGCCGATCGACCGGTGCTAGCGATGGCTGCGCAACGCTACGGCACCTTACCGATTGCGCGTCGCGATTCGATCGCGGCGGAAACCATCGTAGACATCGACGCCAAGCTCGCGACAGGCAGCGGCGTGCTCTACGACGACCGATCGGCAGAGGCATTGCTCGCAGGTGCGCGACGCGCGGTGGCCGCTTTCAACCGCGGGCGCCCGTTTGAAGACCTGCGCCCACGTTTGATGCGCTTGGATCACAGCTGGGAACGGGCGGCCCGTGCGGCGGAACACGTTTACGCGCAAGCCGCCGAAATTCAGGCTGCGTAGCTCCTACACACCTTACTGTGTGCGCGCCATCTGACCGTAAGGTCGGGTAAGACAAATCGTCGCATCAAAGGCGTGCTGCAACGCTTTCCGTCGCGTCGGACGTTTACGCTTTCGCCGGATTATTCTAGTGTGGAAGTGTTAGGCGAACCGTCCACGGGGGTGGGTCGTGGCGCGCGGGTTGAGCATTTGGACGCGCCGGAAGGTCTGAGCATGCGGGGCAAGTCACGGTTGCACGGGGCGAACACCATCGTCGCGCTGATGATGATCAGCGTGTTCGCCTCTGCGTGTGATGCGGCAACAGAGCCCGCGGTCGACTACCAAGTCAGGCGCAACACCTTACCGATGGTGCTCGCACCAGGCTGGGTGACCGGCACGACTTGGCCGGTTGAAACCGTGGTCGCGCTGAACAGCATCGCCGCTCGCTCAACCTCGTTGGTCGACGGCAACGTCGCTGTGCTCACGGCAGGAACCGGCTCGTTTCTAAGCGGCACCTCCGAGCTGTCGATTAGCAGCAATGCCGAAATCACCGGCAGCGTGCGCGCCGATGGCATCGACATGGTCTCGTCAGGTCACATCTTCGGAACGGCGGCGTACAACCTGCTCACGGGCCTAGGTACGATCGATGGCGCCAAGACCGCTTCGCTGACGGTACCCGTTCCGATCACGATCGTCGCGACGTCCAACTTCACGGCGGGCACCACGGCAGTAAACGTCGCTTCAACGATCACGACGGTGATCAATCCCGGCAGCTACGGCGCAGCGACGGTTGCAGCCGGTACGCGTACGACCAAAACTATTCTTCGCCTCAACACAGGCGCCTACAACTTCGACAGCATCGCGCTCGGAAACTTTGCGCGGCTTGAGTGTGTGGCGGCTTGCGAGATTCGCGTCAAGAACCGCGTCAGCGTCGGCAGCAACAGTTATATCGGCCCCGGTGGCGGTGGCGCAAACAGCATGACCATGGACACCGTCAAGCTGTTCGTTGAAGGCGCGAACGGCACGAGTAGTCCAACCGGTTTGCCTGCGGCAGTATCCCTCGGTCAACGCTCGGAGCTCAAGGCGTACACTTTCGTTCCGAACGGCACGCTCGTGCTGGGGCAGAGCGTCAGCGGTGTGGGCAAGTTCATCGCGAAGGACGTCGACATCGGATCGGACACCGAGTTGATGAGCGGCTCAAGCAGCCAGGTCGCGATGGTGGATGCGTGGGTGGTGGGGCCGACTTGGCCCAGTGAGCTGCTGACCGCCTGGAACAGCATCGATGTGCTCGCGAGCACCTCGGTCACGGGCAATGCCGCAGTGATCATGAACAACGCCGGTCAGTACCTGAGCACCTCTCCGGCGGTCATCGGCGCAAACACCGTCCTGACCGGCGGCGTGCGCGCGGACAAAGTCGAGCTCGCTGCGGGCTCGACTGTCAGCGGCGCAGTCAGTTACAACACATTGGTCAACGCTGGCTCTGCGGGCTCGCTCGTGACGCCTTTGACCATGCCGCTCGATGTGCGCGTGCCCGTGTTTCCATTGATCACGACCGGCTCCTCCGATTACACGCTTCCGGCCAACGTTTCGTTGACGCTGGCGGCGGGCCGCTTCCGTGACGTTACGCTGAGTGCGGGCACCAGCAGCGCGCGTAGCGTGCTCACCTTGTCGGGCGGCGTATATGAGATGCGCAGCCTTACCTTTGGCAATTACTCGTCGATCCTATGCGCGGCGGCATGCGAGATTCGCGTCAAGAACACGATTACTCCCGGCGACTACAGCGTCCTGGGACCTGCGAGCGGGCTCGACTCGTCCAAGGTCAAGGTGTTCGTGCTCGGCAAGAGCCCAACTCCGAATAAGACGCCCTTCCCGGTTTCTTTTGGTGCCAACAGCACGATCGATGCGTTCATGGCCGTGTATCGCGGCACGCTTGAGGTCAAATCGGGAGTGACGCTGCGCGGTCGCTTTGTCGCGCGCGACATCCGCTTGGGCAGCAGCACGGTAAGCCAACAGGCCGGCGTGACCCTGCTTGCACCTGTGATTCAGACTCAGCCCGTGGGCCTTACGGTCGTGCAAGGACAGAGCGCGACGTTCAGCGTATCTGCGACCGGCTCGGACATTACCTTTCAGTGGAAGCGCAATGGCGTTGCGATCGCGGGTGCGACGACCGGCTTGTACACGACTGCAAGCACTGTGCTGGCAGATACGGGTGTCTCGTTCAGCGTGACGATCACCAACAGCGTCGGTACGATCACGAGCAACGCAGCCCTGCTCACTGTCAACTCATGCAGCACGACTACGAATCCCACGATCGCGACAGCGTGCGGCATCGGCGCGTGTGCGCGCACCGGCACGCAAAGCTGCGTCGATGGCAATCTTGTCAATACATGTACCGCGGGTGCACCGGCCGCGAGTGATGCGACCTGCGACGGCATCGATGACAACTGCAATGGTCGGGTCGACGACGGCTACGTGCCGGTCGCAACGACGTGCGCCTTGGGCGCTTGTGCCTCGAGCGGCGCAACGAGTTGCGTGGCTGGCGTGGTCAAAGACAGCTGCACATCGACCGTACCCGCGGCCAGCGACACCACTTGCAACGGCATCGATGACAACTGCAACGGTCAGATCGACGAGGGCTTCGTATCTTACGGTTCGAGCTGCGGCACGGGTGTGTGCGCGCGAACGGGCACCGTCAGTTGTGTGGGCGGCGCTCCGCGCGACAGCTGCAATCCAGGCGCGCCGACGGTCGGCATCGATAGCGACACCACCTGCAACGGCATCGACGAAGACTGCGATGGCGCTCCGGACGACGACTACATTTCGACCAGCACAAGTTGTGGCATAGGCGCCTGCAGTGCGACGGGCGCGACGAACTGTGTGGCGGGCGTGGTGGTAAACAGCTGTCGGGCGGGCACCAATGCGCCCAACGATGTGACCTGCGATGGCATCGACGACAACTGCAACGGAACCAAAGACGAGGGCTACGTCAGTACCGCCACTACGTGCGGCGTGGGCGCGTGCGGTAGCACGGGCGCGACCAGCTGCGTGAGTGGCACCCTGCAAAACAGCTGCGCGCCGGGTGCACCCGCTGCGAGCGATACCACTTGCAACAACATCGATGACAACTGCAACGGCACCAAAGACGAAGGTTACGTGAGCACGGCGACGACGTGCGGCGTCGGTGCGTGCGGCGCGAGCGGCACGATGACTTGCGTTGCGGGTGCCGTGCAGAACAGCTGCACACCGGGCACACCCACGGCCACCGACGCCACCTGCAACAACGTCGACGACAACTGCAACGGTACCAAAGACGAAGGTTACGTGACCACCTCGACGACATGCGGCGTCGGTGCCTGCGGCGCGAGTGGCGCGATGACCTGCGTTTCCGGTGCCGTGCAAAACAGCTGCACGCCGGGCACACCCGCTGCCAGCGACACCACCTGCAACAACGTCGATGACAACTGCAACGGTACTAAAGACGAAGGTTACGTGTCAGTGGCTACAAGCTGCGGTTCGGACACGTGCACGGGCAGCGGCGCGACCCGCTGTGTCGGCGGTGCCGTACAAAACAGCTGTGTCGTTCCTTGCGACTCACCGGCCTTGGTCGGCATCACCGCAGGTGGCGAGCACAGCTGCGCAATGCTCGACACCAGCCAGGTCACCTGTTGGGGCGGCAACATCGATGGCCAGCTTGGAAACGGGAGCAACAGCGAAGCTTACAAGCCCGTACTGGTGTCGGGTCTAACGGGAGTCTTGGATGTCGTCGCGGGCCATGCCCACACGTGCGCATTGATGGCGACGGGCGCCGTCAGATGCTGGGGCCGCAATGCGAATGGTCAGCTCGGCAATGGCTCGAAGGTTAAGTCCAATCTGCCGTCGCTCGTGAGTGGCGTGTCAGATGCGACGGAGCTTGCGACGGGGCTCGCGCACACGTGTGCATTGCGCGCCACCGGCGAGGTCGTCTGCTGGGGCGATAACTCAAGTGGTCAACTGGGCAATGGAACGATAGTGGAAGCCGTTACGCCTGTCCTCGTATCCGGTCTGACAGATGCCGTGCACGTGGCCGCGGGTTACGGTCACACCTGTGCGCTGCGCGCGACGGGCGCGGTCGCGTGCTGGGGTGCGAACTGGAATGGGCAGCTTGGCAATGGCTCGCTAGTCGATGCGCGTACGCCCGTGGTGGCCGCCGGTGTCACGAACGCGACTCAGCTCGCAACCGGCGTATTGCACACGTGCGCGGTGAACGGCTCAGGCAGCGTGAAGTGCTGGGGAGCCAACACGTATGGACAGTTGGGTGATGGCTCCAAGACGGACTCACCGACCCCTGTGACGGTGCTGAATGTCGCGAACGCCGTGCACATTGCCGCAGGTCAATTGCACTCGTGCGCGGTACGCCAAACCGGCGAGATGAGTTGCTGGGGTTACAACGCCTACGGAGAGCTCGGTGATGGCTCCTTGAAGGAGTCTGCGACGGCACGCGACGTGGTTGGCGTGCTGGATGCGGTGGCGGTGGCGACGGGTGATCTGCATACCTGCGCACTGCTGACATCGAAGAAGGTACAGTGCTGGGGCGATGGCGCAAAGGGCCAGCTCGGACACGGCGCAAGCGCGATCATGCGTTCGCCCACCCCCGTCGTGCAGCTCACCGATGCGACGGCGGTCGTCACGAGCTCGTACAACACGTGTGCGCTGCGCGGAACGGGTGCGGTGAGCTGCTGGGGCACGAACAGCTCCGGCGAGCTCGGCAATGGTACGGGCGAAGAGGCGAGCTCGCCCATGGCCGTAGCTTCGATCACGAACGCCACCGCGCTAGCCGCAGGCGATGCACACACCTGCGCCCTGCGCGGCTCGGGCAGCATCAGTTGCTGGGGCTACGGCTTCGACGGCGAGCTAGGCAACGGACTGTTTACCAATGCGAGCACGCCCGTCGCAGTCGCGGGGATTTCCAATGCCGTTGCGGTCGCGGCGGGTGTTTCTCACACTTGCGCCGTGCATTCGGCTGGCGCGGTAAGCTGCTGGGGCTACGGCGGCGATGGTCAACTCGGGCAGGGTGCACTCACGGACTCTGCCCTGCCCGTGAGTGTGATCGGCATATCGAACGCAGTCGCAATCTCGGTCGGCGTCGCGCATTCGTGCGCGGTGCTTGCCACGGGCAGCGTGCAATGCTGGGGCGAGGGTGATTTCGGCAGACTCGGCCGCGGCTCGATCGTGGACTCGAGCACGCCCGTCGCCGTCACTGGCATCACGAATGCCGTGCAGGTGGCGGCCGGCGACTATCACAACTGCGCCTTACTCTCTACGGGAGCCATCCGCTGTTGGGGACGGAACTCGAACTCTCAGCTCGGCGATGGCAGCGCTGCCATCGCGACCACGCCCGTCGCCACCGTGGGCATCAGTACCGCGACCGCGGTCAGCGCCGGTACCCGCCATAGCTGCGCACGACTTTCGAGCGGCGCCATGCTGTGCTGGGGCGCAAACGAAACTGGGCAGCTCGGTGACGGAACGACTGTGCAACGCACCACCGCCACGAGCGTCTCGGGGATAACGGATGCAGTCACCATCGGCACAGGCCTCGCACACTCCTGCGCCACGCGCGCAACCGGCGAAGTGTTGTGTTGGGGCGACGCAAGCAGCGGCAGGCTTGGCAACGGCTCCCCATGGTCGAGCGTGCCCGTGCGCCTGAGCTGGTCGCCCTAACGTTCGGGCGACGCGCGCTACTCGCGGAAGTTCTGGAACTGCAGGTCGACCCCGAAATCCTTGGCTCGCAAGGCTTGGATCACTTCCTGTAGCTCATCGCGCTTCTTGCCCGTCACGCGCACTTGCTCGCCTTGAATCGACGATTGGACCTTGAACTTCCCATCCTTGATGAACTGGATGATGTCCTTGGCGTGCTCTTTGGTAATGCCTTCCTTCAGCTTCACGAGCTGCTTGAACGCACCCTTGGCCGCGGGCTCAGGCTTTTGAGGATCGAGCGCGCGCTGGCTGACCTTACGTTTGCCGCATTTCTCGCGCAGCACGATCAGGGCCGCTTCCACGCGCGCTTCGCTGCTCGCGCGCAGCACGATGCCGTCCTCCGTTTGCTCGATGCTCGCGTCGGTATCGCGAAAATCGAAACGGGTGATGACTTCCTTGTGGGCCTGCTGCACCACGTTCTCAATCTCGTGCATCTCAAGCGTCGAGACGATGTCGAAGGACGGCATGGGGCGCTATCTCCGCAAACAGGACGAGACTACTTCTTGTCCTTCTTCTTCGCCTTCTTCTCTTTTACCGAGAGCTTGGGCTTGTTGCTCGCATTCGGCTTCTCTTGTCCTTTGGCCATGTGATCTCGCCTTTCCGCGCGCGCGGCGCTTATTCGCTAATCATACGGATAGGAGAGAAGAGTCAAAGAATGTTTGCAAATTCAGCTCAATTTCTGGGCTGGAAGCTTGGCATCACTCTCGCGCAAATAGAGCGGTTCCAGTAGCGCAAGGTCGGACGGCCCGTTCAACGCAAGCTCGCGCGCGGCTTCGTCGGCCAAACACGCGGCTCGCGGCACATCGCAAAATGTCGGTGATCGCCGCGCAAAAGCGCCAAGTGGCGACAGGAAGGCTGCGCCATAACGGCCGAGCCCGTTGCCCGCGAGCCACAAGAGCTCCCCCGGTAAGGCAGACGTCAGGAGCTTTGCAGCTGCTTCTGGAGGCGCATGAAACGGCGCAACGCGAGTCAGTAAGGCGCCATCCTCGGCGATCTCGTAGGCCGCGCAGTACACCTCGCCTTTGTGGGCATCGATCACCGGCACGCGCAGACCCCCGCCACCCACGAGCCCGCGCGCCAGCACGCGCAACGAGGTGATGCCGACGATGGGCTTACTTTCCGCGAGCGCGAGCCCTTTGACCGTGGCCACGCCGATCCGTACGCCCGTGAACGAGCCCGGCCCAATTCCCACCGCGAAAACATCGATTTCGCTCAAAGGTGTGTTGGCGGCCTCGAGTAGGCGCTGCACGGCGGGCAGTAGCGTCTCACCATGCGAGGCGCGCACCGACGCACTCCATTCGGAGATGAGCTCGCCGTCGCGCACCAAGGCCACGCTTCCAACCAAGGTCGAGGTATCGATTGCTAAGATCCGCATCGGGCCTGCGACTACTGCTCCGCTCGAGGCTTCGCAAGCTAACGCACACACCTTTGCGGGATCGGCGCAGCCGCTTGACCCTCCCAAAGCGGCAGAGTAGCTCTAGCGCTTCGCATGCTCGGCCTACTGACCCCCACGGACCCAGGCTGGGTCGACGCTGCCCAGCGCGATCTGCCCGGTCTGCTTTCAGATCACGCGCACTGCGAGCTCAAGGCCGCGCAGAGCGCCCTCGGTGTGATCGGCCGCTTTGGCACCGGTGCGCCTGCCATCGTGGCGCCGTTGACCGCCCTGGCCCTGGAAGAAACCGCGCATTTTCGTGCCGTCCATGAGCGCCTGACGCAGCGCAACGTGCCTCTCGATCGCCCCGAGCCCGACGAGTACGTGAACGCGCTCTGGAACATGACCAAGCCCGAACGCCAGCATGTGCCTGTGCTGCTCGATCGCTTGCTCGTGAACTCGCTCATCGAAGCGCGCTCCTGCGAGCGCTTCAAGTTGCTCGCGGAACGACTAGAGGATCCTGAGCTTGCTGCGTTTTATCGCGGGCTCATGGAATCAGAAGCGCGACACTATCGACTCTTTTGCGGTCTCGCCGAAGAGCTTTTTGGAATAGACCTCACGCGAGAGCGCTTGGCTGACCTTTCGCGACGCGAAGCGGCCATCGCCGGCAAGTTGCCCCTCGGCCCCAAGGTACACGGATGAGTGAAGACAAAGAACCCGGCAGCCTGCGCACCATCGCGAGCGCGATTCTGCTGGCCATGTTTATTCGCATCGTGCTGTTTGAAGCGTTTGAAATCGACGGGCCTTCGATGGAACCGACGCTGCTCAACGGCGACCGCGTGGTTGTGGTCAAGTTCCTTTACGGAATCTTCTTACCCTTCATGGACGACGCTGTGCTCACCTGGGGGCAGCCCAATCCGGGCGATGTGGTGATCGTCAAGAGCCCGCGCGACAACGTGGACATCGTGAAACGCGTGGTGGGCCTGCCGGGTGACGTCATCGAGCTCAGAGATGGCGTAGTGTATAGGAATGGCAAAGCGGTACCGAGCATGAGCATGGGCGCCTGTAAGGATCGTCCGGGCTCCGATCCCTTCGGCTGTGAATGGGTCGAAGAGAAGCTGGGTAGCCATGTCTACCGCATCAGCCGTAGCCTCGATTCGATTCGCTCCACACGGCCGCCCCTTACCATTGGCCCTGAGCAAATTTACGTACTGGGCGATCATCGCGATCGTTCGAACGACAGCCGCGCGCTCGGGCCTATCCCGATCAAGCGCGTGAAGGGTCGCGTGCTCAGCATCTATTGGTCGAGTGAAGGTGGCCCTGCCGGCTGCGCATCGACCGAAGGACTGCGCACCGAACGCATGTTCCAAGGAGTCGATTGATGAACCTAGCCGCGTACCATCGCGAGATTCGCACGCGGCTCGAGGACGAGATCGGTACGATTCGTAAGGATGCGCCTGACAAGGTCGCGCTCCTATATCCGAGCCCGTACCACGTGGCGATGTCGTCACTCGGCTTTCAGTCGATGTATCGCGAGATTAATGACCGCCCCGGCCGCGCTGCAGAGCGTGCGTTCTTGCCCGACGATGTCGACAAGCACACCGAAGCCAAGCTGCCGCTGCACAGCTATGAATCGCAACGTCCCGTGGGAGACTTCGCGGTCGTGGGCATGTCGGTCGCGTTCGAGCTTGAGCTCGCGGGCGTGGTCCACGCCCTTACCATTGCGGGCATTCCGGTGTTGAGCGAAGAGCGCGACGACCGGCATCCGTTCATTCTGATGGGCGGCCCCCTTACCTTCTCCAATCCGCTGCCACTTTCGCCGTTTGCCGATGCAGTCTTGATGGGCGAGGCCGACGAGACGATCAATCTGGCGCTCGATATCTTGTTTTCGATCCCTGACAGACAAGGTCGCCTGGAAGCGCTGGCGCGCGAGATTCCGTCGTGCTTTGTGCCGAGCATTCACGGCGACGCCTTACCCTTTGGCGCCAAGTGTCCAGACGACAAACTGCCCGCTTATGCCGTGATTCGCACGCCGAACACGGAGCTACGCAACATGTTTTTGCTTGAGGCCGAGCGCGGCTGCTCACGCGGCTGTGCTTACTGTGTGATGCGCCGCTCCACCAACGGCGGCATGCGCATCGTACCGATGGAAACCATCCTGTCGCGCATTCCAGAAGACGCCAAGCGTGTCGGTCTGGTCGGTGCGGCGGTGAGTGATCATCCCAAGATTTGCGACATCATCGAGACACTCGCCGATCAGGGGCGCGAAGTCAGCATGTCATCTATGCGCCCGGATCGCATGACAGAACGCTTTGTCGCGGCGCTCAAACGCGCGGGCCATCAGGTGATCACCACCGCAGGCGACGGCTCAAGTCAACGCATGCGCGATTCCGTACAGCGTAAGACCAAGGAAAAGCATCTGCTCGAAGTCGCACGTCTGGCGCGAGTGCACGGCATGAAGCGCATGAAGCTGTACATGATCGT
>JBKJIA010000674.1:0-3148 GCA_046598735.1 Polyangiales bacterium
GCCGATGCTGGCGATGCGGAGCGTGCGGCTCAGAAATCAAAAGAGGCAGTCGCATTATATGCCTCCGGCTGCCCCGACCAGTTTCTTCATCAAAACGCCCTGGTCAATGTCGCTCTCGCAAGCTTCAGACTAGGAAGTCTGCAAGAATCGAAAGCGCACCTTACTAAGGCCGCCTCGCTGGGTCCGCTTGCAGGCTGGGTGAAAGCATGGGCGGCCGAGCTCGAAGGCCGATTGGCCCTGGCAGCCGGTGACGCCAAGGCTGCGTTGGCGGTGTTTCGAGATATGCAGTCCCGGGCCGAAATCGCAGCTCCGGTATCCAGTCGCTACCGCGCGGCCGTGGGCGTGGGCCTAGCGCTCAAGCAATTGGGTGATGCTAAGGGCGCTGCGGACGCGTTCCTAGAGGCGGAGTCTCACCTCGATGAAGACGCGCGTCTTGTACCCGTCGCCGAAGGGCGCGATGTGTTCGTGGGCGAACGGGAGGAGTCCAGCCGCGAGCTGCTCGATACGTTGCTGAAGCTTGACCGTTTCCATGATGCGTTGCGGGTCGCCAGACGGGCTCGCGCGCGGGCCCTGCGCACGCTCAACCTGAGTGCGCAGGCCGAGGCGCTCGCCGGACAAGCTCGCACGCACTGGCTCGACACCGCCGGCCGCTACAAGGCGGCGCGCAAGAAGCTGGAGGAGTCAGAGCAGGCCGCATGGGAGATCCCGTTCGCGGAGCGGGCGGAGTTTGCTCAACGCCAATTGCAGGAGCGCCAAGCGGTGGAGCGGGCCCTCGACGAGACCTATACGTTGCTAGCGGGCAGTGCAGAACGTCCGCTGCTCTCGCCCGAAGAAGGAGAGCTGATGCTCGCCTTCCATTCACTGCCTCAGGGCTGGGTGGTGTTCGCCGCGACCGCCGACAAGGTGTACGCGCACCGCATCACGACCGTGCTCCAGCTATCTGACCTGGCCGCGCTGAGCGAGCAGCTACTCGCACCTTTCGCGGAGCAGATCAAGCGCGCGAAGTGGATCAAGATCTTACCTTACGGTCCACTCAAAGACATTCCCTTTCACGGTTTGCCATTTGCTGGCGCCACCTTGCTCGATCACAAAACCGTGGTGTACGGGGGTGACCTCGGCGCGGTGCCCCCACGAGCAGACTTTGGCACGAACGTGGCCGTGATTGCGGACCCGCGCGACGACCTGATCGGAGCTCGCCGGGAAGGGGAGTTAGTCTCGAGCCGTGCAGGCGTGCTAGCCAAGGACCAATGGTTAGGTCGACGGGCGACGCGGGAGTCGGTCTCGGTTGCACTCTCCAGCGCACGTCTGGTGCACTTTGCAGGACACGCCCAGGCCGAGTCGCGCGGGGTGCAGAGTCGCATGCTGCTAGCCACAGGCGGCGAGTTTGACGTTGGCGACATCTTGATGCTCCCGTCCGTGCCGCACACCGTGGTGCTTTCCGGGTGCGAAACGACCCGCGAATTGGGCGAGTCTCCGGTTGCCTCGCTCGGGCTTGCTCAGGCCTTTCTAGCGCGGGGGGCCCAGCTGGTCATCGCGACTACGGCACCGGTTCCGGACGCATTTGGGCTGCCCCTCATGCGGGCGCTTTATACTGAAGGCGGAGCGCTACCTGATCGAGACTCGTTCCGCCAGGCCTTACTATCTGTCCGACAAGGTGGGGATGAAAGCTGGCTACACTATCGTGCACTCGTGCCGTGATAGTCGCCACACAGTAAACGAAGCCCGCTGTGATACGGCCGGTGATGGCTGGCGGCGCCCCTGAGTGCGTCGTCCATCCGCTGCATCCCGAGGTAGAGGATAAATTGTTCCCACCCTGCCAGTCGAGTCGAAGGACGCTAGTACTGATAGCCGTAATGTCTGGTTCGCGAAGGGGTGATGTGCCGACGGCTACGTCATCGCGCCGAAGGGGTCATGGTAGTCCTGCACGATCGGGCCCGGATTCTGGCAACCAAGTTGCCGAGTCCGCTTTTCGGCTGCTGCACCCGCGCTGCTCTCGTGCCGCGGGGGCACCACAGCGCCCGGCCGAGGGGCGCGTCGCCTCGGACTTCCCCAACACGCTCTACATGACGTCGCTGTGCCCGGGCTAGTAGGCAGCCCAAGCTATCGCAGTGGTTTACGCGTTGCACGGTAAGCGCCAATCGTCGTGGTGAGCGCCTCGCAGCATGCAACGTTTGCCAGGCATCTTTGGAGCCGACGCGGCCATGGCTGCCGGCATTCCGAGGATGTCAGCAAGACAGGGTGCCAACTGTTTGGCACCGCACCTTATCACCGCCGACAGCGGGGACCGTCTTACACGTTCACGGCGACAGCGAACTTAGCGTGTTCGCGCCAGCGCGCTGCTCGTCAAGAGAGAGGGTGCCCGCGTCACCCCGACTAAGGATTGCGCCGCACGCAGTGTTCAGTATGGTACTTGCGATGAAAAGTGCGTTTACTGTCCGGGGGGCCGTCGTACTGCTCAACCTTACGGTCTGCACGGCACAGCTTGGAGTTGCCGGCTGCGACTCGAACCGCATGAACGATGGCTCCATGGACAGCTCGGCAGAGCCTCCGTTCATGTGCGAGGAGCCAAAGGATTGCGAAAGTCCTTTCGAGCAGCTCGCGGCCGGTTGTCTGGAGGTGACCGACGAGCTTGCCAACGGAGCGAGCCAATGGCGGTCGAAGGCACAAACGTCTAAGGACGAGCCTTTCGAGCCCTCCTACGTATTCCGCTTGCGCGAGAAGTTGACCCGTTGGGACGACGGCGACCTGCCACCCGAGCGCACAGAGGAGACGACCTATCGCATCGTTGTCGAACGCGGCGTTGCGATCGAGAAGCGTAAGCTCTTTGGTTCAAAAAGCGCCCCTGAAGAGTTCGACACGGTGGAAAAGCTCTTTGAATTTCTGGCGGAAGCGCAGTGCCTACGCGAGGAGGACCCGGTGCGATACCGGACCGTTCTTAAGGTTGATTCGACGCTCGGCTGCGTATCCCGCATGACTTGAACGCCTATATCGCAATCATGTGAACGCCGGCATCGGTGGCTCGTGAACGGAGCGAAGCGACGTCTGGCGTCATGTTTGATCAGGTGTTGGTTGCGGTCTCCTTACGGCGGGAATGACCCTTGAGTTTGAGCTTGTATGCGTTGTGCACGAGGCGGTCCAGAATTGCGTC
>JBKJIA010000470.1:0-7996 GCA_046598735.1 Polyangiales bacterium
GCAGCTCGCGGATGCCGAAGAGGTGATCGGCCTATTGCCGCGCGGACAGGCTCGCTACAGCGCTTTGTGTCCGAACGCCCGCGGGCTCGAGCGTGCCAAGAAGACCGCCATCAAGGAACTGGCCGTCTTCGTCAGCGCCAGCGAGACACACAACCGACGCAATGTGAACGACACGGTCGAGGGCACGCTCGCGAAGTTTCGCGAAGTGATTCGCCCGGCAGTCGACGCCGGCATTGCCGTGCGCGGCTACATCTCGACGCTGTGGGGCTGTCCATACGAGGGCGAGATCGATCCGCGTGCCGGGCTGCGCATCGCGCGCGAGCTGATCGACCAAGGCTGTTATCAAGTGTCGTTGGGCGATACGATTGGCGTCGGCACACCGAAGCAGACTCAAGAAATCCTGCGGCTGTTCTTGGCGGAGCTCACAGCGGAGCAGCTTGCGCTTCATCTCCATGACACGCGCGGCACTGCGCTTGCGAACGTGTTGGTGGGCCTTGACCTAGGCATTCGTACGTTCGACGCAGCTGTGGGTGGCCTAGGCGGCTGCCCTTACGCTCCAGGAGCCGCGGGAAATTTGGCTACGGAAGATCTCGTCTACATGCTGCACGGCATGGGCGTGCCCACGGGGATCGACCTCGACAAACTTTGGGAAGCCGGAAAAGTCGCAGCCGCTGTCGTGGGACATGAGCTCTCTGGTAAAGTTCACCGCGCAGGCGTTCGGTCGCTCCGAGGTTGATGGCTTGAAGCGCGCATGGCTCCACTCGAACTAGCATCCGTGGGCAGCGCGGAGAGGAAGATACGACTCGCATGGGAACTCTGACGGCTCTTGCTTTTTCGCTGGCCACGCCCATTTTTGGTTTTGCCTTGGCGCCGCCTAGCATGGCCGCTCTGCCGCAATCCGTGACACCGGTGGCGCAACTCGAAGCCTCCGTGTCTGCGAGTGCGGACGGCGATAGGCCAGAGCCTGCGAGTGCCGCTGCGGCGCCCGACGCAGGTCCCAAGCTCTCGCAGGAGGAGTACGTCACGAAGCTGCGCAAGCGCGCCAACATCGCCAAGATCCACCGCACCCTCGGCATCGCCACGTGGGCAACGACGGGCGTGGCTGTGATCGCTGGCACGATTCAGTATCGCAACCTGTACGGCGTCCCGCTAAGCACGAAGCTTGGCGACACACCCTGCGTGCAGGGCAAGGGGTGGCCCAATCAAGACCAGTGCTCTGGCACGCCGTGGTTTCACGCGATCACGGGTTTCTCGGCCGGTGCGCTCTACTTCTCTACGCTTTCGCTCGCGATCCTCATGCCCGATCCTGACCGTGCGTCCGAGGGCAACAGCCAGTTCGCCCACACTTTGCGCAGGCACAAGCTGCTGCGCTGGGTGCACCTCGGGGGCATGATAAGCCAAATGTTGATCGGCACGATCATCGCAAATCCCGGGCTCACGGGCCTCGATCGCGCCAACGACTACAGCACGCTGAAGATGCTGGCGGGCGTTCATCTCGCAACCGGTTACATCACGCTCGGCGCCCTGAGTTATGCGGGCACGATCATGCTGTTCTGAGGCATCGCGGCTAGCTCGCAGGTTCGCGCTTGCCAGCGGGTGAGGCGGCTCGCTACCATGCCTCCCTGGCAGGGTAGCCGCGCGATTTAAGTGTTTCAAAATAAACGTCTTTTCAGGGGCAACTCGGGATCTTTCGCAGCCATTGTTGCGAGCGGTCCTTGTGCCCGTCGTGCGTGTGCCTGAGTTTGGGGAGATCGATGGCCGAGCTGACAGTGGCGAATTACTTGGCGGCCCTTCAAGACGATCCGTGGGCGACGGACGCATTCGAGGGACTAGCTCTGGCGCTCGCAAGCAAGGATCCGGCGCGCACTGGAGACGACCCCGTTCGGTTGCTTGAGTTCGCGCGGCGCAGTCACGAAGTTCGTGGCGAGAGCTATGCCGCCGCAAAGCTCATCGAACGCGAGCTGCCGCTGACCGACAACGACCCGGATTTTGAGGTCGTGTTGTGGCGCGAGCTCGGTCGTCTGCGCCGCGAAGATTTGATGGACGACTCTGGCGCGGTCGAAGCATACCAACGCGCGCTCGCGCTGCGTCCGGCCGACGAAGACGTGCAGCGCGCCCTCGAGCAAATCAAAGGCGTACGCGAGCGTTGGCACGAAATTGCCCAGCACTTCATCGAACAAGCCGAGCAAGCCAGCGACGCCACGCTCAAGACTTCCCTGCTCGTGCGCGCAGCTTCGATTCTTTGGCAGTACAAGAAGAAGGGTAAGAACAAGGAAGTCGATCGCTTGTTCAAGGGTGCGCTCGAGACCGATCCCGCGAGCAGTCGTGCGGCGCGTCTCTACGAGATCACGCTGCGTGATCGCGAAAAATGGCCGGAGCTCGGTGATGTGCTCTTGTCCGCTGCCCGTCACGTGGCAGGGCGCGATGATCAGCTAGGTCTGTTCCTGGCGGCCGGTCGTGTGTTGTCGCAGAAGCTCGACGACAAAGAAGGCGCCATGGCTTGCTACGAGCGTGTGCTTGAGCTCGTGCCCGCTCACGATGAGGCGCTCGGTTTTCTGGCTTCGCACTTTACTGAGCTCGAGATGTGGGACCACTTGGTCGCCCTCTACGAAGACGCGCTGCGTGCACGCCAGCTCAAGGCGGATGCCGAGCAGGGGATTCTGCTGCAGATCGCGATGGTGCACTGGCGCATGCTCAAGCGTGCCGAGCGCGCCGAACCTTACTTTGCTCGCTTGCGTCGCGCGGACCCGTCGCAGCCGGTGATGCTCGAATTCTATCGCGAGTTTTACGGTGCAACGTCGGACAGCTCGAAGCTGCTCGCCATCTTGGCGGATGCACAACGCCGCGTGGGCACCGATCCCGAGCGTGCCAAGCTCTCGCTTGAGATCGCACGTCTTGCACAAGATGAGCCGCAAGGTTTCGAGCGCGCGATCGACGCGTGGAAGATCGTGCTGCGTCACGAGGCCGGTCATCGCGAAGCGCTTACCGCGCTCAAGCAGCTGTATCGACGCTCCGGTAAATGGAATGCTTTGGTCGAGCTGCTGCGCGCCGAAGTGGACACGCTCGGGGACGACAAACGCGAGCAAAAATTGCTGATTTTGCGCGAATTGCTCGCGGTCTATCGCGATGAGCTCAAGCTCGAAGCGATGGTGCTTTCTACGTACAACACCATCCTGCAAGTGGAGCCAGGCAGCCAGGAAGCCGCGGCGGAGCTTGCGCGCACCTACGAAGCGATGGGCCGCTGGAACGACCTGATTCCCGTACTGTCACGCGAGGCTGAAAGCAGCACCGAACCAAAGCGTAAGGTCGACCTGTACGCGCGCATCGCCAAGCTGTGGATCGATCATTTCTCGAATTACAACCAGGCCACGGCGCCACTCGAGCAGGTGCTCGCACTCGATCCGGACAATCGCGAAGCGCTTGCGCAACTGAAAGACATCTACAGCAAGAAGCGCGCGTGGAAGCCCCTGTACGCGGTGCTGATCAAGGAAGAAGAGCTCGCGACGGACGCCGAGCAAAAGCGCGCGTTGCTGATGGAGCTTGCGAACCTGGCCGGGGAGCGCCTGCATGAGTATCCGGATGCAATCGCGCTCTACGAACGGGTCTTGACGTTCGAGCCCGGTGCGCCGCGTGTGCTCGATGCGCTCGAAAAGCTAGCGGAACGCGCCAAGGATTGGCATGCGATGGCACGCGCGCTCGAGCAGCGCGTGGCGCACACAGACGATGTTGCGGCCAAAATCAAGCTGCTTTCACGCCTTGGTAGCTTGCACGCGGAACGTACGAACGATGCTGCAAAAGCTGCCGAAGCGTGGCGTCGCGTGCTTAGCCTCGACCCCAAAAACGGCCGTGCCATGCGCACGCTGCGCGAAGCGTATTTGGCCGCGGGCGCTTTCGATAGCGTGGAAGCGCTGTACGCCGAAGCCGGCGATTTCGAAGGTTTTGTCGATGTGCTTGGCACCGCTGCGGACAAGACCCCCGATCCTGCATTGAAGCAGCGCTTGAGCTTTCGCGCAGCCGACATCTACGAGCAAAAGCTCAAGGAACCGGCGCGCGCGTTTCGTAGCTACGAGCGCGTGCTCGGCGTCGATTCGACCAACGAGCGCGCTGTGGCCGCGCTCATTCCGATCTACGAAAAAGACGACAAGTGGCCGCGCGTGGCGCAGCTGCTCGAAATTACCCTTCAGAATTTGTCCACCACTGCGACCGCTGAGCGACTGCTGGTGCTCACGCGCTTGACGGACGTGAGTCAGCAGCGCCTGCGCGACGGGCAAGCGGCCTTCAAGTACGCGAGTGCGGCCTATGCGCTTGCGCCGAGTGACGCAGAGGTGCGCGGTCGGCTCGAGTCCGCCGCCGAGCTTGCGCATGCACAGGACAGGCTGCTTGCAATCTATAGCGCGCGCGCCGACGCGGCTGCGAATGCGGAAGGCCGCGAAGAATCCCTGCTGCTGCGCAGGCGTGTCGCCGCAATTGCGGCCGACAAGCTCAAGCGTCCCGACGAAGCTGCTTTGCAACTCGAGAAGATTTTGGCCGATAGGCCGGATGATTCCGAGGCCTCGCACATTCTCGAGCGCATTTACCGCACGCATCATAAGCACGAGGCGCTGCGTTCGCTGCTTGCACGCAGGCTCGAGCGAACGGAAGACAAAGCACCACGCATTGCCTTGCTGACCGAGCTTGCGCGTATCGAAGAAGCGGAGCTCAAAGATCCGAAAGCGGCGATCGAGCGCCATCGTGCGATCCACGCGATGGAGCCTGCCCACGACGGCACGCTCGCCACGCTCGATCGCTTGTTGCTCGGCGAAGGGGCGCACAACGACCACGCCGAGGTGCTCGAAAAGCGCATCGCGCTTGCGCCCACGAGCGCACAACGCGTGGAGCTCTCGTTGCGCTTGGGTTCGGCCCTCGCTCAGAAGCTCGATGCAGCCGACCGCGCCATCGATGTATATGCGCAGGTTCTCGAAGCCGAGCCGAACGAAGCGCGCGCGGTCAAAGCGCTCGAAGACATCGCAGAAAAGGCGCCCGATGAATCACTGCGCATAGGCCGCATTCTTGAGCCCATATACGAACGCACGATGTCCCTCGAGAAGCTCGCCAAGGTGCTGGGACAGCGTCTGGAAGTTGCCAAGCAAAAGTCTGAAAAGCGTGCGATCAAGCTGCGACTTGCGGAGATCGCCGGCACGCAAGGTGATCCCAAGGGCGCCTATCGCACGCTCGAATCAGCGTTCCTCGACAATCCCGGCAACGTGGACCTGTGGGACCGCATCGAGCACATGGCCGATCAGGCCGACGCGCAAGAAGACCTGGCCGTTGCGTTTACGACGGCCATCGAAGTTGCCGAGCTCACGCCCGCCGAACAGGCCGAGCTGAGCGCGCGCACCGCGCGAATCTACGACGAGAAACTGGGCCTACCGGAGCAGGCCGAGCCCTTCCACGTGCGTGTGCTGGCTGCCGATTCACTAGCCGAAGCGGCCTACGATGCGTTGCGCGAGCTCTATACGAACAAGGAGCGCTGGGAAGATCTGAAGGCGCTCTATCGCAATCGGATCGCGAATACGATCGATGAGCAACAGAAGCTGGATTTGCTTTTGCAGGTTTGCTTCCTGTTCGAAGAGATTCTGGACGACGTGGAGCTTGCGATTCGCGCCTACCAAGAGGTGCTCGAGCTCGACCCGGGTCATCCGACTTCGTTGCGTGCGCTCGAGCGTCTTTACACGCGCGCCGAACGCTTTCGTGACCTCGTTGGCTTGCTCGAAGGGGATCGGGGTAGGTCGGAAGGTAAGGAGGCGATCGAGCTTACTTTCCGGATCGGCGAGCTCTATCACGTGAAGCTCAAGGAGCCGGCGCTTGCCGTGGATCAGTACGCGGCAGTTCTCGAAGAACAGCCGACACACTTGCGGGCCCAAGAGGCGCTCGAGCGTTTGCTAGACGACCCCACTCAGCGTCAGCGCATCGCGGGTTTGCTCGAGCCTTTGTATACGAATCAAGGCGCGCATGTGGAGCTATCGCGCGTGCTCGAGGTACAGCTCGAAGCACTTATCGATCCGGGCGCGCGCGTGGGCGCTCTGATGCGTTTGGGCGAGCTGCGGGAGACGCGTCTCGGCCTGCGTGATCAAGCATTCGCGGCTTATGTGCAGGCGGTGGAAGCGGATCCTTCGGATGCGGGCCCGCGCGAGGAGCTGGCACGCCTGGCTGCGATCACGGGGCAATTCGAGAGGCGCGCAGTCGTCTTGGAAGGTGCGCTGCGCAGCACGGATAGCTCTGAAGTGCGCACCGAACTGTTGGGCGAGCTCGCTGATCTCTACGACGTGCAACTTGCTGACGCGGACCGTGCGATCGATGCCTACACGAAGCTCATTGCGTCGGATTCAGACAATGCCGAGGTCGTGCTGCCCGCGGCGCGTGCGCTCGAGCGTCTCTATGTCATGCGCGACGACCATGCTTCGCTGGCGCGCGCGCTGCGTTTGCAAATTCAGTTCGAGACCAACATCGACACCAAGCGCACTCTGTTGGGGCAGCTCGCTGAGTTACTCGAGCTGCGCTTGAACGATTTGCCCGCCGCGGTGGACGCGTGGGTTGAACGTTTGGAGCTCGATGGCGCGGATTTGCCCGCCATGTTGGCGCTCGAACGCTTGCACGAACAGCGCGGTGAATTCCTCAAGCTTGTGGGCGTGCTGCAAAAGCACGAGTCCGTAGCCAAGGACGAAGCTGAAGCGCGCGCGCTCGCACGACGCGTGGGGTATTTGTACGAGTTCAAGCTGTCAGACAATGGCAGCGCGATTGCCGCGTACAACGACGTGCTCGGCCGCTTTGGCAACGATCGCGAGACCGTGAGCGCGTTGCAGCGTGTGTATGCTGCCACCAATCGTCATCAAGACTTGCTCGACGCGCTCGAGCTTGAGCTGGAATTGACGCAAGAGCCGGGCGAACGCGCAGAGATTCGCTTTCGATCGGCGGAGATCATGCGCACCGAAACAGGTGCGCTCGAAGCCGCGCTCGAATCGTATCGGTCTGTGCTCGAAGAGCGACCGGGACATCCCGCCGCGATCAGTGCGTTGCAAGAGATGATGGCAAGTGGTGGCCACATGCGTATCGATGCGGCGCGCGTGCTCGTGCCTCACTACGACGCGGCAGGCGATTACGATCGGCTGATTCGCGCGCTCGAAGTCGTCGCCGAAATCGACGATCCGGGCGAGCGGCTGAGCGCGTTGCGTCGCGCCGCACAAGTGGCCGAGAAGGGGCTGCAAGAGCCTGGTCGAGCGTTCGGTCTGATGGGGCGTGCCGTGAAAGCGGCGCTGTCTGAGCATGACTTGGCGGGGATGCTCGACGAGCTCGATCGCTTAGCGCACCAGTCGGCCAGGTTCGAACCTTACGTTCAGCTATTGCGCGAAGTCTCACCGGACATCTCGGACGAAGAGGTTTCGCTGACCGTGTTGATGCGCACCGCGGCCATCGCGCGTGACAAGCTCGGCGATCGCGACCTTGCGCGCGAATACTTCGAAAAAGCGCTGGCACTCAGGGCCGACCATCAGGACGCGTTGTCTGCGCTGGAAGCGCTGCACCTCGAGAGCGGCGATCACCGTGCGTTGCTGGATGTGCTGCGACGCATGACTGATCTCGTCTCCGAACCCATCGGTCGTACGAAGTTGTTGATGCGTCAGGCCGAGCTGTGTGCAGACAAGCTCGAAGACGTGAGCGCTGCGATCGACGCGTACGAACACGTGCTCGAGGAAGGACCGCGCATCGAGGTCTTTGACGGACTCGAGCGGCTCTATCAACGCTCGCAACGCTGGGTCGATCTGGGTGTGCTCTACGAGCGTCAGATGGAACTGGGCATGGGCGACGCCGTGCGCGTTCGCTACAAGCTCGGTGCGCTCTACCGCGCACATCTCAACGATCCCGAGCGCGCGCTCCAGCACATCGGCAAACAGCTCGAGCGCGCGCTCGGGATCGTTGAGATGTGCGCGGTAGAGCGCACCGAGCTTGTAGCGAACGCGCA
>JBKJIA010000056.1:0-12508 GCA_046598735.1 Polyangiales bacterium
CTCACGACTTTGCTCACGGCGCGCCGCGAGGAGCATTTCTTTACTGCGCAGGGCCTGCCCATCGATCGCGTCCAGTCGTTTTTCGGCACGCGCTTGGCCGCGGCCAAGACCGAACGCATCGGCCGCGATGGCGTGTCATTGCTGGGTTGCGTGCCTCCAAGCGGACCTGCACCCAAGCAAACCGTGCTCGACGTGAGCGTGCTGCAGGGCAATGTTCCAGGCGAAGTTCACGTTCATATCAACGAGCACCCTTACATCCCAGCCAATCCTGCGTTTACTGACGCCGACGCGCGTGCGCTGCTCAAAGCCGAACAGAAACGCGCAGAGTAAGCCGCCGCCCGCTACGCGCGGTATGCTCGCGGCCATGCGTTGGTGGCGTTGGTCGCGTTGGCTCGGGATGATCGTGTGGCTGCTCGGTACGGCGCCGTTGCTGCGCGCAGATGCGTCCGAGCCCGAGGGCGATGCAACGGCGAGCGACGTTGGGTCTGCGGCCAAACCAGCGGTCGATAGCGTCGCGATGTTGGCGATTCGCGCGCGTCTCGAACGGTTACGCGATGCGGTCAAGCGCGAGCCATCGGTGCGCACCGCAGTAGAGCAGGCCGACTTGGCGTTGTTGCGGGCTCGTACTGCGCGCGCCGAAGCCAACGAAGCGCGGGCCTTGCGCGCGGAGCTGCTGGCCGAAGCCGCCACGACCTTGGCCGAACGCAGGCTCGCGCGCGTGCGCGAAGTCGAAGCCACCACGCTGAGCCTGGCGCGCCGCGACGAAGCCAAAGCCATGGCCAAGGCCGCGCGCGACAGCTTGAGCGTGGCGCAAAAGCGTGCCGCGGAGGCACCGTGATCGCGCGCGGCTTGTGGCTGCTGTTGGTGCTTTGCTTGGCCTGCGGTGCGCGCGTCCCGCGTACGCGCAGCGCATTGGACGCGGCCCGCCTGAAGAAAGCAGCGCTCTTGCACGCCAAGGAACGCGCGCCCGAGCTGTGGCGCGAGCTTGAGCAAGCACGCGCTGCCGCCGCAGGCGCGAAAGACGACGCCGAGCTGCGCGCTGATCAGGACGCCATCGCACGCCTGTGGCTGGAAGCGGCGATAGCCGAATGCGAACGCGCCGATCTGGCTGCGCAACGCCTGGTGATCGAGCGTGAGATCGAAGGCCTGTACGCAGCCGCCTTACGCGACCAAAAACGCAGCACGCAGCTCACGGACGAGGCGGCGCGGAAGGCGGCCGCAGCCATCGCACGCAACGAAGCCATGCTCGCGCTCGAACGTGCCGCCACCATACCCTCACGCAGGCCCAAGCTCGACAAGCAGGCTGAAAGCAGCGCGGCGCGGGCGCTCATCGGACGAGCGCAACTCGTGATCGAATCGGCGCGTGCCCTCGGTGCGCAAGCAAGCGCTCTCACGGAGGCGAGTGCGCTCGTCGATCGCGCGAGCGCCGCGCTACCTGCCCATTCGGATCAAGCGCTAGACGCTGCCGATCGGGCGTTGTCGCAGGCGCTAATCGCGCTCGGCCCCATGCGTGCGAGTCATGGCGCCGTCAGTCAGGGCGACAAACAAGCGCTAGTCGATGACCTTCAGGTGCTCGGCGCACGACTCACGCGCGGCGATCAAGGTTTGGTCGCGCAAATAGACGATGTGCAGGGTGTAGGCGGTAGCTCGAGTGCCACGGCACCACGACGTTTGGCGCGGCTGTGCGCAGTCGCGCTCGCCCATCCGCATGGGCCGGTGCGTTTCGTGGTGGCCGCCGAGAACCCGCAAACGGGCGCACGTCAGGCTGCTGCGCTTACGCAGGCCCTTTCCAGCGCAGGCTGTACAGGCGAACGGTTTGGCGTCGAAAGCCGCGCACTGGGCCAAGCGAGCGGCCGCACGCTCGAGCTGCTTTTCCTGGCGTATTGAGCTGCGATGGCGCTCGTTCATCAGCGTGGCTGGGATGCCGGAATATTCGAGACCAGCCCCTGGTTTGCCGTACTCGCGGACGTGAGCTGCGACTTTTTGGCCCATGACACGTTCCCAAAACTTGAAGAGCTCAATGCATTGCTTTCGCAACGCTACGCACACGCGGGTCTTCCCAGTCTGCAGGCGATCTATTCGCCCCCCAAAACGACCCATCGCAAGAAGCGTAAGGCCCCGATCGAGCCATCGAGTCTTTACGACGTGCGCATCGCAGAACACGGCGAGCTACCCACGCGCACCGATGATTGGCATGACTTCTTCAACGTGCTGGCCTTCGCTGCCTGGCCGCGCAGCAAGCTCGCTCTTCACCGCCGCCAAAGCCGTTTGTTACGGGCGCGCATCGCACCGGATGCGCGACGCTTACCGGGTGCGCGCACGCGAGAACAAGATGCCCTCACTTTGCTCGATGAAGGGGGCGTGATCGTGGCGTGTGCTCCCGAAGCGTATGCGCGGCTGCTGCCATGCACGGACGATCTTCACGCCACGCTTGTGCCTTGTTTGGCAGCCGGCAGCGCGCAACTTGTGCCTTTTGGCCACGCCCTGTTTGAGCATATGGTCGAAGGTCTGCACTGTCCGCTGTCCATTCCTCAGCTCGTGATGCTGGAGGATGGACCTTTGCTAGATCACGGCTGCCTGGCACGCCTCGATCGCGCGCTGTCTGAGCAGCTGCAGGACCCCGCCAAGTTTCTAAAGCCCAGTGGCCTCAAAGGCCTGAGGCTCGATCAATACGCGGCCCCGTTTGCGCGGGGTCAAAAGCTTGTTCCATGTTGAGTGGCCGACTACCCTGACGCGGAGCCTGCGGCACCCGTGAGAAGCGACGCCCGCTCGGAGAGAAACCAGTGAAATACCAGCCTCTGCCTGCAGCCGCACGAGCCGCTCGAGCCCCAGGCCTGCTTCTGGCTCTGCTATTCGGCCTGCTCGGCACAAGCAACGTGGCGCGCGCCGAAACACCTTACAATGATCGTCAGACCAAGCTCGCAGAGAGCGTGCTCAGCAAAGGTAAGAGTCCTAGCGCGGTCCTCGATCTATTGCGCATGACCCGCCATTCGGAAGAAGCCGATCCAGCGGTGTCGCTCGCCCTGTTCAAACGCATCGCGGAGTCCAAGAGCATCGACGTTCAGCATCGCTTGTACGCAAGCAGGCGTGTGGCGTGGGACTTGCGGCGCACGGGCGATCCGGTGGCCTCCGTACGCAGCTTCGATGCGCTCGGTTACGTGCGGGCCTTTCGTCTGATCGGCCCGTTCGACAACGAAGGCAAGCGCGGCTTTGACGAGACGCTCGCACCCGAAGAGCATCTGCGCGAGCCCGTCAATCTCGACGCAAGCTATCAAGGCCGCGAGCGCATGGTGCGCTGGCGCGTCGTGCCCGAGATCGTGCAAGGCGGCTACGTGAGCTTCGATGCCATGCTGCGCCCGGCCGAAAACGTGTGCGGCTTTGCAGAGACCACGTTGCAGTTCGACAAAGCTCAGCCCGCAACCTTGTGGGTGGGCGGCGGCGGAGCGATCAAGGTCTATTTCAACGGCGTTGAAGTGCTGCGCGATGCGGCCTATCGCGCGCCCCATCCCGATCGCAGCGTGGCGTTGGTAGCCGCGCAAAAGGGCAACAACCGTCTGCTCGTGAAAAGCTGCGTACAAGGCGGCGCGTGGGGTTTTTACGTGCGCGTGGGCGACGCACGCGGCGAGCCGCTGCTCGTCAAAGCCGATCCGAGCGTGCTCGATAAACCGCCTGAAGCTGCGGCGAGTGCGACGCCTGCGACTGCAACCAAGGCGCCGGCATCGATCCTTACGCTACTGGAAGGCAAGGCGAAGGCGGAGCACGCAAAGGCCGACGACCTGGAGAATCTAGCGCGTTTTCTTTGGTACACGGGCTCCGATGACCCGGCCGAAAAGCGCGCGCGTCAGCTCGCACTGCAGGCTGCCGAACGGGAGCCGAGCGCAGCCCGCTATTTGCTCGCGAGTAGCCTTGCCGAAGAACGCTACGAGAAGCTGCGCTACATCGGCCAAGCCGAGGCGCTCTCGCCGGGCGATCCACAGGTGATCTTGGCGCGTGCCGCGATCACGAGCGGCGGCCCCGATGCAGAGCGCGCCCTCAAGATGCTCGATGGCGTGCCTGCCACGGGTGTGCATGGCCTGGAAGCGGCGGAGCTGCGCATCGCCATGCTGCGTCAGCTCGGCCTGGAAGACAGCGCGCTTGCCATGACGCGGACCGAGCTGCTCAAGGTCCCGCAATCCACGCATTGGCTCGGTCGCTTGGCTGATGGGCTCGATCGTAAGACGCGACGCGACGAAGCGTTGACCGTGCAGACGCAAATCTTGGCGCTGCGCGGCGATCATGTGGGTGCACGCCGGTCGCTTATCGATGATGCGCTCGCGCAGCGCCGCGCCTTCGATGCGATAGGCCATCTCGAAGCACTGCTGGCGCTGTTTCCGGGCGACGACAAGCGACTCGTGTACGCGTCCGAGGTGTATGACTCGCTGGGGCGCGAGGATATGAAGATGGCGATGCTCACGCGCGCGCTCGAAATCGCGCCCGAGAGCGAGCCGTTGCACGTGCGCATGGGACACGCGCTGTTGCGTGCGGGCCAGATCGAAGCGGCCGCGGGCAGCTTGCGCAAAGCACTAGCGCTCAAACCGCAGGATGCCGAAACGCGCGAGCTACTCGAACAATTGTCGCCTGCTCCTAGGCGCGACGAAAGCTTTGCCCTCGATCGCGACAAGCTGCTCGCGCGCACCACGAACAAGAACGGCCATCCCGTCACGATCTTGCAGGACCTTACGGTTAATACCGTATTCGAAAACGGACTTGGCTCGCGCTTCGTGCAGTTCGCAGCGCAGGTGCACGATGCCGAAGGCGCACGACGCATGCGCGCGCGTTCGATCCAGTTCGATCCGGAATCGCAGCGCGTGGACATTCGCAGCGCGCGCGTGTATCGCGCCGACGGTCGCGTGCTCGAGGCGACCGAAAGCTACGAAGAGCAGCTCGGCGAGCCGTGGTATCGCGTGTATTACGACACGCGCGCTCTGGTGGTCGTGTTCCCCGACCTCGAGCCCGGCGACAGCATCGAGCTGCGCTATCGCGTAGACGACGTCTCACCGCGCAATCTCTACGCCGACTACTACGGCGACATGCACTTCTTTCAAAGCGGCGAGCCGCGCGCGCACGTGGAATACGTGCTGATCACGCCGAAAAAGCGCACGTTCTACTTCAATCAACCCAAGCTTTCGTCACTGCGCCATACACGCGAGCAAGTGGGCGAAGAGAACATCGACAAGTTCGAAGCGGACAACGTGCCGGCGCTCAAGCCCGAGCCCGACCTGCCGGGCTTGACCGAGATCGCACCTTACCTTCACGTGTCGACCTACAAGACCTGGGAAGAGGTGGGCCGTTGGTATTGGGGGCTGATTCAAGATCAGCTTTACGCCGACGAGAGCCTCAAGCAGAAGGTCAAAGACATCGTCAAAGGCGAAAAAGACCACGCTAAGATCGTCAAGCTCATTTACGGCTGGGTGGTGAAGAACACACGCTATGTGGCGCTCGAGTTCGGCATCCACGGATACCTACCTTACCGAGTGCCAGACGTGGTAAGGCGCGGCTTTGGTGACTGCAAGGACAAGGCGTCGCTCATCTACACGATGCTACGCGAAGCCGGCGTCGATGCGCGACTCGTGCTGGCGCGCACGCGACGCAACGGGGCGATCACGGATTTGCCAGCGTCGTTGTCCGTGTTCGATCACGCCATCGCTTACGTGCCGGAGTTCGACATGTATCTTGATGGCACGGCTGAGCACAGCGGCACGCTCGAGCTGCCTGCGGGAGATCAGGGCATTACTGTGTTGCAGGTTGGCCCCAAGTCCGCTGTGCTCACCAAGACGCCCGTGCTCAAGCCGAGCACGAACGAGCGCGCTCGCATCTTACAGATCAGCCTCGATGCCGACGGCTCGGGCGAAGTCAGCGCCGAAGAGCACGTGAAGGGCACCGAAGCTGCGGGCTACCGACAGACTTACCAAGCCGAAGGCACGCGCAAGGACCGTTTCGTGCGCTCGCTTTCGGGCAGCTATCCGGGCCTGGTGCTTTCCTCGCAGTCGTTCGTGGGCCTCGACGATCTCGAGCACGACATCGAGATTCGCTATTCCTTGCGCGCGCCGCAGCTAGCACGCCAGGAAGGCCGCGAGCTGCGCATTGGCGCAACATCGGTACGCGAGCTGCTGCGCGAGATGGCGCCGATCGCGACGCGCGTCTATCCGCTCGAGCTGGGTGTCCTCAAGACCTATCGCGAAGAGCGCACCGTTCACGCGCCCAAGGGTTTCAAGCCGGGGCTCGTACCTGCAGGCGGCGAAGTCAAAAGCGCGTTCGGTAGCTTGGTGGTCAAGAACGAGCTCAGCGGCACCAAAGTCATCTGCAAGACGGTCCTGACGTTCACGGTCGACACCGTCGATCCCGCGCACTATCCGGCGTTTCGTCACTTCATCGAACAAGCCGACGACATCTTGCGCCAGCGCATCGCCTTCGTTCCGGAGAAGCCATGAAGCATCAGGTAAGGTTCCTCAGCGCATGCCTGTGTGCGGTGTTGATCGCAGCGTGCGGTGCGCGCTCCAAGACTCCGGGCAAAGAGCGCCCCATCGATCGCTTGCGCGCGCAGGCGGCAGACGAGCCGAACAATGGCGAGCTGTGGTCGTCGTTGTTGGCGCACGAGATGTTCGCCGATGGCGGCGATCCGGTGCGTGCGCGCGCCGCGTTGCAGCACGTGCAAAAGCTGAACGCTGCGCCGCTGCGCACCCAGTTCGTGAGCGCCGAGCTCGGCGTGTTGGAAGGCCATCCCAGCAAGGCGCTAGACGCGTACATCGCGACGCTCAAGCTTGCGCGCGGCTCGTCCGATCCAATCGCTGCAAGCCTGGCGGAGGCGAGTATTACGTCGCTCTCGGACATGAACGATGCTGTCGATGATTATCGGCCACGCGTCGATCGCGCGCTTGAGGAGCTTGCGCTTGAGCCCGAGAAGCTTGGCCTGAATGCGGCCCATTTGCTGCGCATGCAGCGACTCGGTCGCGCGCTCACGCGAGGCGATACGAGCGCGGCACGCAAAGAAGCGGCGGCGGCGGGTTGCGTGCAGCGTGCCGAAGTTGCGGGCGCGTTTGGTCCACGCGAGCTGCTTGGTTTTGACAGCGCCCTGCCGGGCGAAAGCTCAGGTGCGCTTGCAAGCGAGTACGACCTCGGCCCCGGCCGCGGCAAAGTCAAAAAACGCCTGATCGAAACCCATCGCTGCGTGCTCGCGCTCGGCCGTGGCTCCCATGATGCATGGCCTGGCAGCTCGCTCGTACGCGCTGAAATCACCGTCAAGAACGCTGGCTCCCACGCGCTGCGCATCGAATCGCCCAACAGCGTGGTGCTGTGGGTCGATGGTAAGCAGATCGCTCGTTTCGATACGCGCAGCGAGCAGACGTTCGGCGTGCGCTACGTGCCGCTCAATCTGAGCGCGGGCTCGCACGAAATTCGCGCCAAGGTGTCCTCGCGCCACCCCAATCCTGCGCTGTCGCTGGCGCTGGTGAATGCAAGCGCCGACGCCGTGGCACGCACGCGCGTTGTGAGCACGGGCGAGCCGCTCGAGCGCTATTTGGCGGCCAAGGTCTTACTATCACGCGGTGATGCCGTGGGTGCCCGCGAGCTCTTGCGGACCACGGGCGCCACGGAGCCACCCGCCGCGATGCTCGTGGTGCATGCGGCCGTGGCACTGGCCGATCCGCTACGTTCGGCCGAGCTGCGCCGCGATCATGCGCGTGAGCTGTTGCGCAAGGCCGCGCAGCGCGACCCGCAAGCCTGGTATCCGGCGATGGGGCTTGCGAGCCTGGAAGCGGCCGAAGGCCGACTCAAAGAGTCGATCGACGCTTTGCGCGTGGCGCTCAAAACCTGGCCAGAAGTCATCGCGATCCGCACGAGCTTGATCGATCAGCTCAAGGAACGCGGTTGGGGCGAAGACGCCGATCAACTGGTGGCCGATTTAGGCAAGCTGATGCCGCACGCCTGCGCCGTCACGGCGCTCGAGCTGCAGTCAGCGCGTTCGCGGGGACGCATGACGGAGCTCGGGCCGCTCACCGAAAAAGTCATGACATGCGACGCCACTTCCAACGCGCGCCTGAGTCTGTTTCGTGCCGAGCGCCAATACGACAAAGCGAGCAAAGAGCTCGAGCGCTTGCGCGGCTTGGGCGACGTCATGGACGAGGCGCAGCGCATCGATGCCGAGCTCGAGCTTGCATTGCTCGCCGACGACAACCCGAAGATTGCAGCGCTACGCGCGGAACGCAGCGCATTTTGGCCCGATCGCCCCGAACCCGTGCTCGACCGAAGTGACGTGCTCTTGTCGGGCGGGCAGCGCGACCAAGCGCTCGCTTACCTTACCTCCGCGATCAACAAGCAACCTGACGATCTGTTCGAGCTGCGGCGCGTGCATGAAGCACTCGGCGGCGAGAGCTTATTTGCAGGCTATCGTAAGGATGGCACGGCGCTGATCAAGGCTTTTGAAAGCTCAGGTCGCACTTACAAGGAGCCTCAGGTGCTCGTGCTCGACTACACCGTCGTGCGCGTGTTCGACGACGGCTCGAGCACTGACCTGACGCACAACATCATGCGTATTCAGAGCCAGGAAGCCGTGGATGAGAACGGCGAGTTCGCCATCCCCGAGGGCGCGCGTCTGCTCAAGTTGCACACGATCAAGCCCGATGGCACCAAGCTCGAGCCCGACACGATCGGCGGTAAGAGCACGCTGTCTTTGCCCAGCCTCTCGCCCGGTGACTACGTCGAGTTCGAGCACGTGCGTGGCGAATCGCCTTCCCATGGTTTTCCGGGCGGATACCTCGGCAACCGCTTCTACTTTCGTAGCTTTGAGGTGCCCTTCGATCACAGCGAGCTTATCGTGATCTTGCCCCCGTCGATGGAGCCCGTGCTCGATCCGCGTGGACCGGCACCGCAAACCGTACGCACCACGAAAGATGGCAACACCGTCTTACGTTGGGTGGCGGATGAAAGCCGGCCTCTTTCGCCTGAGCCGATGAGCGTGGCCTCGCGCGAGTTTCTACCCTCCATCAATCTCGGTGTGCGCGCGGAATGGAGTGCCTACGTCGAGAGCTTGCGCGATCTACTGGCCGACAAAGACCCCATCGACCCCTCCGCCAGCGAGCTCGTGAACGAAATCTTAGGCGATGCACGCAAGGCTCCGGTTTCAGTGCGCGCCGCGCGCCTGTTTCGTTGGGTGACCGACCAGATCGAAGCCACCCAAGACCTGTTCGGTGTGGCGCCGGCGATGCTCTCGGCGCGCACGGGCAATCGCGAACGCATCTTGCGTTACATGCTCAAGCTCGCGGGCATCGAGAGCGAGCTTGCGCTCGTGCGCGGCGCGGATGGCGATCACAGTAAGGCACTTTTGCCCGATCCGGAAACTTACGGTTACTTACTGTTACGCCTGGAGACCGAAAAAGGCACCACCTGGCTGCACACGGGCGCGCGCCATGCGCCATTCGGCTACGTGCCGGCCCATTTGCGCGGCGAACAAGCCCTGCTGATCAACAGTAAGGTCGAACGCGCGCAAACCCCGGCCCTCGACCTTGCCCAAGAAAAGCGCGAGCTTGCGCTCGACATCAAGCTCGACAAAAAGGGTGCCGCCACCTTGCACGTACGCGAAACCTTGCGCGGCGGGCAAGCGCTGGGTTGGCGCAACGATCTCGAAGAAGTGCCCGAAGAGCAGCTCGAATCGCGTTTCGAAGAATCATACGTCGCACGCATCCTGCCGGGTGCCCAACTCAAAAAGCTCAAGATCGAGGGCCGCGAGGAGCCGGATCTTCCGCTCGTGCTCGACTTCGAGTTCACGGTCGATCAACTCGGTCATCGCGTGGGCGACGAGCAACGCATCGGTGGCATGTTCACGTCTGCGCTCTCGCCTTCGCTGGCGCGCACGGCCGAGCGCAGCGTCACACAACTCGTGGGCGTAGCGCTGTCCACCGACCTGAGCATTCACCTGCAGGCACCGGAAGGCGCGCGGATCATCTCTGTGCCCTCCGCCACGCGGCTCGAGCATGCGGGCGTCGCATCGTTCAACACCAACTCCAAGCCCGAGGCGAACGGAGTCACGGTCACGCGCTCCCTGCGCATCCCCGTCCTGCGCGTCACGCCCGAGGCCTACGGCAAATTCTCAGCCTTCTGCCGCGCCGTAGACATGGCGGAGGCCAGCGAGATCAGCGTAAAAATGCCGTAACCCACTGTTATCGGCGCCAAAACCACGATTTTGTGCGAAAGGCCTTCCCCTGAGCCGCCCCTGTCCGCTAAACAGTGTTGACTCAGCAGCGAGGGCCCCTCCATGTTTTTCTTCAACCCGATGGAACCGTCGTATGTGCGGGACCCCTACCCCATGCTGCAGCGGATGCGCGAGGAAGACCCCGTGCATTTCTTTGCCCCCGCTGGGACCTGGTTTCTCACGCGCTACGCCGACATCTGGAGCTTGATGCGCGATCCACGGGCGCTCTCCTTGCCTGCGGATCAGATGAGCATCGGTGGCGGGAAAAAGCCGGCTGAGGGCCCATTTCAGCGGGCCATGCGCAACTGGATCGTGCTGCTCAACCCACCGGATCACACGCGGCTACGCAACCTGCTCAACAAGAGCTTTACGCCGCGAGTGATCGCGCGCATCGACGAGCGCGTGGCCGAAATCGCAGACGAGCTCCTCGACGACGTGCTGCAAAAGCGCGAAGTCGACCTGATGCGGGAGTACACCAATCCCCTGCCGATGTTGGTGGTCGCAGGCCAGCTCGGCGTGCCCAAAGAAGATCGACCGCGCATCAAGCTTTGGTCTGATGCCATCGCCAATGCCATGGATCCGATCAAGGGCTACGCCTATCGCGCGCAAGGCGACAAAGCCACGCTCGAGATGTTCGCCTACCTACGCGAAGTGGTGGAAGACCGTAAGAAAAGCCCGCGCGAAGATTTGTTGAGCCTGATGATCACGGCCGAGGAAGCGGGCGACCGTCTGAGCATGGAAGAGTTACTCGCCACCAGCATGCTCTTACTATTTGCCGGCAACGAGACCACGACGGGTTTGCTAGGCAACTCGATTGCAGCGTTGCTCGACAATCGGGATCAGGAAGAGCTGCTGCGGGAGCGACCCAGCATCATGCCCACCGCGGTCGAAGAATTCTTACGCTACGAAACCCCCTCGCATACCACCGGTCGCGTGCTGGCCGAAGCCATGGAAATCGGCGGAAAACACCTCAAAAAGGGCGCGCGTGTGATCTGTATCTTGGGCGCGGCCAATCGCGATCCCGCCATGTTCGAAGATCCCGACATTTTGGATCTGCGGCGCGAGGACAATAAGCACATCGCGTTTGGCACTGGCGTTCATTTCTGCCTGGGCAACCATCTGGCGCGGCTCGAAGCGCGCATCGCCTTGGGCCGTCTGCTCGAGCGCACCAAACATTTCGAGCTTACCGAGCGCAACATTCAATGGCGCGACACGGTAGCGCTACGCGGCCCCAAGGCGCTGCCCATGCGCCTTACCCCAGCTTGACAGGAATGCACTAAACATGGAGCTCAGCATGGCCAAGTCACCCACATCCGTTGCCTCAACCGAGACCGAGGCTAAGGCCGAGGCTAAGACGCCCCTCGATGCACAGGCCGTCCATCACATGCTGGCAAACTTCGACAAGGAAGTGCCCAGCGTCGAAGAGCTGCGCGCGTTCTACGCCGACGACATGTTCTTCCAGGATCCGCTGCAAAAGATCCAAGGCCTCGAGCCGTTCCGCGAGATGAACGTGCGCCTGCTCAAGAAGGTGGCCGAGATGAAGATCGAGATGTTGGAGAGCGCGCAGACGGGCCCCAACATCATGTTTACCTTTGCCATGGACCTGAAGCCGTCACCGCGCGCGCCTTTGATGCGCGTAGAGGGCATGACGCACGTGCGCCTCAATACACAAGGTAAGATCGAGCTGCATCGCGACTACTGGGATCTGGCAGGTGCGGTGATCGAGATGATCCCGCCGCTGCAGCGCGGCTATCGCTGGCTCACGAAAAAGATGGCTTAAGCAGGGTGCCGTGCGGGTTCCGTGCCCTCATCCCACTATGGCCGCCCTATGACTTGGCTCTTTGCAAGCCTGATGACCGGCGCAGACGAACGGTGGCACCCTGGCATCGGCGATCCCACGATCATGGGCTGGATCACAGTCGCGGCCTATTTCACGGCCGCGTACCTGTGTTTTTCGGCATACCGCGCCAGCCTGTTCGGCATGCAGGCCCTGCGCGACGTGGCACCGGCGGAAGCTAGCCATCAGCGTTTGCTTTCGCGCTTTTGGCTGGCTTTGTTCGCGCTCGTGCTCGTGCTCGGCATCAACAAACAACTGGATTTGCAAACCCTGTTCACCGAGGTGTTGCGCGATCTCGCGCACGCCCAAGGCTGGTACGGAGAGCGGCGCCGTTATCAGCTCGCGTTCGTGCTGAGCATCGCGCTGATAGGCGCTACGGCGGCGGTCGGTCTAGCTTACTATTTGCGGCGCATCGTGCGACGCGTGGCGCTCGCCATCGTCGGCGT
>JBKJIA010000199.1:0-8152 GCA_046598735.1 Polyangiales bacterium
TCGGAAAGTTCTTCGTTTCTTCCATTCAGCTCGGCACCGGATCCGCTCTTGGGCGTGAGGGACCCACCGTCCAGATCTGTGCGAGCATCGCCAGTGCGCTCGGCCGTCTGTTTGCCATTTCTCCGAACAACTTACGCCGCTTGATCCCGGTCGGTGCCGCCGCTGGCATCGCTGCCGCATTCAATGCACCCATTGCCGCGGTTACCTTTACGATTGAAGAAATAGTCGGCGACCTGGACCAGACGGTCTTATCGGGCGTCGTGGTCGCCGCGGCCATCGCGGCGGCTGTGGAACACAGCATCCTTGGCGAGCATCCCGTGTTCGCGGTGCCCGGTTCGTACAGTCTCGAGCACGCTTCTTCCCTGCTCGTTTATGCGCTGCTCGGAGTCGCCGCGGCACTGCTCTCACGCGCGTTCTATGCGTTACTACTTTCGCTGCGAACCCGCTTCCGGGCAGTCAGATCCGTCAGCCCTGCTTACCTCCCCGCGGTGGGCGGGCTCGTCACGGGCATCCTTGCCGTCGCCGCTGGACTGCTTCTCCATACCCCGGGCGTCTTAGGAGATGGGTATGCCACCTTGTCTGCCGCCCTCGTCGGCAAGGTATCACTGCACGTCATGCTGTTCTTGATCGCTGCCAAGGTGATAGCAACGGTGCTCTGCTATTCGAGTGGCGGTGCGGGCGGGATCTTTGCGCCGGTGCTCTTCATCGGCGGAATGCTCGGTGGTGTGTTTGGGCATCTCGATCGCCTCCTGCTCACTCATCCAGACGCGGACCTTGGCGCTTTTGCCCTGGTCGGGATGGGCGCCTTCTTTGCGGCCGTGATTCGCGCACCCATCACGTCTGTGCTCATCATTTTCGAGATGACCCGTGGTTATGGCTTGATCTTACCGTTGATGATCGCGAACACCGTGGCTTACGTCGTGGCGCGCTCATGGCAACCGGTTCCGATCTACGAGGCGCTACTCGAACAGGATGGTTACCACCTGCCCCAGACGCAGCGCGCTGCGGCCGCGCTCGGCTCGTTTCGCGTGAGTGACGCCATGACCACCGAGCTCGTCTCCCTGTCGGTCGGCCAAACCGTTCTCGACGCCCTCGAGAGCATCCAGAATGTGGGCTTCTCCATCTATCCCGTCATCGACGAGCGGGGCGTGCTGCATGGACTCATAAGCGAGGCGCGGCTGCGGCGCCGCGTCGCCGAGGGGCGAGCGGAGTCCGCGGCCGAAAATGAGTCGAGGGCGGAGCGATACCTGCGAAGCGACCTGCCGCTGGTGGATGCCGTCGCAACCATGAGCGCTCTGGGCGCACGACAGATGGCGGTCGTGGACGGAGATGACAATCATTTGGTGGGAGTGCTCGCCATGAGCGACGTGATGCGCGCTCACTCTCAAGCTGCCGAAGGAGTGGTTCCCGATGAGCTATCGGGCGCAGTCAGCGCGCGGCCCGCAGTGAACTGGAAGCAGAGAGATTCGACGCTCATGGTCAAGCACCCTCCGATAAACTCGGATGATCCACCGAAAAAGTGAAGGCCCTCGCCCCAACGGCCCATCGTCTTGGCCACGCACTCACATCGCAGCAACGTCGTCGCAGCGCCCGTACCTAAGAACCGCTTGGTCTGGGTTATGGTGAAGCATGGCCGCATTTGCAGATAAGCTAGAGGCGCTCGTGGGCGCCGGACGGGTCGATCACCGGTCGGTTCAGATCTGGGCTCGGCTCCATTTGCCGACGGTTCATGAGCTCGAAATCGTACAAGGCCAGCAAACGATCTCGAGGTTTAGCGTCAGGCCCGCATCCGCAAGCAGTGACGGGACGGGCGCGTGGACCTATCCCGACGACGTGTCGGGCCCTGAGCTTTTGCCACTGACACGGTATGGCGTGCGCCTCTTGTGCAACGGAGAATTGGTGGCCGAGGCAGCGTTTCAAACCGCGCCCAGCTCCGCTGCCGCTGCGCCCGCGCATTGGAGCTTTGCTGCGATGTCGTGCAACCAACCTTTTTCGGAGGACGGGAGCCTGTATCCGGGTGGAGCGGCCATGTTCCGAGCAGCCCTCGCCTCGCTGCACGAGCACGACGCACGCTTTGCGCTCCTGATGGGGGATCAGATGTATGCGGACGCCCCGCAACCCTCATCACTCTTTGACAAGGACTACTTTGCGCGCATCGCTCCCGCCGGATTGTCGTCGATTCTAGAGTGCAGCCGTGAGCGGGTACGTATGATCTACCAGGAGCGTTACCGCCAAGCTTGGAGCCCAGCAGGGTTCCGTGCCCTGCAGGCTGCGCTTGCCTGTTATCCAATGCTTGATGATCATGAGGTCGTCGACAACTTCGGCACCGACCCGGAGCACGCGCTCGCGCGCTGGGACGCCCTGCGCCATGGCGCCTTGGATGCTTACTTCGACTACCAGGGTGTGCGGGTCACGAAGCCCACTCCCGAGCTCCATCGCCCGCGGGAGCTCGACTACGGCTTTCGTTGGGGCGGGACGTCAGTTTACGTCATGGATGTGCGCTCGCAGCGTCGCACGAACGATGGCGTCACGGAGTGTTACACTCCTGTGCAGCTCGAAGCTTTACGCGTTTTTCTGAGCGAGCAGGCTGATCAGCCCTTGCTGGTACTGGTCACGGCCATCCCGTTAATCTATCTCGACAGTAAGATTTCGGGTGTCGTGTCGGCCGTGCTCCAAGAGGGCTCCGACCTGCACGAGCGTTGGTCTCATCCTCAATGCATCGCGCATCGCAATCGGATACTTTCCATGCTTGCCGATCATGCGCAGCAACATCCGCAACAGCTGATCTTACTCCTGGGCGGCGACGTGCATACTGCAGTGGCATACGAGCTCGAGTTCGAGGGAGGGCGCCGCATGTATCAGCTCGTAACCAGCGCCATCTCCAATCACGAAGGCCTGCTGCACCGCAAGCTCAGCGAGCTTGCCTCGCAGATGATAGACGAGGTGGAGTTCGAGCAGGGACGCGTGCTGAAAGTAAGGTCGCTCAAGCCCGCTCGGGCCGAGGCTGGAGCCAATCCGTACGGCGGGCTCAACATGGGGATGGTCGACGTCAGCACCGTCGGCGGCGTCTGCTCCATCACGCTGCGCGTCATCGGCTACCGTGATGGTGGCGAAGCCGTCACCGTCTTCGAAAGTAAGCCGCTGTTCCCGAGCTCGGCGGGCTAAACGCCATGCGATGTAATTATTACTTACGTCTGAATTCCATCCCGTGTCAGGTCCGCCTGCGAAGCCACCTCGGCGACTCGCCCCGCGGGATGCTTGTACCAACCCGGATCTGCATAGGAGTCGAGCTGGTCGCGCACTTTGAGAATAGTAAACATGCCCCCCATGTCGATGTAGCCGAAGGGGCCCGCCCCCCCGCGCATGGGAGCGGAGTTCGCTGGGACGGGCATTTGCATCTCTGCCATTTCCCCCATCCCGCCTTGGCCCATGCTCATGTAACCGGGCACGAGCTTGCGCATGCGCGCATCGAGCGCGGCGGTCTTCACGCCGATCATGTTAGGCGTATCGTGTCCCATCTGCGTCATCACGTGATGGGTCATGTGACAGTGCATCGGCCAGTCGCCGGGCTCGGTGGGTACAAACTCGATATCGCGGGTCGTGCCTACCGGCACTAAGACCGTGGTCTCTGGCCACTGGCCGGCCTCTGCAATCGGACCCCCATCGGTTGCCGTCACCTTGAAGAATAACCCGTGAAGGTGCACGGGATGATGATCCATGGCCCCCAAATTCCCGTAGCGAATGCGCACTCGCTCCCCCTTCTTCATGACCAGGGGCTCAGTCAGCGGGAATGACTTACTGTTGAACGTGAGCATGTTGAAATCGTTCATGGCGAGTGGGTTAGGCCTGCGCTCCCCCGGCTTTACCGTCCATTCACTTAACATCATCACGAAGTCTCGATCGACCTTGCGGCGCTGTACCTTGGGGTGGACCACGATCATACCCATCATGCCGAGCGCCATCTGCGTCATCTCGTCAAAATGTGGGTGGTACATGAAGGTGCCGGCGCGATCGAAGGTGAACTCGTACTTGAACGTCTCGCCCGGCGCGATCGCACGCTGCGTCAGACCTGCCACGCCATCCATACCATTGGGCAATACGATGCCATGCCAGTGTACTGTGGTCGCTTCAGGCAACTTGTTCGTAACATAGAACCGGACACGATCCCCTTCCACAGCTTCGATGGTCGGGCCGGGGGTGCGGCCGTTATAACCCCAGCACTCGAGCACTACGCCAGGCGCCATTTCGTGGTTAGGAACCACCTCCGCGGTCAGATGATAGACCTTCACACCGTCCACCATGCGGTAGGGCAGCGTCGCGCCGTTGGGTGTGATGACTGGCGTATAGCGCTTATCTACCGTAGCGAGAGGCGGGGTGGATTCGTCAGCGCTGACCGCGGCGTGCGCAACCGAGGCGTTCGCTTCCAGCACGGCGGCCGCCCCCGCGATGGCAGCGCTGCCTTGGAGTAAGAATTGACGTCGGCGAATCATCAGTGACCTCCCTGCTGCGCGGCGCTCGCGCTACTCGACCCCGTCTGCATCCAGCCGCCCTTCAGAGGCAGGCTGCCGCCGGCCAACACCTGCGCCAGCTCAGCCCTTGCCACCCAATAGTCACGCAACGCTCGCACATGATTCTGCATCGCCTCGAGCTCCTGGCGCTTAGACTGCAGCACTTCGAACACGCTTGCTTCCATCGCGTTGTACTGCTTGAGCTGTTCGCTCGTGACGCGCATTCTCAGTGGAATTACGGCATTTTGATATTGCAGCACCACTTGTCTAGAAATGGTGAGCACGTTGCGGGCGCGCCGTGCCATCGAGCGCACGTCGATCGCCGTCGCCACATAGAGCGCCCGCGTCTGATCGAGACTCGCCCGCGCGCGCATGGTCTCGGACTGGCCCTGATCGAAAAGAGGAATCTCCGCACTGACCACCGGACCGACGCGCCTGAATTCTTCCTCGAAGTCGGCATCCACGCCCGCGTTGATCTCTGGAATCACGCCGGCCAGCTTGGCCAGTCCCACACTCGCCGCCTGCGCTTCGATCTGCTCGCGCATTTGCGCAAGCTTCAGGCTGCGCTCGATCGCCCCGCGCTCCACTTGGGCATCAACCGGATCCGACGACGGCAGGGCCGGAAAATCATCCACCGTCACCCAACGAGTATAAGGTCCCCATACCCCGAATAGCGTATTGAGATCCTCCCTAAGGTCTAGCTCCATCTTCTGCGCCAGGGCGAGCGTGAGCCGATTCTCTTCGAGGAAGGCGTGTTCCATCTCGTAGTCGACCTGAGGAATGTTGCCCGCCTCGAGCAACGCCTGCGCCGCTTCCTTGCTGGCTTGCGCCGCCTCCAGCATCGTCGTGCCAATCTTCACGAGCTTGCGTGCGGCTAAGTAGCTGTGGAAGGCGGAGCGAGTCTGCAGCGCGAAGGCCATGACCTCATCCCCTATCCGCAGCTTTTCTGCGGCGAGCTTTCGCTTGGCCACGCCGCCGCGCTTGCCCATCGTCAACAAACGCGAGAGGCCGACCTCGACGGTCCCCCCGTAGGCAGAGAGTCCATTGTCAAAGCCTGCGTGAGCTTCAACGGTGGGATTGGGAGGTCGCGCGGCTGCAATCACGTCGGACACCGCGATACCCAGTCCCTCAAGCTCGGCGCGCACGCGCTTGTTGTTGAGCAGCGCAATGCGCACCGCGTCATCCGCATTCAGGGGGCGCTGCAATGTTTGCCGCACTTCATGGAGCAGCTTGCCTGCAAACACATCACTTTTCGTGTCAACGGCAAAGCCCGTGCTCGAGCGGATGGATGCCTCCGTTTCGTCTACGGCTCGATCCCGCGTGCGTCCGGCGCAGCCTAGCAAGGCTAAGCTCAGCCCTATCAGCGCGCCTCGTCGCGGCCAGTTGGAGCACGTCACATCCCCTCCATACCAGGATGACCTGAGTGTTCTGACTTCGGTGCTGTTCCCTCAGCGGCAGGCTTCTTGGGTGTGGTACCCCCTGCAAGGGCGCCACCTGCGGCGAGCGGGGCCGCCGGCGCGTCCGCTCGGACGGGACTCCCCGCCGGAAGTTGGGAGGGTATGGCTTGAGGCGCGCAAGCCGTCAGCGCCCACAATACGAACATCTCTATTAATAATCGCATAAGACTTCCCTGGTCGAAATAAGGTCGTGCGGGTTTGTCGCGCGTTCGCACTTTCTAGGGTTGTCCTACCCACAACAGTCCATTGGGCTGGCCACCGACCTCGACCTTACCGAGCAGGCTCCGCTTGGCGCGGTCGAAGACGAGTACCTTACCGTCTCCTTCATCGCTCACGAACACGCGCTTGCCCGAGGGCTCGAACACAATACCGTGGGGCTTCACCCCTGCAGCCAGCTCCGCCAGCTTCCTTCCCGTCTGGGGATCCGCGATACGCACCTTACCTTCGTCCTCCAGCGCGATCCAAAGCTCCTTGCCATCGGGCGAAGCAAATGCTTGACCTGGCGTACCGCCCGCATCGAACGTCGACTGAACCGCAAGCCTCTTGAGCGAGATCGAGGTCACGGTCTTATCCCCTTCGTTCGTGACGTATGCGTCGTCGCCACTAAGCCATGCACCGATTGGAACCATGCCCACGGGCAAGGTGGTTACCTTTTTGGTGGCGAGATCGACGACCGCCAGCTCGCTTGAAGTGGAGAGGGCAACGAGCGCGGTCTTACGATCGGGGGTCAGTGAAACTTCGAGGGGCATCTCACCCACCCGCAGGGACCAGAGCTCCTTGAAGGATGTCGCATCGTAAGCCATCAGCATGCCGTGCTCCATCATGCCGAGCAGCACTTGTTTACCGTCGCGTGTGAAGGCCGCGTTGTGCACGGTCGCATCGATCTCGGCCAACCTTACTGATTTCCGTGTGCTGGTGTTGATCGCGTAAACGGCGGACATCGCCTCACTCGCCCCGCCGCCCCCAGCGTGCGCGCCGCCATGAAGGCCGCCCCCCTCCGCTCCGCCGGCATCCGCGTCCGGCTCCGCTCCATGCCCTGCCGATAAGTCGGCGTTGGGTGCAGCGAGCAGCGCGGTCTTACCGTCTGGAGAGAGCCCCCAGTGATGGGGATGGTACTCGCGATCTAGCTGGATGGTGTCGACCACTTTGAGCGTCTCCGTGTCCACGACGCTGACAGAGCTCGTGCTTCCGTTGGCCACGTACAAGGTCGCGAGCGACGCGCCACCGCCACCCTGATTCTTGTTATCGCTGGACGATGTGCAGGCGGCCGCTGCTATGCCAGTGAGGCCAGCACCCAATAGAACCAAAGTCACAAACCTAGTCATTCGGTCTCCTCGACGGTCCACGAAAGCACCTCCATGAACCAACCTCTACGAAGCAAACCTTGCGCCAAAGCCGCGAAGCGAAAAGCTGAATGAAGAGGCCGAAATTGCAGGGGGCAGCGCGTTTGTGGCGAAGCACGTTACGACTTGTAACAGAATCGGCCACAACCCCGACGCGCAGCGCCGAAGGCTCGCCGAGAAAGGTAAGGCGCATCTAGCGATTCTTCAGGAGCAAGGCACGGCGCAGCACTTCAGCGGCTGTTCCGGCGTCCTCTGCCGAGATGTCAACTGCGAAACCGTCGCGCAGTGCACGTACACGGGCGGTCACTCCCTTCGGAACCAGTGGGCAGAGGGGCATCCCTCCGCTCTCGTGGCCAAGCGCAGAGTTGCGGGCGAGGTGGCAGTCGACAACTCGCTGCAGCCACTGTGAAGTGAGGCCTGGCACGGCGTTCATCGACACGGTCGCGCCAACCTGGTGGTTCGTCGAAACCTTGCCGTTCTGGCGGGCTACCAAGAGTTCCTCGACGCCGCGAATGTCTTCGACGTGGGCGAAGGGGCTGAGGTCCCGGTCTGCCTCGGCGATGCCGCCGCAGGCTCGCTCTTCCGCAGTTCGCAGGGCCTCGGAAGCCCGCCGATGTTCCTCGGCCAGGCGCCGATGCTCCTCGGCTCGCTCGCGATGCTCTTCGGTCGGGTTGACCGTGTCCGTCCAGCAGACGGGTCTCCCTCCCTCACCCGTGGCCGTGGAGTCGCAGACGGGCACGCGTACCTGCGCACCTTGCTCGAACTGCGGCCCGTGTGTGTCCGCAAGCCGGGACTCCTTGTCGGCCGCGCGCTGATGTTCCGCCTCGCTCATGTCGTGCGGACG
>JBKJIA010000217.1:0-15594 GCA_046598735.1 Polyangiales bacterium
ACGCTCGGCGCTCCGGCGTTGTCGCAGCTCGCGCTCAGCGCAGCCACCAACAGTAAGGTCACAAGGTGCAACGAACGACGACGGGAAAGCGCGAGCATATCAATCATGGGCATCTCCGCGAAGGAAGCTAGGAGGCGAGCAAGGGGACGCCACGCGGCGTGAGGAAGGCCGCCGGGCGCGAGGACAGAGCACTTGCCAAAGGCTTGTGCGTCAAAAACCGGAATGAGGGGACGAGCGGCGGACGTTTACACCAAGAAGGGGGTGAGAGCACGGAAAATCTGAGTCAGGCCACTTCAACATGGGGTGATCCTGAGGGGAAGTACCTGGACAACGCGGTCCGTAAGCGCGCCTCCACCATCGCGGCGAATTTGCGACAGAGCCGGTTTAAGCATGTTTGTCGCCGAGGGGGGGGTGAGGGGAACGCTGCCGACAGCAAATCGCCTATCGGCGAAATCACGTCAGCAAGCGGCGCTTTTGCCACATTCGAATGGGGCATGCAACTGTGGACTCAGGGATAACGCGCGCTTCCCATTCAGCAGCGCCACCTGGGGGAGCGGCTCCGATGGGGACGGCCCACGCGCTTGCTTCCTCAGTGCCCTGTCGCCATCCCCGATGATGCAGGGGTGATTGGCGGCCCGTGCCGCGTGCACGGCGAGGCTTTACACGTACAACCCGCTGATGACCGCATCCCTTTTTTCACGGGGGCTCATCCTGACGTGGTTGTGTTTGGCGACCCCCGTGCTCGCAGACGCGCCCGCGCTCCCGGCCAAGCCGGTGCGGCAAGTTCCTACGACTCCAGCCGCGCCGGTCGCGCCAGCTGCGCCTGTAGCCGTGAAGGATACCGCAGCGCTTGCGCCGCTAGCACGCGACGAGCCGGTCGTAAGCTATCGCCTCAAGAACGGACTCGAAGTGGTGTTGTTGCGCGACACACGCCTGCCGCGGGTAGCGGTGAGCGTAGGTTACCGCGTGGGGGCGGGTAACGATCCGGTCGGCTACCGCGGTCTTGCGCATCTCGTCGAGCACATGATGTTCGAGGGTCTACGCGATGCCGAACACTCAGATTTTTTCGATTACCTTGCCGATGGCGGCTCCACGGATGCCAACGCTACGACCGATCTCGACCGTACGATTTACTTCGAACAGCTGCCGCCGGAGCGTCTGGAGCTTGCGTTGTGGCTTGAAAGTAGCCGCATGGGCTTTCTGCTCGATCGCATCGATGCCCAAGACCTTGAACGTGCGCGCGCCGCGGTGCTGCACGAATGGGACGAGCGGGTCGGCGACGGAGGCTTACGGTCCATGATCGCGATGGCGGCTGAAGCAACCTATCCGCAGGCTCACCCTTATCGGCGCGTGAACGATCAACCGGATGACGTCGAAGCGATTAGTCTTTCGGACGTTCACTGGTTTTTTCAGAAGTTCTATGGGCCTGCCAACGCGCGGCTCGTGTTAGTGGGGGACTTCGATGAGAGTGCCACACGCGCCAAGATCGAGCAGCTCTTTGGGTCGATTCGCCAACGCGGCAAGGTACCCACCGTGCCGGCCCTGCTCGCTGCGACTCCGAGCGGAGACTCTCTGATCGAGGCCGTCTGGCCGTTCACAAATCAAATGTGCGCAACCGTATGGTCGGCCGCCGGAGCGGACGCTGCAGAACGTGCGGCCCTCGACGTGCTCCAGCATCACTTGGTCTCTCTGCTTCGCGAACGCTTGGTTGGCGCAAGTGGCACGGCAACGTCCGTTTTCGGTCATTACACCGGACGCGAGCTGGGTGAGGAGGTTGCGTTGTTTGCAAGCTTTGATGCCAAGATCGAGCGGGCAAAGGTGACCGACGTGATCGACGCTGCGGTGCTGCGCGTGAGCAAGCAAGGCTTGTCCCCTTCGGCCCTCGAAAGAGCGAAGCAAACCTTGGAGCATCAGACCGTGTTTGACGGGGAGAGCCTAACCGCACGCGCCTATGAGCTGGCGCAGCCGCGCCCTGTGCCCACTGCGGATCCGTTTCAGGAGCAAGCCCAGCGCTACCGCCAAGTCACCTCTGACGCAGTACAGCGTGCTGCGGCTTCGCACCTTTCAACAACAAGCCGCGTGCGCGTGTGCATGGCGCATCGCGAGGGCGCACCTCGCTTGGGCAAGGTTATATCGCGCAATAGCACGTCAGGTGCCCGGCCATGAAAAGAGAACTAACCTTAGTGTTGCTCACCGGCTGCATGGCATGCACCAGCCGGCCGCACCTGCCCGCTCCCCAGTTCCCACTCACGCCGACTGAGCCCACGCTCGCCGGTGCCGTGCCGCTGTTGCAAGCCGAGCCGAAGATCTCAACCTTACCCAAGATCGAGACCTTTACGCTGTCCAATGGGCTACGGCTGGTGGTGCTGGAGCGCCACCTATGGCCCCATGCCAGCATCGGCTTTATTACCATGCGGGGTGGCGAGGATGGGGCCGAGCTTGAGGACTCCGGCCTGGCTTCGGTCGTCTCGGAGCTCGTACTGTCTGCAGGTGTCAAGCCTCCAGACGATGGGCCGGCCGCTCCAAAAGCGGAATCGCCCTCGCGTGACGAAGCCACGGCGACTGCGGAACCAGAATCGCACTGGATTGCGTTCTCTCGGCTCGGCTTTCAGCACGGTGCCGGGCTTGCTGCGCAGGTTCGAACCAGCGATGTGAAGATGGCGCTGGAGGCCATGGCCGAGCACGTGCAACAGCCGCCTCTCGATCGGGACGCGCTATTGCGTGCACGTCGTAGCGTGGCCTCCAATCTTTCCGACGGTCGCGACACCTTGGAAGGCGTGGGGCGCAATCACGTCATGCAGCGGCTGTACGGTCCGAGTCATACCCTAGGCCAGCATGCCAAGCTGGCCATGGAGCGCGCGGACAAACACGAGCTCGACATGGTAGTCGCCGGCTATAGAGCTCGTTTCGTTCCCCGCGCCAGTGCGTTGGTAGTCGCGGGGGACGTGGATCCTGAGGCGCTGCGGGCGACCGTCGAAAACCTGTTTGGTGGTTGGAAGGGTGACGGTCAGGCACCTGCTCAATACGCGAAACCTACCTGGCAACCTCGCGGCAAGCGTAAGGTGTTTCTGCATGCAAGCTCGGCGCGCCAAGCTTTGATCGCGATTGGACAACAGGGGCCTGCGCCGAGCTCGCCTGACTACATTCCCTTTCGTGCTTTGGTACACATCCTGGCAGGCTCGACCGGCTCGCGCCTGTTCGCCGCACTAAGGGCCGAGCAAGAGGCCACCTATCATGTTGGCGCGAGCCTGCCCGTGCGTAAGGACGGCAGCACCTTACTAATCGAAACCGCCACGGCACGGGACACTGCCGAGCCGGCCGTCACCCGCATCCTGGGCGAGATGGCTCGTTTACAACGCGAGCTCGTGAGCGACGCGGAGCTGCGGCGCGCCAAGCTTGCTTTGCTCGACAACGTTGCCAGTGACTTTTCGAGCGACGAGAGCGCCATGCTGACACTCGCACACTTGTTGTCGTTGGGACGCGATCCAAGCGCCCCGCAAGCCGACATGGCCGCCATACTCGCTTTAACGCCGCAAGTGCTGCGTGAGGTCGCAAAGCGCACGCTACAGCCAGCCTCTGCGCCGGTCTTCGTGATCGGGGATTTGAATGGCTACGGCAAGCTGGGCCAATGGGCGCAAAGCGATGACGAGATGCTCCCCTGAGCGCTACGAAAGCGGCTCGGCAGGAGCCTGCACTTAGCTAGCTAGTTCGCACTACCTTGGATCGTAGGCCTCGCGCATCAGGCTTACGGCACGGCTGAGCTCCCGCTCTCGCACTCGGCCTTCCATACGATTTCCCGCACCGAAGTCTGCTGGTCACAATGACCTTCGGAGTCGTCGTGATCTCGATCTTACTGCAGGGCTTCACGGCGGCTCCCTTGCTACGGCCACTGGGACTTGCGGGGCAAAAGTCAGAGCTTGAGCCGGTGGAGCTCGCGAAGGCGAAGCTGCTCACCATCAAGGCCGGCCGAGCGAAGCGCTGATGAAAGCGGCGTATGATGGTATGATCGGCGGCGCAGTATTCGAGCACATGAATCGAGAGCTCGACGAGGAGATGTTCGCTCTATCGGAGCATCACTACGACGAGTGAGCCCGGGGACCAACCTTACTATTTCAACAAGGGGAACCAACGTGCCAACAGTTAGACGCCTGGTAGCCGTGCCGCCACAGGACCGCATTCTCGGGCTGAGGCCGCGCGCGGGCATCATCGCCTGTAGCAAGGTCCTCGCCGCCTGGTTGGGGCAGTAGTCATGCAAGCGCAGCAATACGGTAAGGCGCTTGCGGATCAGACGGGCGTGGCGTTCCCGGCACGGTTTGGCGCAGTCGCCCGGGCGCTCGCACTGCTCGCCGCGCTTGCGAGCTGTTCGAGCTCCAACGCGGGCAGCGACCGCTCCACGCGTGATGCAGCCGCCGCGAAGGTATGTTCCAAAGATGCGCAATGCGTGCTGATCGCCCGAGGCTGTTGCAGCGCCTGCGAGCCCACCGCAGACGACGTGATCGCGGTGCTCAGCGCTGAGCAAGAAGCCGCGCGAGAGAAGATCTGCCCGCAGCCAGTCGCCTGCGGCCCCTGCGAGGTGACCGTCTACGATCCGACCCGCGCCCATGTGGTGGCCGCCTGCGAGGCCGCCCATTGTGTGGTGCGCGACGTTCGCAAAGACGCGTCCTCGGCGTGCGCGCGCGACGCCGACTGCGAGCTGCATTCAAGCGGTTGTTGCCCCAGCTGCGGCGGCGATCCATCGGGCTACATCGCACTCCGTAAGGGCGAGCCTGACCCGGTGACGTGCGACCCGGTCCCCCCTTGCGCCCCGTGCGAGGAGTCGATCGCGCCCCAACCTTACTGTGCGGGCGATGGCCACTGCGCCGTGCGAACGCCGTGACACCTTACGGTAGCTTTCCCTCGGTGGGGAGAGCGCCCGTCGCGATGGCTGCATGCCCTGCCCGCCCCCGCTACTTCACCGCATGCATCCCGTAAAGCCCCTGCCCACGATCAGACTTGAGCATACCCGCACGCCCCAGTCCGGGCAGTTGCCGGAAGTGCAGGCGAAGTCACTTGTGCAGGCCGTGCCGTCGGCGACTTGCGGTACACAGGTATTCGTCGCGACGGCGCAATATAAGCCCGAAGTACACATGTTCTGAAAGCCGTCGCGAAGGCAGGTCTGGCCTGCCGTACGTGCCGCGACGCACTTGGCGCCCGACCCCGTATCGAAACAGTAGCCTCCGCTTTGACAGGTGCGATGATCCCGGAGGTCACACGCCTGACCAAGACTGCCTGCCGCGTGGCACTTCTGGTCGGGCAAGCAATAGAGGTTCTCGAGGCAGGCATCGGGAGGAATGGGGTTGCAGGTGTCCCCGGCCTTGCCCCGCGTCACGCACGTGTCGCCGCCGCCATAGTTGCAGGTCAAGCCAGGCTGGCACTTGGATGAATCGCACGGAGTTCCAACGCTGCCGAGCGCTTGGCAGGTTTTCTTCGCCTCGCCCGGCCTTGCGTAGCAACTGAGCCCTCCGCTGCATACAGGCTCGATGCCCAGACATTCCGCGCCAGGCTGAAACGGTGCACGGCAGCGCGAGAGGACCACGTCACCTTCTTTGACTGGGGCACATACCAGCCCATCCACGCAGACGATGTCGAAAGCGCATTGAGCGCCGAGGGGTTGTCGCGCGATGCACGTGCCCTGGTAGCAACCACTGCCTATTGGACACGAGCGAAAGCCATCGCAGGCGTCTCCTAGCGCCTTAGCAATCTTCACGCAGCGATACGGACTGCCTTCCACGTAGGGGCAGCTCAGCCCAGCTTCACACGAATCGAACTGCCCGCTGCACGCCTCCCCGAGCTGGCCTCGGGCAATGCATTTCTTATCCGCACCGCAGTAGAGCGGCGGCACGCAGTGGGGGGCGCCGCCGCCATCGCACATCCCCCCTGCTTGGGCGTAGACGTCGCACTTGCCTGGACACTGGCCGGCATTGTGCCGACACGAGCCACCCGCACATTCGTCCGCCAGGATCAACGCATCCGCGTAGCAGGCAGCGCCTAGCGGCACCGCACCCACGAAGACCTCCTTGCACGGGTGCTCGACGGAGACTCTGGCGTAGGAGGTCGCGGGCCCTTGCTTGCAGTCGGCGGCTTCGTTCAGTGCGACGCAGCGCGCGGCGGCCTGACCATCGAAGGTGGCACGCCCCATTTCAATCTCGCTCGGAGCCCTCTGGCACTGTGCGTACAGCGTCCCCCAGTCCGGCCAGTTATATCCCGTCCCCGGCTGACAGCGGTCGAGCCAGGCGAGCGTCGAATCGAGCACGCCGCTACAGAAGGCATCGAGCGTGAGGGGATCCAGGGGCAGCGTGCTCCCGTCCTGCCCAGAACCTGAGCCGCCTCCCGACGTGGCTCCATCCATCGTTGTGCTCGCATCCACGTGGCCCTGCGCCCCGGTCCCCCCCTCCCGCGCAGCAGAAGCGTCAAGGCCGGGCGCCTGCGTGTTCGCCTTGTCGGACGAACCACCACACGCCGCCAGATACGCCACAAAGGGCGCCAAAATCAGGGAACGACCGCGCACATTCGCCTCCGGGAGATCGAGCCACTAGCCGGCGGAGCAATCTCCGCCACACGAATACTCGGACGATCTCAAGGGCAATGACAGTCCAAATTTATTTGACTGGCAGCGGCTGGGGACGGTTCGTGAACTTGCCGCTCCATGAGTTGATCGAGCGTGTCCCAGAGTGGTTCACGTAATTGACCATTTCAACTTATCAAGTTTCACGAACCGTCCCCACTGCACCCACTGCACCGTCGGCCAGGTGGCGTGCAAAGAGGGACTGCAACTGCGCGCGGGTGAACGGCTTGCGAATGCTATCGCTAAAGCCGAATTGGGCGGGGTCGGCCATGATCGGGTCTTCTGAATAACCGCTCGCCGCGAACACCACCAGGTCGCTTTGTGTCTCGCGCAGTTGCGCTACGGCGTCCTTCCCTCCTAGGCCCCCCGGAATGGTCAGGTCCATGATGGCGGCTCGAAAGGGACGCGGGGTATCGGACGCATCACGTACGGCCTGGATGGCCTGCTCGCCATTTTCGGCGTAGGCCACTTCATACCCCATCAGTTCAATCATGGTGCCGACTGTACGTCGCACCGATGCGTCGTCATCCATGATGAGCACGCGGCCAGTGCCTTGGTGAGGAGCGCTGTCGTAGGGGGTGTCGAGCGCAGCTGTTTGATGCGACACCGGTAAGTAAATGTGAAAGGTGGTTCCCGCACCGGGCTCCGAGTCGACCGTAATTTCTCCGTCGTGCTTCTTAACGATGGAGTACACCGCTGCGAGACCGAGGCCCGTACCCTGTTCTTTGGTGGTGAAGAATGGGTCAAAAATGCGGGTTCGAATGTTGGGTGGTATGCCGCCGCCCGTGTCCGCGAAGGCAAGGTGCACGTACTTCCCTAACCGAAGCGAGGGGACGTCGCCTTCTTTAAGTACGACATTTTCAGCGCTCACACGCAGGGTCCCGCCAAGGGTCATCGCCTGCACGGCGTTAAGGACGATGTTATCGATCGCACGCGCAACCTGCCCCTCGTCATAGTCGCAGAGCCACAGCGCTTCGCTGATCTCGAAGGAACAGGATACGTTCGAGCCACTCAGGGCAAATTGAGCAGACTTTTTCAGAAGTGCGCTGAGTGATCCCGTCTTTCGAACCGGAGCACCGCCCCTCGCAAAGGTAAGGAGTTGTTGGGTGAGGCCCGTGGCCCGGGTGAGTGTTCCAAGCGCGCTCTCGAGGTACTGCGCGGCTGTGCTCTGTGCATCCAACGTGATTTTCGCGAGCTCGATGCAGCCGAACAGCGCGGCGAGCAGATTGTTGAAGTCATGCGCGATGCCGCCCGCAAGCACACCCAGGGCTTCGAGGCGTTCGGTGCGCTCGGCACTCTCCAGGAGCTTCTGCCTCTCCGTGACGTCCTTGAACACCAGTACGACGCCTACCACCTTACCGTTGGTGTCTCTGATGGGAGCACCAGTCTCGGTGACGAGTCGCTCTGTTCCATCCGCAGCGATGAGCCAGCGTTCCTCCAGCGGCGCCACCGCTTCGCCACACTCCAGCACCTTATCCACCGTGTTCACAACAGGTAGGTGCGTGGCCACGTGCACGGTGCGAAACACGCTGGCGATGGGCTTACCTTCGCCCTGCTCTGGGGTGCAGCCGCACAGCCCTTCCGCCACGCGATTCAAGAACAGAACCTGGCCTTGGAGGTCGGTGGTGATGACGCCGTCGCCGATGCTTCGCAGCGTCACGCTCAGACGTTCCTTCTGGGTCGCGACCAGGGCTTCGGCCTGGTTTCGTTCAGTGAGATCGAGGCCGCACGAATACTCGGCGTCGCCGAGCCTGATGTAGTCCCAGGAGATGTCTCGCTTCGATCCATCCTTACAGGTCACTACTACTTCCATCCGCTCCATCCGCTCCAGCGGGTCCGAAGTCGCGAGCCCAGCGCTTGTTCGCTTCGCCTTTTCGTCGTAGACCCAACGACGATAGTTAGGTTCGGGATAGGCGAGGAGGCCCCACTGCTCGAGCGAGCTAATGTCCCGCAGGGTGTAGCCGAATAGCTTAGTAAACGTGGGGTTGACGTACTCCATCTTCTGCTCAGGCCCCGTCGAAAGATGAATGGCCAAGGGGAAGGTCTCGACCATCGTGCGGAACTTGACCTCGCTCTGGCGAAGCTCCCCTTCGGCCTTCTTCCGAGACGAGATCTCGAGAGCCAGCTTTCGGTTCCTCCACAAAAGCGCGACCAGGATCGCGCCAACTACACCGAGGACTCGCCAGAATAGGACATAGTCAAACCGGCTCTCGTAGCGAAGGGGCAGCCATTTGCGATAGATCTCCCTGCGATCCGTTTCGGGGATCGATTTCAGCGCCTTGTCCAGGATCTGAGCCAACGGCGCCCAGTCCTTACGTACGGCCATACGCTGGGCATTTACGTAGGGCGTCTGACCGGCAATCTTGATGTTCGAAATGTTCGCTCTGGCTTGGTAGGTGCCGACGATCAGCAGGTTGTCGAGATAGGCAAACGCTTCTCCTCTCTGCACCATCTTGATGCCAGCGTCAGCACTCTCGACGCGCAACAGCGGGATGCCGGGCAGATCGCGCGGCAGCCAGTCTGCGATCGCGTAACCATCGACGACCGCCACCTTCTTGCCCACGAGCTCGGCCATGTCACCCACGTACGTCACGTCTAGCTGCGTGGCGATCACGATGGGGATCGTCATGTAGGGCTCGGTAAAGGCCCAGAACTCTGTGCGCTGAGGCGTGCTAGCCACGCCGGGCGCTAGGTCGATTTCCCAGCGCTTCATCCGTGCATAGGTTTGTTGCCAAGTTAGGCCTCTGATTCGCTCGAACTTGATGCCTAGCCGCGCTTCGACGAGATTCAGGTAATCGGCGCTCATGCCCGCGACCTCACCCTGTTCGTCGCTAAACTCAATGGGCGGCCAGCCCGGATCGTGCCCGACGCGGATCACGGGGTGCGCGCGCAACCAGTCGCGTTCTTGCGGGCTGAGCGTGTTTAGAAACGCCTTGGACTGGGGCGTCGCTTCGGCGCGCTCATTGCGCTGTCCGTAAGCGGCCGCTGCACCCAGAAAGCAGAGCGTGAGCGCAGTTAGCAGGGCTCCAAGCAGCCCGTGGTGGGCGCGAGCCATCGACGCGCCTAACCGTCGCCTCCGCTTCATGACATCGGCGCTGTCGCACGAGCGCGGCTAGCTGTCGAGGCGCGCTTACGGCCGCACGCAGCCTACCCTAAGTATGCTTAGCTCTCCCGTGCCGGGAGCGAATCGAGCATGCGGTTTACTAAGTCCATGTCGATGGGTTTGGTCATGTGCGTGTCGAAGCCCGCTAACAACGAGCTCGAGCGCGCGCTTTCGGTCCCATATCCGCTCATCGTCACCAGCCACACGCCTCTGCCCGCAGCACGCACTTGCCGCGCTACTTCGTAGCCGTCCATGTCGGGCATGCCCAGGTCTAGGTCTACGATCGCGACGTCTGGACTTTCAGCAAGGATGAGCGCAAGTCCAGCGACCCCAGCGCGCGCCTCGTAGACGTGATGTCCGTCCTGCTCGAGTATCTCGCGAAACACTTCGCGCGTGTCGTCGTCGTCATCGATGAGCACGATGGTGCGCGCAATCTTGGACGTCGATAGGCCCTTGCTGCGCTGCGTCCCGTCGCGGGGTTCGGAAGGCGGATGGCGAAGCGGGTGTTCGGCAACGGCGTCGAGGCCTTCGTGCGGCCTTTGCGAGACACTATCCAGATAGGTCGACAACTCGTCTACGCACTTGCGGGCTGCGTCGAGGTCGCCGCGTGTAGCGTGCTGCTCCAGCGCGGCGCCGATCCTCGTGAGGCCGCGGAATCCGAAGCTTTCGCCCGAGCCGTGCATCGAGTGCCCAAGGGTCTTGAGCGTCTCGAGCTCGCCCCGCGCCAAAGCCTGCAGCAAGGTCACCACATCCTTCCGGCGGTTCTGCAGATACTTGGGAATTCGCGCAGCAATCGCAGGATGCGCAAGCAGCAGACTCGGAGTCTTACGCTTGCTCTCCTCTTTCGGAGCGGTCGGCCCGACCAAGGAACGCTCCTTGATCGCACGCAGCAGGACTTCCTGCTTGATAGGCTTTGTCAGAAAGGCCGTACAGCCCGCAGCCATACACTTTTCTCGATCGCCCTTCAGGGCCGAGGCCGTGAGCGCAATGATCGGCGTGGGCGCGCGATCATTCGCTTTCTCCCAAGCACGGATCTTACGCGTTGCCGTCAAGCCATCCATCACTGGCATTTGCCGGTCCATGAGCACGAGGTCGTAGCGTCCGGCTGCGAACATTTCACAGGCGATAGCCCCGGTCTCTGCGATCTCGACTTGGTAGGGCGTGCCCTCGAGGTAGGCCATCGCGATGGTGCAGTTGTCAGCAGAGTCCTCCGCCAAGAGGATACGGAGCGAAGGCAGGGTCTGCGCTAACTCCGAGCCAGGCGGGAGTGTCGCGCGCAGCGTGGCGGAGGCCCAGATCTCAAACGGAACCACCAACGAGAACACACTACCTTTTGCGAGGATACTTTCGACCCCTATGCGTCCGCCCATCGCCTCCGCCAAGCGTTTCGAAATGGTAAGCCCTAGTCCAGAGCCTCCGAAGCGACGCGTCGTAGAAGAGTCAGCTTGCGTGAATCGTTCAAATACCCGGCCCAGGTTCTCGGTGGCGATGCCGACGCCCGTGTCCGAGATGGTAAACCGCAGCGCGATCGGAACGGACGAGTCCCCATCCAAGGTGACGCGCATCGATACTTCACCCCATTCGGTAAACTTGATCGCGTTCCCCACCAGGTTGAGCAGCACTTGCTGCAGCCGTGTCGGGTCACCGATAAGCTCGTTGGGGACATCGGGCGCAATCTCGCACACGAGAGCCAGCCCCTTCTCTTCGGCTCGAGCGGCCACCATCTCCGTCACTTTGCCGAGCAGGTCGCTCAACGAGAAGCCGGTCCTCTCCAGCTCGAGCTGGGAGGATTCCACCTTAGAGAGATCTAGGATGTCGTTGATCAGATTGAGCAGGTTGTCGCCGGCGCGGCGAAAGATCTGCACATACTTGTTTTGCTCGGCGGAAAGCGGCGTCTTGGCGAGCAGATCCGCGATGCCCATGATGGCATTCATCGGAGTTCGGATTTCATGACTCATGCTCGCAAGGAAGTCCGACTTCGTGCGGCTTGCACTCTCGGCATCGGCCTTGGCCTGCTTGAGCTCTAGCTCGAATCGCCTGCGTTCCGTGACGTCGCGCGCCGCCGCAAACACCCCTTGCAACGTGCGATCGCGGTCATAAAAGGTGGTCGCATTGTAGGATACGACCGTCTCTTTCCCATCGCGGGCGCGCGCGGTCAGCTCGTAATCGGTTACCTTCTTTTCGCTGAGCACGAGCTTTATCCCGGCTTCTGCACGCTCTGGATCGGTGAAGTAACCTTTGAACGGTGCACCGATCAGCTCATCTCGTGTGCAGCCGGTCAGCGCCTCCATCTGCTTGTTGACGTCCGTAATGATGCCGGACGGGTCGGTGGTCATCAGCGCGTCGATATTCGATTCGATCAGTGAGCGCGTATAGAACTGCTGGTCACGCAAGCGCTGGTCGAGCTTCTTCTGCTCAGCTTCGACGAGCTTGCGCGTGGTGTTGTCCGTGCCGATCAACAGGTAACCTATGATCGTGTCCTGTGCGTCGCGCAGCGCGGTAACGGATACCAACGCGGGAAAGCGGCTGCCATCCTTACGGATATAAGTCAGCTCATAGATGTCCTCGATCCCGCGCGAAGCCTTGAACACCAGTGCTTCGAAACCCGGCGTGATCGGTGTGCCGAGCTCGGCACTCAGCGTTTTAGCGCGCGCGATCAGCTCCGTCGGGTCGGAAATATCTGCGGGCGTGATCTTGTTCATCACCTCGGCCGCCGTATAGCCGAGCATCCGCTCGGCGCCGACGTTGAAGATCTGAATGACGCCCTTTGCGTCCGTGGCGATACTCGAAAAATTCGCGCTATTGAAGATCGCCGTCTGCAGAGCGCCGGGCTTGAGCAACGCCTCTTCGGCTTGCTTGCGCGCAGTAATGTCGAAGCGTACGGCGATGTACTTGACTGGCTTGCCGCGCGCGTCGAGCACCGGGACTATGGTGGTGTCTACCCAATAAAGGGAACCGTCCTTGGCGCGGTTGTGCAGGTCATGGCGCCATACCTTACCACTTGCAATCGTGCACCATAGGTCCCGGATAAACTCCTTGCTGTGCAGTCCGGAGTTAAGCAAACGGTGGTCCTGGCCGATCAGCTCCTCGCGCGAGTACTTGGAGATGCGTACAAGGTTGTCGTTAACCTGTTCGATCTTTCCAGTCAGGTCGGTCACGGCGATGATGGCAGCTTCGGAGACCGCACCTTGAATCGCGGCCAGCTCCGCAGCGGCAGCTACCGCCGCCATGATTTGCCCGTCCTCGACCAACTTGCGCGCGGTGTTGTCCGTGCCGATCAGCAAATAGCCGATGACGACGGCTTGGGCGTCGCGCAATGCCGTGACGGACACCACCGCGGGAAATCGCGTCCCATCCTTGCGGACATAGGTCAGCTCGTAGATGTCCTCGATGCCGCGCGATGCCTTGAAGCCCAAGGCTTCGAAACCCGGCGTGATCACAATTCCGAGCTCCGTGCTCAGCGCTTTGGCGTGCGCGATGACTTCCTGCGGATCGGACATGTCTTCCGGCGTGATCTTGTTGACGACCTCGGCAGCTGTATAGCCAAGCATCCGCTCAGCGCCGACGTTGAAAATCTGGATGACACCATTCAGGTCCGTCGCGATGCTCGAGAAGCTCGCGCTGCTCGAGATCGCGCTTTGGAGAGCCCGCGTCTTGAGCCGTGCCGCTTCTTCATGGCCCGCCGTACTTAACATGACGCCAGCCCGAGCGCGCCGAGGTACGAATCGCGAGCGAGGGGATCCTGCAACCGGCACCTTACTGTTGACCGACAAGCATCCGGTCTACCGCTTCGGTTGGGGTATAACTTCGGTACGCCATGCTGGATCCCGCAGGAGCGCGCGAGCCACGACTTGTTGATTCTAGGGCGATACATGAGGTAGAACTAACATGGTTCCCCCTCCGCGGGATGTGAACATACCGTCTCGTCGCGTGGCACTGTGGGCCCCTCGGGCCTAGGTAGGTGGCGAGACGACGGGCGGATACAGCGCGCGCGCAGCGTGGCGCTAGCCAGCGGAAGTGCGGCACTACTCCGAGGTAGCGCCGGCGTCGCCCAGCAGCTCCGCGCGCACCTGCTGCAGAAATGCCTCGCGTTCCTGCCGAACGGAATGGCGCGGGCCGAGAATGTACTGCCGCATGTTGGGTGCCGCATGAAAGGTCATGGCAAAAGACGCGATTCGCAGCAGGAAACGACGCGCATTAAACGACCCTAGCTGCCCGGCCTGTTGGCACGCCTCGATGTAGGTGGTTGCCAATTTGACGACGTGTTTCGCATGGTCGCGCACGACCTCCGTAACGCGGTCGTCGGGCTCGAACGCCTCGCGCATCAACACTCCGGCGTACTCCGGGTGCTCGGCCATGAAGTTCCACAACAGAGCAGCACACTGGATGATCAGGTCCGCCGGCGAAAGGCCGGAGCTCGCGTCTAGCGTGGGGGTCATGCGCGTCGCGATCGTCTCCATGATGTGCGCGAGCGTGGCGCGCACCAGTTGTTCTTTGCCCTCCGGGAAGTAGTGAAAAATGCTGGCGGCGCGAATGTTCGCACGGTCTGCCACACCGCGCAGCGTCGCTCCTTTGAAGCCGTGACGCGCGACCTCCATGGCCGTGGCGCGCAGCAAGCGCTCCCGTGTGTTGTCCGAGCCCATCGCGACGCCCTTAGCATCAAGGGTCGGCCTGCGTCCACCGTGCCCCCGCGGGCGGCTCTGCGTCGCCTCCCCCGCACAGTCCGTTGGATAGGCCTTGCATCGCTCAGGGGCGCCGCGCTAGTCTAACGCTTGTTAGGCTGAAACTGTTTCACGTTAGCCTCGGTTAGGCCCGCGGCGTGATGCCCGCGTCGGGCACTTCTGCTCGCAATTCTAGGAGCCACCCATGAGAATCAAAGACGTCGAGACGAAAGTCTTCTTTGCCCAGTTCATCGCGCGGCTGTTCGCCCACAACTTCCTGAAGGACTCGCAGCTCTTCTTGCCCAAGGCCAACTACGAGCCGAGACATGGGGCGTTTCCGAGGTACTTTTCGGGGTGGTACCTATATGTCCCGTCGAAAGATCTGGCGGAGGGCGAAATCGTCCATAAGAAGCTGAACGGGATCGACCTCGTCGCCTATCGCGACAAGCAGGGCAAACCAGTTATCCACTCCAACCGCTGTGCTCACATGGATGGACGCTTCGCACCGATGGGCGCGGTGAAAGATGGACGAATCACCTGCGCCTATCATGGATACAGTTATGAAAATGGCGTGCCGAAGAGTGGCCCCGCAGAATTTCGCAACGACCCCAGTAAGTGCATCCCGTGCCATACCGTCCTCGAAGTGAACGACCTGATCATGTTCTGGTTCGACGCTGAGAGTAAGACCGGCGTGGGCAAGCCGACCTGGGAGCTAAATCTGCCGGACGTGAGCAAGTTCCCGCGTCGCGCCTTCGCTCGCTCGATCACGCCCACGCACATGGCGCCTCTGCACGAGAACATCGTCGACGATCAGCACTTCATGGTCCTGCACAAGGCGTACAAGTACAAGTCGGAGCCGAAGGTCTATCACGAAAAACACCGTTTCTCGACCAAGAACACGATGCGGGTGGACGCGCCCAAGGTCGGCCCCTTCAAGGTTGGTGGCATCGAGGGCGATGAGATGGACATCGGCATGGATACTGATTTCCACGGCCTCGGCATTCACATCAATTTCGCAAAAATCGCAAACTTCGAAGCCACCGTCATCCACTGCACCACTCCCATCGAAGACGAGGTGACCGAGTGGACCATCGCCGTCTACATGGAGCCGCGGCAGTTCGCGTGGAAGTTCGACGTCAAGACGTTCATGAACATGGTCTATCCATGGGCCATGCTCGGCCAGACTTACTACCTTCACACTCAGGATCGTCGCGTGTACTTCGAAA
>JBKJIA010000435.1:0-10709 GCA_046598735.1 Polyangiales bacterium
CCGCAGCGCGTCTCTGGACGACGACGAGCTATTCGCCACTTTCTTACCAATACCTGGTTGAGCGTGGGCTCGAGTACAACGGCGAAACCGTGGACGACTGTTACGTCAGGAACGGGACGCGCTTTTGCACGGTTCGGCAGGAGATCATCGGCTGGCTCGGGCGTAAGATCTTTCGCTTCGCCGCCAACCTGGTCGACGATGTCGTCTTCTCGGTGCGCAGCGCTTGGGGACGATACCAGCGCATCGTCAAAGGCGAGGCCACGCTGACCATCGACCTCGACGTCCGCAATACAGACAGTCAGTTTGGCGGCGCCGCGGTGGGCATGGAGAGCGCCTGGGGCGAACGGGCCATCACGATCAAAAACGTGCGCGTCAAAGTCTACCAAGAGCTGTCCGGCTTTTCTGGCGACACCAACCAAGAGGGCCGTGTGTCGATGAAAGTCGCCAAGGGGCGAAGCGCGCGGGTGTGCATCGAGCTGAAGAACGAATACGTCGAGTTCCTCGATATTTTCAGCGAGCGCGAAGTGTGCGTGGGCACCGTGCCGGCGATCTCGAACGACACTACCGTTGCGGTCGTGGTCAACGACAACTACGTCAACTCCTTCGCACAAATGGCCGATTCCGCGGAATATGTGAAGGCGCTGACTGGGCAGAGCATGAGCCGTGTCACCGTCATGACCGGCGGCATGGCCGACACCTTCACGAATGATGCGCGCTCCTTTGCACCCTGTCTTGGGCGCTGGCCGAACCTGAGCATTAACGTCGTGGCCCATGTGCTACCCGTGATTGCGACGATTGCGGTCGAGATCGCAGAGTTCTTGATGAGCGTGGACATTGTGCTCGACACAAGCTCCATGCACTCGCGAGGCGTTGCCACCCACGAGTATAGCCACACCGTGATGTGCGAAATCATGCATGACAGCGCACCCTTTCCGGCTGGCGACCTCGCCTGGGCCGACCTCATCATGCACATCAGCGACCAAAGCGTAGCGAACCAACAGACCTATATCGTCGAAGCGTTTGCCGACTTCCTCACCTCGCAAATCGCAGGCGGAATGAACTACGTATCTCTCGCCAGAGCCGCCAGGTCGCTCGACGTGAACTACAGTATTCCGGGCAGCGCATCGGCAGAAACGAACCTTACTGACTGTCCAACGTGCACTGGGAAGGATGCTTTTCGCTCCCAGGTGGGTCGCGTGGCGACGATCCTGCACGATGCCTTCGATGGCAGCAACACGGGCGAGGGGTATGCCAACGACGGTTCGCACTGGGCGCTATCAGGCGCAACGCTCGTGCCCGATCGCTTCCGCAACAATCTAGACGACGAGACAGTCCAGTTGCCAGGCGCCCAGTTGTTCGAGTTGTTCGAAGAATGGGGTGAGCGCGAACCTGCACTGCGCGAGCCAAGCTTCCTCGGTGCACTCGGCATGCTCATGCAGCGCGAGGGTCATACACGCGAGACAGTTTGCGGTCTGTTTAGCTCGCACGCTGCGGATGGAATGTGCCCGTCTTACATCTCGGATTTGTTCGCGCCGCGTCTAGTCCTCGACACCTTGGTCATGACGCAGCTGCGCTGATTCGCCCGGCCGAGGCGCGACGATCTGGCACGATGCATGGGAGTCCTATAGCAGTAGGCCGCGCAGCACCTGGCTGCGACCGTTACGTACGGTCGCAGCCATGTTGCGTTAAACACTCAGACATGGACGCGGCATGCTCCAACGATCACCGTAAGGTCAGAGCGAGTGATCCGACTCTTTGTCAGGTCTTGGCTCGAGGTCACGAACAACAGGGGTCCTCATTCCACTGCCTCCTGGCAGTAACCTTGGAGTCCAAGTCATGTTGTCGTCCCGCCCCAAGCGTCCCCACACCTTGCGCAACGGCCTGGCCCGCACGGCGTCCACCCTATCGCTGTTTGGCTGCCTCGCTGCTTGCTCCTCTGCTCCCGAGCCCGGTGACGACACGCAGAACGACGTCGATCTCGTGGAAAGCACACAGAGCCTCACCGCTCGCAGTGGCCTCGCCATGCCGCGAAGCGACGACCCGACGACGGCGAGCATTCAGCTCGCTTCGACCGGGTCCGATAACATCGCTACAAAACCCGGACCTGAGTGTGTGTACCAGGGCGCACCGCCCCCCACCGCAGTGTCAAAGCAAGCGGCGCGGATTCGCATCTTGACGCAGAACACCTTCAGCCTCGATCGAGACGGCAACGACGACTGCATCGCGCGCGCCCTGGCCCTCGGCAACAGCATCGCCCATGCATCGCCCGCCTACGACATCGTGGGCCTGCAAGAGCACTGGAACTCGATGGATGCCGGGTTGGAGGATTGCGGCGCGAGCGAGCTCACCGACGCCATCCAATCCACCGGCCGGTACGGCTACAACGACGATGACTATCTCTATCGCCCCCACGGAGATTGGAGCCAAGGCGAGACCGACGGCGGCCTCTCCGTCTTCTCGCGGCATCCGGTCCAGAAGTTCGTGGAGAACGAATGGGACACACAGCCTGGTGTCTTTGATCAGCTGCAAGGATCCACGTTCTCGCGCATCAAGCTCGCAGGCTCGAACATTTCGGTCGATTTCTACAACACGCACCTGCTCGCCGAGGTTGACGACTGCGGTCCCGACTGTCGACGAGCCGAGATTAAGGAGCTGCGCGACGAGATCCTTCTCTACAGCAAAAATAGCGGAAACCCCGTGATCATTGCGGGTGACTTCAACATCGCGGGGCCGCCCGTTTGCAAGGGTAACGATCGCTACGCCGACCTCATGGAGCTACTCGAGAACCCGCGCGACCTATGGCTGGAAACCCACCCTGCTGAAAAAGGTTTCACGGACGACTGCGTCGAGAACAACGTGCTGCACGAAGTGGATCCGTTCTGCTCCCAGCGCCAGCGCATCGACTTCATGTTCGTGGTGACGAGCCCCAACCTTCAGAGCAGCTACTACGACGTCGTCGTGAGTCAGCCGAGCGACCTGTTCTTGGCCAAGTTCACCCGCGCGAATGGCCGTCACGTGTCTGACCATTTCGGTCTTGATGCGACCCTGGACATTCGGTACCGCGGGCGCGTGAGCACGCAGTTTCAGGGCCTCGCGGGCAAATGCATGGACGTCGCAGACGGCCAGAGCGCCGAGGGCACCCCCGTGCAGCTGCTGACATGCAACAGCAGCAGCGCTGCGCAACGCTGGACGCTGGATCACCTCGGTCAACTGCGTGGTCTGGGCGGTACATGCCTTACTGTTCGCGGCGGCAGCAGCACGAACGGGACGGCCACCGAGCTTCGCACCTGCACGGCTGCAGCCAATCAGCGCTTTGACTACACCGCTGCCGGTGAGCTACGCACCCGCCTCTCCCCCAGCAAGTGCGTCGAAGTACGGGGCGGCTTTACCGGCGACCGCACGCCGATCCAGGTTTATGACTGCAACGGCACGGCCTCCCAGCTCTGGCAAGACTACGTCACGCCCAGCTGCGTGGCGCCCAAATACGCATGCGACTCGGGCTGCTGCACGCCTGCGCCCGAACCCAACTGTTACGACGAGTGCCTCGCTAGCTGCAAGGAAGACCGCTCCATGCTCCCTCGCAAGTGCGTGCAGATGTGCCGCGCGGAGTGTGCACCATGAACACGCAGCCAACTATCACGCGCCCGAACACGTCACTCACATCTGCTCGGCCCCGGTTGGGGCGCCGCATCCTGGGCTTGGCCTTACTGTGCGGCCTGATGGCGTCGCCCCTCGACGCGCGAGCCCTTGACGATAACCCGGACGGTGAACCCGTGGGCACCGCCGGTTGCCTCGCATCAGTCCAGGGGACGCTCACTGCCACGCCTGGCAGCATCGTACCCGGACAGAGTGTGACTCTGCGTTATCGCGCCACCGTCCCCAGCAACTGCACCGGCGTAAAGCTTCGCCTCAATCCCTGGGCGCTCTCATCCAAGAGCGGAACCCGAACCGTCACGCCCATCAGCAACACGACCTATAACCTGCAAGCGATACGTGGCAACGCCAGCGTTCAGCTCGCCAGTGCGACCGTAGGTGTGACGCTACCTCGACGCGTCACGATCAGCAGTAACGAACCGGAGCAGGTGGGGGTGCTCATCCAGGCGCTCGGCACTCCCCACAGCGAAGTGGTGCTCGAAGATAATGTCGACCTCGACCTTACCCATAAGGAGTGGATCGTCGTAGCCGAAGGCGTGAGCCTTGTGGGCGGGCGCACGCCACGTGCGCCGGGCGCAAGGCTGCGCACCACGAGCCGCCCGAAACCGCTTCTGGACGTCGGCGGCGACAACGTTCGCATTTCGGGAATTCGCATCGAAGGGGCCGACATGGGGGTATCGGATCTCGGCGAAAAGGCGCAGGCCATCTTCATCGTCTCGCGACTGAACGTCGAAATCGATCATAACGAGATCTCCGGGTTCAGCGGCTCGGCGGTGGGCGTCGCAGACGACTGGTCGGAAATCGATCCCATCAAGGACTACGACGCGGTGCACATCCACGACAACTTTATCCACCATAACCAGAGCCTAGGGAGACATGGCTACGGCGTGACAGTCGGAAACGGCGCCTACGTGACGATCGAACAAAACGTGTTCGATTGGAATCGTCACGCGATCGCGGGCGACGGAAGCGATGGCTCGGGGTTTCGCGCCTACAGAAATCTTGTGCTCGAGCACGGCGGCCTGCACCGCTGGATTCCCTTTCCCGGCACGTGGGTGCGCACCCACCAGTTCGACATGCACGGCCAGGAAAACTGCGGGGTCTGGGACCTGTTCTCGGACAGCCTATACAACTGCGGCACGGCCGGTCACGACATGGAGGTAAGGTACAACTCCTTCCTTTACACCGCCGGCAAGGCGGTCAAGCTGCGCGGCACGCCCCAGTTCGGCCCGAATGGCGCCAAGGTCATGTTCAACGTGTTTGCCCACGACAGCATGGACGAAGCCATCGGCCAGACGGAGTCGGGACTCTACGAATCGCAAAACCTGGTGGGCATCAATGGTATGGCGGAGCTCGGCAGTTGTGATTTCGACGCTGACGGTCTTCAGGACTCGTTCCTCGCCACCGGCCAAACCTGGTGGTACGCGAGCGCAGGCACGGGTCCCTGGACCTTCCTCAACACGTCGCTCAAGAGGCGCGCGGAGGTGAGTCTCGGTTTCTTTGACGGCGACCCCCGCTGCGATGTTTTCGCGGATGGCGTCCTATACTCAGGGGGACAGCCCCTTGCACCAGTGCCTGCGACAGCGGTGTTCGCAAACCCATGGTGACGAATAGGGATCCGTCCCCTTCGCCCACCCACAACCTGCTCGCCGGCGCACTCACCGTGATTCAAGGCCACCGTTTCAAAACGGGACGTTTTGTCTCCGCTTAGCGCGATCGTGCCTCAGCAATTTGTGGCCACACCGCTCAAGCGCGCTGATGTATTGGGGAAATGCGCTGGCTCGCTCTGTGCTCTGTGTAGTGGCATGACGACCAAAACTTTCTCTAGTCTGTGCGGCACGGGCCTCTCTGTGCTGCTTCTCTCACTCTGCAGTGCATGTGGTAGCTCCTCCAGTGATGGTCTGACCCCCGAAGGTGGCACGCTCGCAGACGCGGGAGACTCTGGCTCTTCTCAAGTGCCGGGTTCCACCGTCGACCTTCGGTCCGCGGGAGACTTCGTGATTCTAGCCAAGAGCGGCATCTCCACCGTTCCGGGCTCCGTTGTAACTGGTGACATCGGAGTCAGCCCTGCCACAGCCACTGCCATTACTGGCTTCTCTCTCATCGCGGACGCCACCACGCAATTTGCAACCTCCAGCCAAGTGGTAGGTAAGGTTTATGCTGCGTCCTATGGTAACCCCACCCCCGCCAAGATGACCGCGGCTATCAGTGATATGGAGCTGGCCTTTACCAACGCAGCAGGCCGCGCACCGGACTTCACCGAGCTCGGCGCCGGAAACATCGGCGGCAAAACACTGACGGCAGGCGTCTACAAATGGGGAACCGGACTTTTGATCCCCAGCAACGTCACGCTGAACGGAAGTGCGAACGACGTGTGGATCTTTCAGATCGGCAAATCACTCACCATGAGCAGTGGCGTGCAAGTCATGCTTACCGGTGGCGCGCTGGCCAAAAACGTCTTCTGGCAGGTGTCAGGTCTCGTCGACCTCGGCACGACCGCGCACTGCGAAGGGAACATATTGAGTCAGACCTCGATCACCCTCGGAACGGGGGCATCGGTCGACGGTAGATTGCTTGCGCAGACGGCCGTCAAGATCAAAAGCAGCACCGTCAAACGACCCGCACCGTAAGGTCTTCGGGCTGCGCCAATCCGTGTAGAGTGTGAGCGCGTCCACAAACGGTAAGGTTGGACGCCTGGGTGTCGAATCATACCCACGAGAGGTCATACGCAATATTTGCCGCGCCCCGAGACGTCTTTCGCGGGCGAGATCTGAGCAATCGGTCCCGGCAGCGCGAAGATGGTCTCCCGACTGCCGTTGGCTTGGTCCATTCGATGATCATACCTGAGAGAGCTGGTCTGCCGCGCATACGCCCGCGAAGTTTGCGCCGGCGCTTGAGCGAGCTGGAAACGGTGCCGCTTGTCGTAAGCTTGCCGGCGTGGCTTGCGCGCCAGACAGGCCATACCGCACGACGCGATCTTGAGCCTCGCGCACGAAGAGCACGCCATCGCGTGGCAGGCCTGCGCGCACCATGCTGCCCCCACCTGGGAGCCCTGGTTTCTCGACCTCGAGGCGCGAGACGCAAGCTCGCAGCCTCGACCAGGGGCGCCCTACCCCGCTGGCGACGCCGCTGAATCTTCGAAATCATTGGCTTTTGCCGAACGGGGTGCGAGTCGATGGGAACTTTTACGGCCGGGCTCCCGATGCGGCTTTTGCGCGCATTTCTCGCTCCCGTGGGGCCTCTAATCTGCCACCGCTTCGTGGCCGCCGCCGCTTCGTGCGATCTGCCTCTTCCCAACGGCGGCTCGGCGTGGGATAGCGCGGGATGCAAACAGGTACGGTTAAGTTTTTTAATGCAGACAAGGGCTTCGGCTTCATCACGCCGGACGCCGGTGGCAAAGACGTGTTCGTGCATGCCAATGACTCGGCGGGCGCGATCCTCAACGAGGGCACCAAGGTCGAATTCGAGGTGGTGCAGGGCAAGAAGGGACCTCAAGCCGGCAGCGTTAGAGTAACCGGCTAGCGCGCCCGAACTTCGGTTCCGCGACGATCATTTCGTGGCCCGGCGACTCCGAGTCCCTAGCCACCCACTCGCCCCTCCCATCCATTTCATCGAGCGCGGCGCCGTCCTGGGTGATGACGGCGCATGCAGCGCCTGTTCTCGCCCTTCGGCTTGAGGCAGCGCGTCATACGACCGGTCGCTAACGCTCAGGCCACGGCATCGCGAGCACGGTGTAGCCCGGATCCTGATCTAGAGACCGCTCCCGTCGCAGACGAGCCGTCCGCAAGTCCAGTTCCCGTTCACGCAGCCGCCACCGACGTAATTACAGCCCTCGGGCGGCCGGGCGCAGTCGATGATCGGACCTGTGCATTCTGCGACGGGCACGCATGACCCGTTCCCCTGGGCATCCTCGATGCATGTGTCAGCAGGCTGGCAATCGATCAGCTCACAGCCGCTCCCCTCGCCACCGGCGGGGCACTCTCCCGCCACGAAGCTTCCGGTGGCCTTACCATCATGACCCGCCGCCTGAATCACTGCAGCGCGGAACCCACAGGCGTTGGACGCACCGACGCAGCTGTCGCCCAGCGAATCGATCTGACCACGGACAGGATTGTACACGGCGGGGCATGGGAGCCACGCGTCATCGCAGGCGCTGTCGAGCAACTGCACCTCGCCTTCTAGTCCACCCGCAAACGTGCTGGCCTCGTCGCGCGTGCTGAAGTTCCAGGCCGTGGTGGTCGGGCGATTGGTAAGGACGACGCAGGTGGGGCGCAGAGGCTCCTGGGCCCTGTACACGTTGCTGATGTTGAGGGTCTGGACCCACTTGCGCGTGCGGCGATCGAAGCGCCAGCGCAAGCTGCCCACAGCGAGCGCGCCCGTGCCCGCCTCGGCTGTCGTGCCGAGCTCATCATAAAAGGCCTGCTCGAGCTGCGCGTTCTCGTCCGCGGTGCCGGCGACGAAGGCTACGTCGGGCTTGCTGGTGGCGCCCGAGACGTTGAGCGCGACGACGCCGAGCGAGGGACACGGCGTAGTAATGCAGCGAATGCCCGTGTCGTAAGCGAGCACATGCTGGCCAGCGCGGGCGCCTCCGAGTACTGGGGAGGCCACGAAGTCAGCCTCGAGCACGCCCCAGCGGCCCTGAATGCCGGGATAGGAGCGCTCGATTAGCGAGCCGTGTACGAGCACGCCTTCCGTGAGGTCGGTGCCCTCGGGGCGCACCAGCTCGGCCACGTAGCACTCACGTGCCTGGCTACCATCGGCGCAGCGAATGCGCGCCTGATTTACCGCGGCAACAAAGTAACCGCCGCACATGGGAGATGCACAGCGGCGAAAGTCCTGGCGGGCTGTGTAGTAGGTACTACTAGGCTTCACCTGACCGCTGAGTGCCCCAGTGTGGGATTCGACTTCGCTTTCGTGGACATTTTCGCTGACCGAGCACGCCGCGAGTGCAAACGACAGCACCGCGGGCATCCAGGACTGGACGGTAGCCATGGTTCTTCCTTTGTGGGATGGGGGGTCGGCTGAGCGGAGCTCGCTGGCCCAGGGGGGCCTTACCGATGGTGGCACTGTACCCAGATCGGTCGCATACGCCAGTGGCTGCTGCGACGAGCCGCACATGATGGTGCCGGCCCTTGGGTGGAAAGCTGCTAACGCCTATGGGTCGCCCCAGAGGGTAACTAGCGCATGGTAGGCCCGGCGCGGAGTGCGGTCGATCTGCACAAGCCCCCACCACTCTTCGTTGAAGGTTCGGTCGGGGTGCGGGCCCCCGCCGGGGGCGATGCCGCCGACGTCGTGTTCTTGGGGGCTACCGGCGCCGTCCTTCCACCACTCGTCGGCCCACTCGAACAATGCCCCTCCCAGGCAGGGGCCGAGATTCGTTGCCGCCGCGTGCTCGGCGATCTCGCCAGCGAGGGCAACGGTGGCGTCAGCCTGGGCCTGCTGATCCTCCTTGGGGAGAAGCGCGTTCCAGGCATCCGCGCCGTATTCCGCAAGGAACATGGGCCGCTTGCTACGAGCGGACCAGGTGTCGAACAGGTTACCGAAGGAAATGCCGCGGTAGGAGTTGATGCCCCAGGCGTCAACCTCGGGCAGTGCGGCGAGAGTGTCGGTGTCGGGCAGCTCGCCGTACACGGTCGCGATAGGGTGCACCGAGTCCTCCTGCCGAATCACCGTGATGACGTCTTTGATCCGCTGCAAGGAATCAGCGTGGCTCAGACCGACGTACAGACCGTTGTAGTTCCACTCGTTGCCGACCAGCCACATCAGAATCGCAGGGTGGTCGGCCACCGCCCGAACGCGCTCTCGGACCGCCTCGGCAGGTTCTCCCCCCCAGGCGTAAACCGTGTTGAGCACATAGATACCCCGCTTGTGGAGTGCGTCGAGCACGGTGCGATCGGTGATGCTCACATAGGTGCGCACCGTATTGATGCCTGCAGCGCGCATGAGGTTGCCGTCTTGGACCACATAGCCGGCGAAGTTCACGTCCTGCGGATGCCGGCCGCCGATGGGTACAGGGTTCCAACCCACGCCCTGGATGGTGAAGGGCACGCCGCCGGCGCGGAGGACGCCGTCCTTGAGCTCAACCGTGCCCCCGGGAGTCTCATCGCCGGCATCCTTGACAACACCGCCCTCTGATGGCGCGCCGGTGTCGGCGGGACCGGCGCCGCTGTCGGCGGGACCGGCGCCGCTGTCGACGCGACCGGCGCCGCTGTCGACGGGAACGCTCCCATCGGCAGCAGGACGCCGCGTCTTGCCATCACACGCAGCCAGCAATACCAGCGCACACAGCAGAGCGAACAGGCTCGGAATGCGGGTACCTTTACCCATGGCTCACGTCCTCCCGGGGGCGACAGGTTCAGCGCGGCACAGGGCAAACCAGTTATCGGCCACCTTACCCTTGCGGATCGCAACGGCAAGCAACTCGCATCCGCCACGTAGCATCCCAGCAGACCCTAGCGCGGCCGATGGCCGCAGCCAAAGATGTGGTGAGCTTGGCTACGATGTCGGCTCACCGGCGTGGGCGGCTGTCATGAGTCGACGTACTCGCGGAGCCCTCATACAGAATTGCTGTGCGCAGCGGGAACGACCGTAAGACTCGCTAAGAATCGCCGACTTCCGCCCTCCACCACGACACGAAAAGCAGCAGCCCTCCCTGAGGACTGCAACGACCGGTTCCCATAACCTCTCCGCAAGTACCGCGGCGAAGACCGCGCACAGGAGGTCGTTCATGTCGTCGAAGGGTCGTGGTTGGTCAGAGCTCGTGTCGCGCCGTACGAGGCACGTGGTCATGGCAACCTCGCTGCTGGCCGCATGTGCGGAGGCCGGGCCCGCCGCCCAGGAAGGCGACGCCGAGTTGGGCACCGTCTCCTTCGCAGCGGCCAATGGCAATGGCAATGCCAATGGCAATGCCAACGGCGGCGCGACGACAGGCGGCGCGACGACAGGCGGCACGACGGGCGCGACGACCGGAGGCACAACGGGCGCGACGACCGGAGGCACAACGGGCGCGACGACCGGAGGCACAACGGGCGCGACGACCGGAGGGACCACCGGTA
>JBKJIA010000524.1:0-4193 GCA_046598735.1 Polyangiales bacterium
GCTGGTCACTCCGACAGCCGCGTGGTGGGATACACCGCGCCTTTGGCAGGCTGCTCTGGCTCTTGCCACACCTCAAGGGGAAACCTTACTGTCTTGATCGCGCTGCCTTCTGCGTTCCTTGCTTATGGCCTTGCGTGCCTGATTGTGGTGCTACCCGCTGCATGCGCGAACCCGTCGCAGAAATCGCCGGCCTTTGCTCATTCGAGCCGGCCGCGCTGGCCGCGCTGGCGCGAATTCAGAGATGCAACCCTCGCTTTCCGGCCTCGGGTTGGGCCGGGTCGCACCGTAAGGATGCCTGCTGATGTACACGATGTCTTTGCCCAATACTTGGGCCAAGTTCACCAGCGCTTGCATCCAGAGTTCGCCATAGAATTGTTGTCGCTGCTGCCGAGCGAAGGGGAGCTCGGCAATCCGAGTTTGGTCACGAAAGTTGAAATGAGTATAGCCTCTGACGGCTCGCTCCGAAGCCTGGGCGTTGTGCGCACAAGCGGCAGTGCCATGTTCGACTTCGCGGTCTACCAAACCGTGACTATGGCTGCGCCTTACCCTGTTCCGCCAGTCGAAGTACGTTCGGCGGACGGTGCGACGTACATCCGCTGGTCATTCCATCGCAACGAGAGCCTCTTGTTCAAGGCGTAGGCTAAAGGTAAGGGGCGCTGCGTCGACAACATAGTATATAGCTCGGCATGCCCGATCCCTCCCCGCCTGCCCTGCGAATGCCGCCGTTCTCGGAGGTGCTCAAGTCTCGCGAAGTGGAAGACCCGGTCAACCTCTGGGTCCACCGGCCGCTCGCTTACGGCTTTTGCTGGCTCGTCTTTCGCACGCCGATCACGCCGAACCAGATCACCGTGCTCGCGATGCTGCTCGGGTTCGGCGCGGCGGGCTGCTGGTTTGACGGGGGTCGCAGCGCCATGATCTGGGGCGGAGTATTGCTCTGGAGCTCCGCCATCATGGACGGCGCCGACGGCATCCTGGCGCGGGCCAAGAAGATGCAGTCGGCCTTCGGGCGCGCGCTCGACGGGTCCGCAGACTTCGTCGTCACGCTGTCGACCATCGTCGCCTGCATTTACCATCTGCACGTCACCGGCATGAACCCAATGCTCTTGATCTTGCTCGCGGCGGTCGCCATCGGCACGAGCGTGGTGCAGTTCAACTCATACGATCTGTACAAAGAGATCTACGTCCACAGGACGCGACTCGACAAACAGCGCGAGGGCAACTCTCCTGCGGAGGTCGAAGTTTTGCGAAGTAGCGCCGCCGCCAAGAACGGCGCCTGGTACACGCGGCTGTCGCTGGCGTTCTACGCCGACTATCTGAAGAACCAGGACAAGCTCGTGTCGGCGACGAACCCCGCCGCGAAGCGCCTGCTTGGGGACGACGTCGCGCGCAGCGAAGAGAGCGCCGCAGCCTACCGTCGCTACAACGCACTCCCCATGCGCCTGTGGATGGCCCTGTCGACCGCGCCGCACGCCTACCTCTTCTCGATCTTCGGCATGTTCGATCGACTCGACCTCTACCTATGGCTCCGCGTCACCATGATGAACGCCGTGATGCTCCTGGCGTTCATCGTGCAGCGACGTACGACCCGGCTCACCATCGAGGACCTCATCCAACGCGGCATGCTGCGCTAAAGCGCTCGCTTACTCGGCGGCGGCTATCTCGGGCCGATTCGCGGCTGCGGGCGTCTTGAGCTTCATGCGCTCGCCGAAGCTCTCCTCACGCATCCAGCGCGCACGGTCGAACTCGTTGAGATTCTTGTTCATCACGATTTGGAAGCACGCCGCGGTGCCCTGTGTGCCGGCGACCACGGCCCAGGCGAGGAAGAAGTTCCAGATACGGAACCAGCGCTCTCCGTAGTTGAGAACCATCGCGTCTTTGTTTGCCACCCAGTTCTTGTGCCACTTCTTGAGGGTGATGCAGTAGTGAATGCTGATGTTCTCGACGGTGTGAATCTCCCAGTTGGCCTTCTCACACGCCGACACCATGCCCGCGACCGGTAGGCTCGCGTCCGCCCCTGGGAAGATGTACTTGGCCATAAACAGCCCCCAGACCAGGTCCTCCTGTTTGGCCGCGCGACGCAGGCCCGTCCACTGCAAGAGAAACACGCCGTTGTCGGTGAGCAGGTCCTGGACCTTACCGTAGAACGTGGCGAGATTCTTCACACCCACGTGCTCGACCATCTCGATCGAGGACACCTTGTCGTAGCGGCGAGTTGGGATTTCACGGTAGTCCATGCACAGGACGCGCGCGCGATCCGACAGACCGGCCTCACGAATGCGCGCGTTGGCGTAGTCGGCCTGGTTCTGACTCAGCGTCACGCCGGTGGCATCTACGCCGTAGTGTTTGGCTGCATGCATGGCGAGCGTGCCCCAGCCGCAGCCGATGTCGAGAAAGCTTTCGCCAGCGCGTAGCCCAAGCTTCTGACACACCAGATCGAGCTTCTGGTCTTGCCCTTGCTCGAGCGTCTGCTTGGGGCTTTCGAAGAAGCCCGACGTATACACCATGCGTGGCCCGAGGAAAGCCTCGAAGAAGTCGTCGCCGCGATCGTAGTGGCCGCGCACGAGCTTGGCGTCGTCTTTGCGCGTGTGCACGAGACTCTCAGGCACGAACTTGGTCACGAAGTAGCGCACGTTCTCAGGCGTAAACGAGTGGCTCGTGAACTCGTGGCGGCGCGCCAGCATCTCGTAGATGTCGCCACGCAGATCGACTGCGCCGTCGAAGTACGCCTCGAACAGCGTCGAGATCGGTATCTTCTTGTGCCGATAGCGAGCCGCCAATTTCGCGTCACGGAACTCGACGTAGTCTGTCATTGCCTGAATTGTCATACTAGTTCTCCTCGTCGCGGCGGCACTGTAGCGTAACGAGCGGGTTCCGTCCCCATCCGCGTACGGTCACGAAACTACCTTGAGCCAGCCCACGCGGGGCGCGGGCGTAGAGATGGTGCCTCCAGCACGGCGCTCCCAGCCTCGCGTCATCGAAATCGAACCGCGCGCCTAGGCTTCGAGGATGGGTAAGGTATCGGGGTGCACGGCTCGGACTGCGCAAGGATTTGTACTAGGCTGCGCCGGAGCTGACATGACCACCCCTGTCCTGAACCGCTTGCGAACATCCCGGTGCGGTAAGGGCAACTCTGGCGGCCGGCAGCGGGGCGGCGGTAAACCGCCAGGCTCGTGTCCGTAAGCCCGTGATCTCACGCGTGCGAGCTACGGGCCGTGGGTTGCAGCGCAGGCGGTATGGGCATCGCATCCCCCGTCATTCCGAACACCATGTGGGAGCTGTCGCGTCGCTGCACCGGGCGCTTGTTCCTGCTGCAGGCGGATCGGGAGGTCGTCGAAGCGATCCTGTATTGCTTCGGCTACTGTGCCAAGGAACGCGGCATGGCCATCCATCAGCTCACCTTGATGCATAACCATTACCACTGCGTCGCGACCGATCCGCTTGGTATGCGTGTCGACTTCATCAAGGACACGCATGAACTGATAGCGCGCTGCATCAAACACCTACGCGGCCAAAATGGTAAGCCGATGGAGGGCACCGTGTGGGAGCCGAGTGAGCAAACGGGCCGCGTGATGCTCGTCTCCGAGGAGGCATTTATCCACGCCTGTGCGTATGCGATCGCGAATCCGGTCGCAGCGGGCCTCGTGCATCACACGCGTGAGTGGCCGAGCTTTGTGTCGAGTGCAAAGGATATGATCGGCAATCGTGCCATTACGGTGAAGCGTCCGGCTTGTCTGCCGGATGGTTACCCTGAGACGGCGACGCTGCACCTTAGTCTTCCACCATCGCTTGCGGCGCGTGGGCGCGGGCTGGTCGACGCGATGGACGCGCGCACGGCGGAGAAGCAGCGGGAAGCGAGGGTGAAGGTAAGGGATCGGGGTGGGCGCTTCAAGACGCGTGCGGAGCTGCTCGCAGTCAATCCGTTCGATTCGCCCAAGACGGCGAAGCGTCGCAACGTGATTGTGCCCTCGTTGCGTGCTGCGCGTGCGTCCGTGCTGCGCATCGCGAAGAAGCAGCTTGTGGCGTGGCGCAACGCGTATCGGATCGCGTTCGAGCGCTTCCGAAGCGGTGACCGAGAGACCGGGGTCGATTGCTTACCTATCGAACTCCACGCCCGCGCACGTGACCTCAGCAATTCGATGGTACTTCGGACTCACATTGAGATCCTCGGCGTACGTCACGAATAGCCGGTTCGG
>JBKJIA010000049.1:0-17532 GCA_046598735.1 Polyangiales bacterium
GACGGAGCAAGGCATGCGAAACGTATTTATCGCCGGCGTTGGGCAGACCCCGGTGTCCAAGCAGAGCGAGCTTGACCTCCGCACTCTTGGGGCCACGGCCGTGCGGGCCGCCATCAAGGACAGCGGGCTGGAAGACCCGACCGCGCTTTTTGTCGGCAACATGTTGAGCGGCATGCTGAGTGAGCAGCAGCAGCTGGGGGCGCTGATCGCGAACAGCGCGGGCTTGCATGGCGTCGAAGCGGCCACGGTGGAAGCATCGTGCGGCTCTGGAGGTGCGGCGGCGCGCTGGGGCGTGATGGCGATTGCGAGCGGCGCTCATGATGTCGTCGTGGTGTGTGGTGTCGAGCGCATGACGCATGCGGCACGGGAGCGCACCACGCGCGCGCTGGCTGCCGCGAGTGACTTCGCTACCGAGGGTGGCCGCGGCGAAACGTTTGTCTCGCTCAACGCGCGCCTGATGAGCGCGTACATGCGCGAGCATCGCGTCGATGCGTCGGTGTTCGGCCCATTCGCAGTCAACGCCCATCGCAACGCAGCGCGCAATCCTCATGCACTATTCAAGAAGGAGGTGGACGAGCAGACTTATAACGACGCCCGTCAGGTCGAAGGTCCACTCAAGCTATTCGATGTATCGCCGATTTGTGATGGTTCGGCGGCCATCGTGCTCGTGTCCGAAGAAGTTGCGCGGCGTGTGGCGCGTAGCGGGGCGCCGCTCGTGCGCGTGCGTGGCTCTGCGATATCGACTGACTCGCTCGGCCTCGATGATCGGCAGAACCTCTTGCATTTGGCAGCAGTCGAACGGTCCGCGAAGCGCGCCTTCGAGAGCGCTGGCGTGACTCCCGAAGATATCGACTTACTGGAGCTGCACGATGCTTATACCGTCATGAGCGTGCTCTCGCTCGAGGCGAGCGGCTTTGCGGCCGCTGGGCGTGGGTATACCCTCGGTCAGGATGGGTCGATTCGTGTGGAAGGTAAGCTTCCGATCACGACCATGGGCGGCCTCAAGGGGCGCGGACATCCGGTCGGCGCGTCGGGTGTGTACCAGTTGGTGGAAGCGTACTCGCAGCTTACGGGCCAAGCCGCGGGCAATCAGGTGAAGGATGCCACGCTGGCAATGACGCAGAATATGGGTGGTACGGGCGCTACGGTGATCACGCATATTCTGGAGCGCGCAGCCTGAGCTCGCTAAGCATGTTCCAAACGTAGCGTCCTGACCGGCAGCGCAATCCCGATCTTAGAGTCCCATTTCCTTAGCAATAATTACCTTCATGATCTCGTTCGTGCCCGCGAAGATGCGCTGAACGCGTGCATCGACGTAGGCGCGCGCGACTGGGTACTCGAGCATGTAGCCGTACCCGCCGAACAGCTGCAGGCAGGTATCGACGACTTCGCCCAGCATGTCGGTCTGGTAGAGCTTGGCCATCGAGCACTCTTTGACGAGATACTCACCCTTCATGTGACGTGCGATCACGGCGTCGAGGTAATGGCGGCCCACCTCGATCTTAGTGGCGGTCTCCGCCAGCTTGAACTGAGTGTTCTGGAATTTACTGAGCGGCTTACCGAAAGCCTTACGTTCTTTGACGTAGTCTATGGTGTCTTTCAGTACTTGCTCTGCGGCCGCTTGCGAGCCAATCGCCACGACCAAGCGCTCTTGCTGCAAGTTGCGCATCAGCGCCAAAAACCCGCCGCCCTCTGGCCCCAAGCGATTGGCTACGGGTACGCGACAATCTTCGAAATGCATCTCCGAGGTGTCCTGCGCGTATAAGCCGATCTTTTTCAGAATCTTGCCGCGCACGAAGCCAGGCGTATTCGCCTCGACCACGAACAGTGTGATGCCCTTGTGCGGATTGCTGGGATCGGTTTTGGCGGCGACGATCACCAGATCACAAATCTGACCATTGGAGATGAACGTCTTGGAACCGTTGAGCACGTAGAAATCGCCATCGCGCACGGCGGTCATCTGCATGCCGGCCAAGTCCGAGCCCGCGCCGGGTTCGGTCATGGCGATTGCGGTGATGATGTCGCCCTTGGCGCAGCCCGGGAGCCAGCGCTTCTTCTGGTTGGCATCGCCAAAGTGATAGAGGTAGGGAACGACGACATCGGAGTGCAAGGTCGCGGCAAAGCCGGATTCGTAGGCGCGCGCAAGCTCTTCAATCACGATGGTTGCGTGCAAGAAGTCACCGCCTGCGCCGCCGTGTTCTTCTTCCATCCAAGTGCAGAGAAAACCCGCTTCACCGGCTTTTTTCCAGAGCTCGCGATCGACCTGATGCTGCTCCATCCAGCGCTCTTGGTGGGGCTTGATCTCGCGCGCGACGAACTGCTGGAAGGCTTGTCGAAAGAGCTCGTGATCCTCGGAAAAAAGCGTGCGTTTCAAAGCAACCTCCTCGTGCGCGGACGCTCATTTCGCCCCTCGCGCCGAGCCTCAAACTAACTCGACAGCAGGTGAGCGGCACTATAAAAAGGTGAAAACGCACGGGTTGGCCGTAACGCGGTGAGCGCGCTACCACGCTGGGGTCGTGTCCGATGTTCTTCTGCCTGATCGTTTCGCGCTCGAGAGTGGCCTCACGCGTGCAAGCACTACTCTTCGTCTAGCGGCGGAGAAGCTCGCATCGCAAGAGCGCCTAGATTACAGCGGCGTGCCGGGTGGTGCGCTCGCCTTACTATTGACGGAAGCTGCCCGTCGGGGCGCGCCGCCCATGCTGGTGATCACACCCGATCAAGATAGCGCGCAGGCGTGCGCTCAAGACTTGCGCTTTTTTGGCGCGGCCAGCGCGCGTGGTGTCGACGCACTGCCGGTGCTGCGCTTTCCATCGCCGGACGCTTCGCCGTTCTTGCAGGTTGCGGCGGATCGCAAGGCGAACATGGAGCGCGTGGCGGCCCTGTGTCACTTGGCGCATGGCCTGCCTTGGCAGTTTCTCGTCGCGCCCGTTTCGGCCCTACTCCGTAAGGTCGCACCGAAACCTGCGCTCGCCTCGCACTCGCGACACATTCACGTCAGCGACATCGTCGACCGCGATCAGCTGATCGCATTGCTCTCTGCGTGCGGCTATTTGCGCGTACCCGTGGTGGAAGACGCAGGTAGCTTTGCCGTGCGCGGCGCGCTGCTCGATGTTTACCCTCCCCATGCGGGCAGCCCCCTACGCATCGAGTTCGACGATGAGCTGGTCACCTCCATCAAGCGCTTTGATCCAGACACCCAACGCACGCTCGCCGAAGAGCAGTCGGTATTCGTCCATCCAGCACGCCAGACCCTCACTGATACGGCTACGCGCAAACAGGTGCGCGAACGAGTGAGCGACCTGTGCGACAGCTTCAACTTACCTTCGCGCAAGCGCAGTGATCTGCTCGATGACCTCGAGAACGGCCGCACCGTGCTGGGCATTGACGGTTTGCTGCCGGCGTTTCACGGCAAGCTCGCAACGGTGTTCGACTACTTGCCCGGCAACATGCGCTGCGTGATCGTGGACCCCACCGGCGTTGCGAAGGCGGCCCGCGAAGATCTGGAGCGCGCGCACAGTGATCGTGCATCGCGTGTGACCGAGCTGCCCGCCTTTGCGGTAGCAGATCTATACATCAACAGTCATGACCTGCGCGAGACCCTGGAAAAGCATCCGATCGCAAGCGTGCATACCCTGACCGTGTCAGGTGCGCCTGAAGACGACGAATCGCCCCTGAGTGTGTTCGAATCCGTGGCGGCAGAGAGCGTGCTCGCCCTTGGCGGCGAAGATCAGTCGGGACTGCTGGCCCAACTCAAACAGCAGCGCGCCAGTGCCGGACGAGTAGACGCACTCTTGCCGTTGGCGCGCAGCCTAGGGGGTTGGCTTGAAAGTGGACTGCGTGTGATGATCGCCGCCCGCACCCGCACTCAAGCCGATCGGCTGAGCGGTCTGTTGCGCGGCTACGACCTTACGGTGTTCCCTGGCGCCGAAGTCTTTACCCCGGAGCGCCTCAAGAACCGACTGTCAGGTAAGGTCGAAATCGTGCTCGGCGAGCTGACGCATGGTTTTGTGCTGGCCACGGCGGGGCTGGTCTGCGTCACGGAAACCGAAGTGTTCGGAGGACGCGCAGCCCAACGGCACGTTCGCAAAGAGAAGCGCTCCAAGACGGAAGCTTTTCTAGACGACCTCAGCGCCTTGAGCGTCGGCGACTTCGTCGTTCACGTGGAACACGGCATCGGCCGCTATCTGGGGCTCGAAAAGAAGCAGATGTCGCTGTCGCGCTACGAAGTGCTGCAGGGCATGAAGGCCGTCAGTGTCGAAGTGCTGGTGGTCGAATACCTAGGCGGCAAGCTGTATCTGCCGGTCACGCGCCTCAACCAGATTCAGAAACACTCAAGTCAGGAAGGTAAGTCACCCAAGCTCGATAAGCTCGGCGGTCAAACGTTCTCACGCACCAAAGCCCGCGTGCGGGACGAGGTGAAGAAACTGGCCGATGATTTGCTGAAGATCTACGCGCAGCGCGCGGCCGCCACCCGCCCACCGCTTGAGCCGGCTGAGCGCAACTATGCGGAGTTCGAAGCAAGCTTTGCCTTCGATGAAACACCGGATCAAAGCCGGGCCATCGACGAAGTCTTGCGCGATCTGGAGCGCCCTCAGGCCATGGATCGCGTGGTTTGTGGTGACGTAGGGTTTGGCAAAACCGAAGTTGCCATGCGCGCCGCGTTTCGTGCGGCCATGGCCGGGCGTCAAGTCGGGATCTTATGTCCAACGACCGTGCTCGCACAGCAACATACCAATACCTTTCGTGACCGCATGGCGGACTATCCTTTGCGCATTGGACAGCTGTCGCGCTTCGTGTCGAAGGAAGAGCAGGCTGCGACCTTAGCTGGGCTCAAGGAAGGGAGTATCGACATCGTGATAGGTACCCACCGCCTGCTCTCGAAGGATGTGCATTTCAAGCAACTCGGCTTACTCGTGGTGGACGAAGAGCAGCGTTTTGGGGTGGCGCACAAGGAGCGCATCAAGGCCTTACGCGCCAACGTGGACGTGCTGACGCTCAGCGCGACGCCGATTCCGCGCACGTTGCAAATGGCAATCTCAGGCTTGCGCGATCTGTCGCTCATTACCACTGCACCTGTCGACCGGCGCGCGGTACGCACCTTTGTCACGCGCTGGGATCCCGCTGTCATAGGCGAAGCCATCAAGCGCGAGATGGCGCGCGGCGGGCAGACCTTCTTTGTTCACAATCGCATCGAGTCCATGGCGGAGCGCGCAGCACGCTTGGCGGAGCTAGTACCCGAAGCGCGCATCGTTTTGGCGCACGGTCAGATGAACGAAGGCTTGCTCGAAAAGGTCATGAGTGATTTCATCGAAGGTCGCTACGACGTGCTGTGCTCTACCGCCATCGTCGAAAGCGGACTCGATATACCGCGCGCCAATACGATGATCATCGACCGCGCGGATACTTACGGCCTCGCTCAGCTCTACCAACTGCGCGGGCGCGTGGGCCGCTCGAAAGAGCGAGCTTACTGTTACCTGGTGGCACCTCCGCCGACCGTGATGAGCGATGAGGCACGCATGCGTATGGCGGCGCTCGAACGGTTCACCGAGCTCGGCTCCGGCTTCAAGGTCGCCTCGCTGGACCTAGAATTGCGTGGTGCGGGGGACTTACTAGGCGCCGAACAAAGTGGAACCGTAAGCTCGGTCGGCTTCGAGCTGTTCGTCAAGATGCTGGAAGATGCGGTGGCCGAGCTCAAAGGCGAAACCGTAAGCCATGACATCGACCCGGAAGTCAGCCTCGACACGCCCCTGCTACTACCTGACTCTTACATCGAAGATATCGGGGTAAGACTTTCATTCTACAAGCGCTTGGCCAGCGCCGACGGCGAGACCGACGTGAGCGCGATCGCCGAGGAGATGGAAGACCGTTTCGGTCCGGCGCCGGATGCGGCCCGCACCTTCGTGCGCGCGATGGCACTCAAGCCTGGCCTACGCAGGCTGCGCGTGCTCGGTTGTGAAGCGAGCTCACAACGCGTGACCTTCCACCTTGCCGACGATGCGCCCATCGACGTGGCGCGACTGGTGGTCATGGTCACTCAGTCGAAGGGGCGTCTGAAGCTCACTCCAGACCGTAAGCTCAGCGCACGCTTTGACGAGCGAGGCCAGGGCGATGCCATCGATCAGGTGGCCGCGTTCTTGACCGAGCTTTCGCCCGTGATGCATTGAGCGTTGGTTTGCGAGCACATAAGGCGCGCGCAACACACATGGGATACCAGACAATTTTGCGGTGAACCGCACGCGCGCGCTGAGAGTGAGCGCGCGCCGACCAAAGAACTTGTCATGGGATCCCTTCCGCCGGCACCCTCATAGCTGGCCAGACGTTGTTGCCCACTGGCAGCGCCGTGACCGGAGTATGTTGGTGTCTCGATTTTCGCAGCAGTTTGCTTGGCTCTTGCTCGGCTCGTTGACCGCATGTGGTCGGCCCCAGCCACCAGCCAGTGGCTCGTCGCAGGCGGTCGGTGGCCGCCCTTCCAAACCAGCAGCCGCCGCGAGCGCCGCGGGCAACGTAGACGCCCTGCAAGCGCGAGAAGACCTGCCGCCTGAACGCCGCGCCCTGTTGCGGGTAGACGAGCAAGAGCGCTGGGTCGACGCCGAAGCGATTGCCGGAGCCGGTTACACCCTCGTCGACCTAAGCGACCAGTGGACGCCGCTTATTTTCCGCGAGGAGCATAGTGAGACAGGCGAGCCGTTGCCCAATCGCTATCGTCGCGTGTTTCTGGGCCTCGCGAACGACCAGCTGGACAGCGACGGCGTCCCACTCGAGCGCGGTGACAAGAACTATCTCGAACTGTACGGGATCTTTCCTTCGCTCTCGGTGCTGCACAACCGGTTCATGACCGCTGCCGCTCGCGTGTGTCACGACCAAGAGAGCGTCGACGTGTTGTCAGCCGTGGAAACCGTGTCTTACGTTCCGCCCAAGAACTTGGAAAAAGACGAACGGCGTTTGGCTTTTACGCGCTCCATGTTGGAAGCGGCAAGAAAGCGCAGCAAAGTGGCGACTTTGGCCGAGCTTGGACAGCTGCAACCGCAACTGCTTAGTAAGATCGCGTTAGTCGAGAAACGCGCTGCAGAAAAACTTGCCATGGGCGCGGTGGAGCGTCGTCTGCAGTGCGAAGAGCTATTGCCCGCCTCAAGCCGCCACACGACCGGCGTCTACGACGAAGCGATGCAAGTGGCGGTGCGCCAATTCCAGCACAAAAATATGATTTACGAGGCCAACTTCTTGCGCCGGCAAACCGTAGACGCATTGGCTCGGCCCCCGCTACAGAACGACTACGACAGTCTGGTCCGTACCATGCGCGAACGCGTGATTTCGGCCGCAGGAGTGATCGAAGATGGCTCGGCCAGCACGGCCAAAACAGCGACTCCTGACCTAGCGAGCGAGTACACCAAGCTGGCGCTCGATCAACTTGGTCTGACGGATGCGCAGGCTGCGCTGGCGTTCTTTCAACGGCACAAACAGTCAGACTTTCGAACCCTCAGGGTCGCCATCAAGCTGCCGCCGCTGCCGGCTTACTATGGCCCACATATGGAGCTCTCCATCGTAGTGGATCGCGGTGACGTTTGGTACGACTTACCGTTCGATGCCGAGGGTAATTTCAAACTTCCCGTGCGCAAACGTTACCCCAGCCTGACTTTGCTCGTGAGCCACGAGGGCAAGTCCATCCCGCTTGCCCGCTGGCGCACCACCATCGGCGGCTGGCGCTCCGAGCAGGCCACGGACGGCTACGAGTATTATCGGTATAAGATGTCGGACGTGGGCCCGCGCGTGATCCGTCAGATCGTGTCGGGCCCCGTTTGGATAGCGCCCGCCTCCACACCCATTCGCTCGCTTGTTAAGGGTAGGACGGTAAATGGCTCAGTCACGAGGGTGGTGAACTACGACGAGCTTGGGCCCGGCTTTCTATCCGCTTATGGCGTGGTTGCTGGTTACTTCGTGGTGCCAGGAGCCAATGGACGCCCGGATTTCGACAATGGCGTCAGGGCGCATGGTTCATCGGACTATTTATCGATCTACAGTCCCCAGGGTTACTCCCATGGTTGCCACCGACTACCCAATCATATCGCGGTGCGCCTTTACTCGTTCATACTCGGGCACCGCAAAAAGATCGTGGCGGGAGACCAGCCACTGGGATTTTCGCGGCAATTTCTCGAGAAAGACATCGTGTATGAGATGCGCATTCCATCGCGCGGCTATGCTTACTATCTCGACCCGCCCCTGCCTGTGAAGGTACTTGAAGGGCAGATCAAAGGGACCCAGCAAAAGCCCGTCGTGGGCTACGTACCCAAACCGGGCGTGCGCTACCCCGGTCTGCCGCCAGCGGCACCGGACAGCCCCGACGCCAAAGCGGGCGGAGGGGGAGAGGAGTAGCCATGCCAACTCGATCGCATCGCAACGCCCGAACGACGCGCAGCGCGCTGTGCCTAGCCGCAGCCGGGCTGACTGCCCTCGGAGCTGCGCTCCTCCTAGGTCCGAGCGAGGTGGCAGCCATCCCTCCGGTGACACCACAAGTGGCCCAGCCCGTGAACACCCCCTCTGCGTTGGATGCCGGAGTGACGCAGGCAACCCCGAACGCGCAGGCAACCCCGAACGCGCAGCCCGCCCCTAACGTGGACCCTGCCCATGCCACCATCATCTTTGGCACGAGCCCGCCAGCGACCGCCATGGTGACCTGGGGCCGCAAGCGATTAGGTAAGATCACTCCGGGTAAACCCCTGGTAGTGATACGACCGCGCGACAGCGGGCCCCTGGACGTGATCGTGCGCGCGACCGGCTACTTGCCCGTGCAGACGCGGGCCCATACCTTTTCCGACAACCGCGTGGTCGTGAAGCTGACTGCGCCCGAAAATATCAGCGAGCTGCTAGGTTACCGCGCGCCATTCGACGCAGGCCTAGATGGCGGCGTGGGTACGCCTGAGCAAGCCGCGGCCTTGAATGCCATGGGCGCAGGAGACGGAGGCGTGGTGCAAGGCGCTCCGACCTTCCAAATGATACCCGCCACGCCCCCGCCTCAGGGACCTTGGCTTGTTCCCTAATATTAGTGCTTGGTCCATAATATTAGTGACTGCTGCGCAGCGAGCGGCGTCAGAGCTTGCGCTCAGCGCTATTCGCCGCAAGGCTGTGGATGGTCGCCACGAGCTCCTGCAGCTCCACCGGCTTGGCCATGTGCACTTGATAGCCGGCGAGCATGGCCCGGGTGCGGTCTTCTGAACGCGCAAAGGCCGTCAGTGCGATGGCCGGCGTCCGTCCGCCACTGCTTGCACTCAGCTCGCGCACGTCGCGGAGTAGCGCGTAACCGTCCCGTCCGGGCATACCAATGTCGCTTACTATCACGTCGGGTCGGTCAGCTTTGACGAGGGCCAAAGCGTGGTCTGCTGAGTCCGCACTGAGCACGCGTGCGCCAGCGCTACCCAGCACGCTAGCAACGAGCTCACGCGCATCGGGCTCATCATCCACCACCAGCACCAGTACATTCGAAAGCGACACATAGGGCGTACGCGCCGCCGTGAGCGGCGGTGGGCTCGCAGGCTTGGCTGGAGGCTCAGAGGGTCGACGTGCCTGGTGGGCAGGCAGGGTAATCGTGAACGTTGCCCCCTGCTCTTCCCCGGGGCTTGCCGCACTGACCGTACCCCCATGGAGCTCCACCAGCTGCTTGACGATGGAGAGTCCAAGCCCAAGCCCACCATATCTGCGAGTACTGGACGAGTTTGCTTGCCTAAAGCGGTCAAACAGGTGCGGCAAGAAGTCAGGGTGGATACCGATACCCGAGTCGCGCACCATGACTTCGAACTGAGTGTCGACGCAACTTAAGGTTACATCGATGGTTCCCCCCTGGGGGGTGAATTTCACCGCGTTGGTCACTAAGTTCCAGATCACTTGCTGGAGCCGCTGGGCATCTCCGAACACCGGGCCAGCCTGGTCCAGCGTGGCCCGCAGAGTGATAGCCTTTGCCTCCACGGAAGGTCGTGCGGACTCGAGGGCGGCTTCGATTACCGGTGCGAGCTCCACCTTTTGGATGTCGAGGCGGATCTTGCCTGACACGATCCGCTGCATGTCGAGCAGGTCGTCGATTAGCTGCGCCTGCGAGCGTGCATTCCGCGCGATGGCTTCTAGGCCGGACTGCTGGTTCGAGGTCCGGTCGCCCCTGGCGAGCAAAAGCTCAGACCAGCCGAGAATCGCGTGCAAAGGGGTCCGAAGCTCGTGGGACAGCGTTGCGAGGAACTCGTCTTTCATCAAGCTCACTCGCTCGACCTCGGCGCGGGCCTCGCGCTCTGCTGCAAGTAATGTTGCCCGCTCCTCGGCCGAGCGCTTTGCGCTTTCATACAGACGGGCGTTGTCGATCGCGATCGCCGCTTGCGCGGCAATTCCGACGATTAGACGCTCCGTTCGCTCTGTGAACACACCCGGCTTTTCGTGGCCGAAAAATAGCCCCCCGAGAACTTCCCCCGATTGAGCGATCACAGGTACCGCCAGGTAACTACTCACAGGCAAATGCCCCTCGGGCATGCCGTGAGCAGGAGCCATTTGTCCGTAGCGCGGATCGTCGCGCACGTTGGCGATGCGAATCACGCCTTCGCCACGAAAGGTGGGTCCGAACAAGGGTGTGGCGCGGGGGTTGCCGAACTTCTCGAACGATGATCGCGGAGCGCCAGACAACGTATACAGAGAAAATGCCGGCTGCGAACCGTGATTGACCGAGTAAAAAAAGGCGCCGAATTGGGCGAAACTAAGCTCGGTGGCAGCGTCCGTGAGGGCTTGCGCCAAGCTTTCTAGATCAAGCTTGGCGTTGAGCGCTGCGCCTGTCTTGTTAAGCAGCTCGAGAATACGGGTTTCTTCTTCGAGCGCTTCCTTGGTACGAACCAGCTCCTGTTCTGCGCGCTGCCGTGCATGCAGAATGCTCTGCACATTCTTGAGCGCGGTGGAGCGCAGCAGTACATCCTCGTCTTGCGAGTTCATCGCACTGCCCCTCCGAGCGCGATGGCTGCAAGCGCGGTGCCGCGCACGCGAGCCGTGATCTTTGCAAACGCGGTATCGCGCGATGTGGAGGTGTCATCGCTAAAAGGTGAAAATCCGCAGTCGTCGGTCGTGCCAAGCTGCGCGACAGGCAGGTATTCGGCGGCTTCGAGCACTCGGTCGCGCACCTCTTCGGGGGTCTCGATGTGGGGGTCGATGGGCGAAACCACACCGACAAAAATCCGTTGCCCCGGCCTAAGATGCTCGCGAATGAGACTGAGGACGCGAGCGCGATCGGGCTCCCCAGCGAGCGCCACATAGTAATTAGTAAGGTTGAGCTGCAAGAGGCTCGGCATAAGGTCGGCGTAGTCCACATCGGCGCTATGGGTCGAATCCCGGTCGCCGCCGGGACAGGTATGCACCCCGATGAGGGCACGCTCTTCGGCCGAAAACCTAGCCAATGCGAGATTGTTGAGATCGATGAAGCTCGCGAGCAGTGCACCTGTCGGGTCGATCTTCATGGCCAAGCGCCCCTCGGTAAAGTCGATCTGCACCGAATGGGCCCCCTGCGCGAGACAGCTGCGAACCTCGTTGACATGCTCCGCAACAAGGTCCTCTATGAAGCGCTCGCGCGGATAACCGGGGACCCCTTCGTCGGGATAGAGCAGGCTAAGAGCGGAGGGTGAGATCACCGCCTGCTTGAGGGGCCTATTGGTATGGCGCTGCGCGGCCTTGAGATACTCGTCCGCCGTTTTCTTATACCGGAAGGGGCCGTGCGTGAGCCGTGGCATCCTGCGCGTATGTCCAGCCGCAAACGGAATTTTGAAGCCGTCGGGAGCCATGTTGGCCTGACCATGGACGCAGTAGTCCCAGAAGTTGTGATACTTGCGCTGCTCCCCATCGGTAATAACGGGGGAACCGGTCTCCTCGAAGCGTAGAACCGTATCGCGAATGGCCGCCTCGAAGAGAGGCTCGAGCGCCGGGTCCGCGACGTCGCCGCCCTTGGCCGCAACGGCTTGGATCAGCGATTCCGGACGCGGAATGCTACCAATGGGCTCGGTGGGCAAGGTGATGGTATGGGACATGGAACATTGCAAACTTGCTACCGATGACCCGCGGACGTCAAGCGGGCGCTGCGCTGTGCGATGTACTCACGGTTAGGAGCGAGAAGCCGTGCAGCCCAGCACTCACGGCAAGTCTCTGAGCACGTGGTAGGGTGCGCGCCATGAGCGCAAAACAAGACCTCGATGCCATGTTCGAAGCCGACCGACAGCTGCGCGGCGCAGAGGCCCGGTTCTTCGAAGCCAGCGACGAAGCAGAGCTCGCAGTGCTCCTGACGGCTGCCACGGATCACGCCATCGCACTACGCGACCCACGCGAGTCCGTGGCGCGGCTGATCCGCCTCGCCGATCTGTGCGCGCAGGTGCAGGGCCAGAGTATGGCTGAGAACCTGATTCGGATTCTCAATCATGATGAGCCTCAGGTTCGCGTAGCCGCAGGCGAAGCGCTGCGCGACTTTGCTTACGATCGCTACGCCGAAGTGGCCCGTGCTGTGGAACGCGCCTACGAGACGAGCGCGGAAGGCCCAGCACTTGAAGAATTGCCCTGGATTTTGGCCGAAATAGGCGAACCCAGCGCGGTACCCCTGATCGCGCGCGCGCTCGACCATGCAAACCCGGATGTGGTCGCGGCTGCGATCGAGGCCTTGGCCGAGCTAGGTGATCCACAAGCGATAGCTCCGTTGCAAGCGCTCACCAAAGACAAGCGCGTGGTTCAGCTCGAAGAAGGCGACGCGAGCTATGCCACTACGGTCGGCGAGCTCGCGAGTGAGGCACTCGGCGAAATTTCGGAGCCGTGAAGTGAAGCCCGCATGGCTCGTGACGGGCGCGGCCAGCGGCATCGGCCGAGAGCTCTCGCAGCAGCTTGCAGCACGCGGCGAACGCCTGGTGTTGTGGGATCGCGATGCGGATGGGCTCGAAAAAGCTCAGGCCGCTTGCGGCGCTCAGTGCGTGCATACGGAAGCGGTCGATGTCGTAGACGCTCCGGCCACGCAGGCGGCTGCCGCTCGCTCGGCAGAACGCGCAGGAACCCTACTGCATGCAATCCATTGCGCAGGCGTCCTGCGCGTGGGCCCCGCGCTCACCATGTCTGCTGCGGACTATCGCGCGATGATCGAGATCAACTTCCTCGGCACCGTACATGTCGCGCAAGCGCTGGTGCCAATCTTGCTGCAACACGCGACGCCGAAGCAGCGCGCGCGTCTGTCGCTGGTGGCAAGCGTGGCTGGCTTGCGCGCGATCCCTACCCTTACTGGTTACTCCGCATCGAAACACGCGGTGGTGGGCTTCGGGCGCGGTCTGTCGGACGAGCTCTATCGCGAGCCCATCGACATTCGCGTGGTATGTCCACCGGCCGTCGATACACCGATGGTGCAGAATTTGGCCGAATTACCCGCGATTTATCGGCTATCGCCGCCGCAGCCCGTGGATGGCATCGCGCGCGCGATCTTGCGCGGCATCGAGCAACCAGGCTGGCTCACCTTACTCGACGTACCCAGTAAGGTTTTGTGGAATCTGGAGCGCGCGTTTCCGAAGAGCCTGGGCTGGCTCGTACAACGCATGAGCTGAGGGGGCTGAGCCTGACGGATCCCAGGCATGGGCTAGCGGCCGCGGCGTGAACGAGCGCGATGCTTGGCCCTGAGCGCGCGCGCGCGGTCCTCAGGCAGGAGTGCTAGATAGTCAATCGCATTGACTTGCTCCGTGGACACAGACCGCGCGGGCAAGACAGTGCTCGCAATAGCGCGGTCGAGCTCGGCCAAAGCCGCTGCTTTGTCAGCGGAGGTTGCGCCAAAGCTTGCGACCGCGCTTCGCAACAGCTCGCCCGTTTTGACGCTCAGCAGATCCTTGCGCGCCAAATCCTGGAAGCTTGCGCCCAATGCGTCAGGACTGAACGAATAGATTGCAACGAGCGCAAGGCCCACGCGCAGGGCGGCCTCTGCAGACAGTAAGCCTTCCTCGATCAGCACCAACGCCGGTTGGAAGTAATTATGGAAGGCGCAAACACGCGGGCCGAATACATCGAACGCGATGCTCGGCTGCACTCGTTCAAGATGGATGAAAATGCGCCGTCCCACGTCTGCGGGTTGCAGCTGCTCGGCGAGCGCCACGAGCTCTTCCGCATCCCCCTCGTAGGCGCGTGCCGCAGCAAGCACTTGTCCTAGATCCGCGGGTGTCATGCGGCCAGCGCACAGATCCGAATACATCGAATACACGTAAGCGTCAGCTTCAGCGTCGTCGCCAAACATGACTTCGTCGGCGTCGACCTTCGAAGCTACGCGCGAACGCAGGAGCGCGCCAAGCTTATAACTGATCTGATCGCGCAGGAAGCGCAGCTGCCCCCGCAATAGCCGATTCAGGCTCGGTTTGAGCACGAAGCCATCCCACGCGATGCCGTCTAAGCGAAGCTTCTCCTCGAGCACCTTACGCATCTGCTCCGGGCTGCCTGACAAGATATGAATGCCCGCAGGTTTGGTCTCCGAGAGCTCCCGCAGCAGAACCTGCGCCCCTGGTAACGTGCGCTTGTCGCTGGCGGGCTCGAACGCAGTGCGAAATAGCCCGCGTAGGGAGTCGAAGTCGGTGCTCAGATACGTCTTATCGAGATCCCAACGATATACGATCGGTCGCCCGCCACCCTGCATCGTGCTGCCTCGCTTGACCAAGCTTCACGATAGCCCGAAATGCGGAAAGATAAGAGGGTGTGGGCACATGACGCGCCGCTTTCTCGGAGTCATGCGTAAACAAGCACGGCCACCAGGGCCGCGACTCTAGTAAGCTAGGAAGCTTGTGGGGGAATGAACCGGGGCGAGAGTGAGCGCGCTTATCTTGATCGTCGATGATGACTTCGACCTGCGCCAAAGCATGGTGCGGTTGTTGCGCAGCCGCGACTATCGCATCGAAGAAGCAGAGTCCGGCACCGAAGCGCTGGAGCGCATGGAAAGCGTCGATCCGGATCTGGTGTTGATGGATGTGCACATGCCCGGGCTGAACGGTCTCGAAGCCCTTGAAGCCTTGCGCGCGCGCGGCGATCAACGCCCCGTCATCATTATGTCCGGTGCGGGTACCATCGATATTGCGGTGCGCGCAGTTCAAAACGGCGCGCTCGATTTCATCGAAAAACCAGCACGCATTGAACGCTTGCTCGTGTCGGTCGAAAATGCGCTGCGCTTTGCACAACTCAAAGCCGAACACGCCGACCTAAAAAGCGAGCTCGAAGTGAGCAGCGACGTGGTGGGAAGCGGTGAAGCCATCGCCGAGGTAAGGCGCATGATCGCCAAGGTCGCACCTTCCGAGGGTCGGGTGCTTATCCTCGGCGAAAACGGCACGGGTAAGGAGCTCGTGGCCAACGCCATTCACGCGGGCTCCGCGAGGAAGAATGGTCCGTTCATCAAAGTGAACTGTGGATCGATTCCGCTCGAGCTCATCGAGAGTGAGCTCTTCGGCCATGAAAAAGGCGCTTTTACGGGCGCCATTTCACAGCGACGCGGCAAGTTCGAGCTCGCCCACAAGGGCACGCTCTTTCTCGACGAAATCGGCGACATGCCGATGCCCATGCAAGTGAAGCTTTTGCGCGTGCTGCAGGAGGGGAGCTTCGAGCGCGTGGGCGGCTCGCGCACGATCGAAGTCGACGTGCGCGTGATCGCGGCAACCCACCGTGATCTTGTGGCCATGGTCGCGCGCGGCGAGTTCCGCGAAGATCTGTTCTATCGCATCAACGTGGTCAGTGTGGCCGTGCCGCCTTTGCGCGCGCGTAAGGAGGACATTCCGGCTATTACCGATGCGTTGTTGCAACGGGTCTCGAAAAAGAATGGTCGGCGCGCTGTGCGCATCGACGAAGCCGCCAAGGTCTTGATCGCCCGCCATGATTTTCCTGGCAATGTGCGCGAGCTGGGCAACGTGATCGAGCGCCTACTCATCTTGTGCGAAGGTACGCGCATCACCGTGGAAGAAGTGGCGCGCGTGCTACCGAATGCAGCGCCCAGCGCCCAAGCTCGCCCAAGCTCGAGCGGAAGCGATGACGGCAAACACGCAGCCCTGACACTGTTCTCTCCAGGCGTAACCTTTCGCGATCTTTCGCAGCGCGCAGAGCGTCAGATCATGACGGAGGCCATCAGCTCCTTTGATGGCAACAAGAGTGCTGCTGCGCGCGCGCTCGGCATGGAACGCGCTCATTTTGCCAAAAAGTGCCGGGCGCTGGGCATGACCGAGGCACGCGATGGCAGCGACGACGAGAGCTGAAGCGCCCGTGACGTAGGTATCCGCTCGCGGCCAACACCGTAAGGTCGTCAGACGCGCGGCTTGCGTTGCGGGCCTGCCCCGTCATGCAGCGTGCCCGTCATTTCGGTGAGTGCCGCGCCAAGCGGGCTCGCGCCTGCGGGCGCTGCAACGGCTGCCGGCGCTGGTGGGTCGAGCGGCGTGCCGTCCATTTGGAACAGTGTGAGTAGACCTGCCTTATCGATGGCGCGTAAGTGCGCCTCCCGAGCTGTGATGGTCTTGCTCTGCACGAGGGCGTTCAACGAATCGTTCAGCAGGCTCATACCGTGCTTGCGCGACGTCTGCATGATGGAAGGTACTTGGTAAGTCTTACCTTCGCGGATCAAGTTGGAGATGGCCGGCGTGACCAGCAACACCTCGAGCGCTGCCGCGCGCCCGCCACCAATGCGCTTGCACAAAGTCTGCGCGATCACTCCCTTGAGAGAATCTGCGAGCATCACGCGAATTTGCGACTGTCGATCGGCAGGGAACTGATCGATGACACGATCGATAGTGCTTGCCGCTGTGGTGGTGTGCAGCGTGCCGAACACGAGGTGACCCGTTTCTGCCGTTTCGATGGCGATTTCGATGGTCTCCAAATCGCGCATCTCACCCACGAGTAAGATGTCCGGATCTTCGCGTAGGGCCGCGCGCAGGGCACGCTTAAAGGCGGTGGTATGCACCCCGACCTCGCGTTGATTGACGAGGCAATTCTTGCTCGGATGCACGAACTCGATCGGATCTTCGAGCGTAATGATGTGGTCTTCGCGCTGCTGATTGATGAGATCGATGAGCGCCGCGAGCGTCGTGGACTTGCCGCTGCCCGTGGGGCCCGTCACGAGTACCAATCCCTTCGACAGATTGCATAGGTTGCGAATGGGTAGGGGTAAGCCGAGCTCATCTGCCGTGGCGATCTTATTGGGAATGACCCGGACCACCGTGCCGGGGCCCAAGCGATCGCGGAACATATTGACGCGAAAGCGCGCAAGTCCCGCGATCTCGTACGCAAAGTCCGTATCGTTGTCGGCCATGAACTGCTCGCGATTGCGCGCGGGCATCACGGGTAACATGAGCGCCATCACCTCGGCTTCGGACATCAACGTCAGGTCGCGCAGGCGCACAATGCCACCATCGCGCCGCATCATCGGGACCTGACCGGTCGAAAGGTGAAGGTCCGATGCTCGCTCGGCCACCAGTCGCCTCTCGACCGGTCAGGTCCCGATGATGCGGCGCGATGGTGGCATTGTGCGCCTGCGCGACCTGACGTTGA
>JBKJIA010000269.1:0-5843 GCA_046598735.1 Polyangiales bacterium
CGGCATCGCGCAGGAACGATTTGGCAATGCCGCCACCCGCAAGCACATGGCCTGCCGTGCAGAACCGACAGTACTTGTCATCGACACCCTTGAGCCCGGCACTGATCTGAAACGACACGTGCTTGTCGAAGCGGTCAAGGCTGGAGAGCGACATGACGCGTACCAGAGCGGCCTCGTCGACGCGTATGCGGAAGCGCTGCTTGACCTCACCAAACCTCAACCGAGCCGACAAGAATTCGATCTGAGACAGATCGAGATAGCCATCGCTCGGGTCCCCCAAGTCGTGCAAAGCCAGACGAAAATCCGTGCCCACAAAAATGTTTGCATGGGCATCCCGCCCGCCCGACAGTCCGATGCGCCGCGCGGCGTGCCCCTTTTCTGGAGCTTTGTGGGCACGCGAATCGACCACCAGCGCCGGGCTAGGTTTGACGATAGCCGCGCGACGCTCGAGTAGACGCTGTTTGGCGCGCGAGCCTTGGCCCTCACGGTCAAACAACATTTCTTCGGCAAAACGCATATCAATTAAGTCGGCTGCCGCATCGAGCAGAGCGATCTTACGATCGTCGCCAAGATCACTGGGCAGCTGAGTATTCGGATCGTAAGCCAGTTGCTCGATCAATCCCGTTTCACGGCGCGACATCCCCTCGAGCCGCGCGCCAAACTGGGTCCGCACAGATGGGCGATACTTGGAGCTGCGAACCAGACCTTGCACATCGAACAGGGCTTGCACGGTCGCCGCGGGAATGACGGGGCTCGTGACACGCTCGAGGAGATCAAGCTCCGGGCGCGCTGCCGCGATCACCCCCATGATGTGGTAGGAGCAGTTCTCACCCAGATAGAAGTAGTCGAAGTGGGTTTGACCGACTTCCCAGATGTGCGCGACCAACATGACGAGTTGGTCCTGCGTGAAGTTAAGCGTGTACTCCCAAAGGTCGCGTGACTCCACGTCGTTGTATTCGCGAACCTTGTAATAGTAAGGCACGCGCTTAAACGTGCCTTTGAACATGCCGGTTATGCCCATGATCGCGTAGATAAACGAGTTGTCGGTCGTCACGTCTGCCGAGAAATCGATACCGTAATCCAGCAGCTCGCGTCGCTTGCCGACCGCAAAAGTGCCCGCCTTGTCGATGCGCAGAAAGGTGTGTCCGAACGCGCTGGCAGGGTTGTTCAGATAGTAAGACGTGAAGATGATCGACGCGGAGCCGGGCCGCATGTCCGAAAGGAGCTTCTCAAAGCCTGGACAGCCCCTGAGCGGAACGCGGGCGAGATCGAGCTTGAGGTCGCGCACGAGTGTGAACAGACGTGCCGGGAAGCGGCAGGCAGGATGGGCATCGAGCGACTTGGGATCGGTCCCGACAGGCGCGGCAAGAACTGCTCGAATCGTGGCTTCCAGCTCGGCCTCGGGATCGAACTTGCCCATCGGTGCGAGGAAGAACGCGACGCCGTCCGCTTCGCTACGATAGCGCCCGCCCAAAGGGTCAGGTCGGTAGTGGCCGAGCTTGAGCCAAGCGGCAGAACTGGCAAAACCGCTGGCCTTGGCTCGCGCGACGAGCTCATTCGCATAGGGAGTGTGCGACTGTGCCACGCCGCGACCCGCCCGCTCTGCCCAGTAGGACGGAGGAGCGCAGCCGACAAAGCACGCGAGCGCGAGGCTGAATACAGCGAGAGCGCCGGCCTTTCGGCACAGCGCTCTCGTACTGACAGGCAACCTACGCGGCGTGAGCGCCCGGGAACACAGAGCAATCACCATCCGCGCAGCGTTTTCAGATCAGCTGATCGCAGGACAGCTCGGCGTGCGCGCGCAGTGTCTCGACCGCAGAGGTCGAAACTTGCTTGTCGCTGGCCGATGCCGCGGGGAAGATCGCGCTGAACGAGCTTTGGAGCACGGCGCCGACGGCCGCTGCGTCCGAGCAACCGGCAAGGCTTGCAAGGCTCGCGATGGTCTCGCCATTGCCACGTGCCACGTCCTTGGCGAACGCTTCGCGGTTGGTCTGGATGAAAGCCTCGGCAGCAGCTTCGCTGATCTCGGACGAGCCGCAGTTGCTCGTGCCCGAGGAGATGGCGAAGGTCTGGTTCGCAGACGTTCCATTGAACGTGGCCGCGATCACCTGGATGAAGCCAGGCTTGTCGTGGAAGATAATCGAGCCGAGGCCACAACCAGCCGAGCCGTAGCCGTCAGCCTTGGCCACGGGTGCTAGCGATGCGAGCGTGAGTGCGCCGACGAGTCCGGCTGAAGCAGCCTTTGCGAATTTGTTCATGCTTTGTGTTCCTCCTTAGAAAGCGGCCGAACATTACTACGGGCGTTGCTGCCAGGGCAACGTAAGACCCGCCGCTTGCGCATGTTCACCCCGGGCGTAACGCTGCAGGATGACTCTGATCTTAAGCTGGTTGACGGCAACGCTCGGCTTGTGGTTCGCCTCGAGAGTATTGAACAGCGTGCGGCTGACGTCGTTCAACGATGCCATCTGGGCCGGTGGCCTACTCGCGATCCTGGACGCCACCCTGACGCAATTGATCGCATGGATCATCGTCTTCGGGACGCTGGGCATCGGCTTGTTGCTGTGGTTTGTGACGTACTGGATCGCCTCGGCACTCGTGATTTTGCTCGCGAGCAAGCTGAGCTCACGGCTCGAGGTCAAAGGCTTCATGCCCGCGTTGATCACGGCCTTCATTGTGAGCGCCACGGGCTCCGTACTCAGGTGGCTGATGTAGCGTCGCGGCTCGGCTCACGCAGGAATACCGCTGCCAGCTCTTCGACCCCGACGCGCCGCACTTCCGGTGCGATCAGTTGTGGCAGCTCGAAACGCAAGAGAGGCAATTCTTGGGCGAGGCGTTCGAGACTCTCGGTCTGAACGCGCTCCCGCTCGGTACGCCGCCTGCCCGCTTGGACAAGTGACTTGACTAAATCGCCTTCCGGCGTGGACGGCGCAACTTGCGTTAGCCACTCGCGCTCGGCTGGCTCGAACAACACGGGCATCACGCCATTCACGACCAACGCCGCGACGGGCAAATGCAGCTCTTGCGTGAGCGCCGCGTACAGCTCGATCGATTCGCTCGCGGGCATGTCCTCAGGCAACGTGACGAGCAGGGCACCCGCGCGTTTGGGATCACTGAACAACTGCCAAGCCCGCTCGGCTTCGCGCCGCAACAGACCAGGCGGCGCCACATCGAGCAATACCTTGGGCACGCGCAACATCTCGAGCGCATGCCCCGTGGCAGGCGAATCGAGAATCACCATGTCGTAACGCGGACGGCCGTCGGGCAGCATCTCGTAGGCGTGAAACTGCGCCTTACCGAGCATCGCCCATGCTTCGATGCCCGGAGTGCCGCGCAAAAACGCCGAAACCAAGCGATTCTCGAAGATGGCGCGATACAACGCGCGCACCTTGAGCACCATCATGCCGTACTCTTCGAGCGCGACTTTGGGGCTCATGTTCACCGCGTCGATGCCGGGCAACACGCGCTGATTGGTAGGCCCAATCGGCCCCACTTCCAGCAGCTCGCTGGTGCGTTCCTTCGCGTTGCACAGCGCGATCAACACACGCTTGCCCCGTCGCGCAGCCGCCACGGCCAGTGCAGCCGAGACCGTGGTCTTACCGACTCCGCCCTTACCGACGACAGTCACGAAACGCAGGTTCAAAAGGTCGGTCATTGCGAAAGGTCAGGACCATTTACAGACGACTGCAAGAGGCTCGCGCTTGGTGGCAAGCTCGACTTCGACCAAGGTGGGCCGCGGCTGCGCGAGATCGAGAAAACCGAGCGCTAGGCCTTCCAGCGACACACCAAACGCAGCGGACGAACGCGCCAGCGCCGCGGCAGGACCTTCCACCACGAGATGCAGTTCACCCGGACGCACGTCGACCGCGCGCAGTTGCCCAGCGCTGCGCAAGGCGGCTCGAAACACATGCACCATGCCGCGCAGGACGTGTTCGGGGCTCGAGCCAAACGAGCGCGCCCAGCTGCGCGTCATCGGCGCATAGAAGCTCGAGCCCTTGGGATCGACCATACGTTTGCGAATCAGCGTGCGCAGCTCATCGAGGCCCAACGTGTCACCGAGCGCATCGAGCAGCGCGACATAGTCAGATAGGTGGACCCATTCCTCCTCGCATAGACGATCGAGCTGAGCTTCTTCTTGTCCGGTGCGTTGCGCGAAAGCCTGGCGGGTATGGTCCCAGAGGTCGCGCTCCATCATGGTGCCGCGGTAAGACGCGATCACGCCGCCGGCCACGAGCGGAAGGCTCGGTGCGCGCACGCTCCCCGCGTCGATCAACTGCGGTGCTCCCGCTGGCTCCTTCACGCCGTCTCCCCCGCTCGCGCTCGTTGGCAGCGAGCCCCCACCATCAAGCCTGACGCCCTTTGGACGGGTTGTGAAGCGCAGGACGACTTGCCGCAAGGGCCTAGGCGCTCTTCAACACGATGCGGAACACGTTTTTGCCCAAACGCTCGGTCGGCTCGATGCGCGCTTCCAGGCCTTGGGCCAGCACCGCTGCCGCAAACAAACCGGCGACACGGCTATAGCGGCCCTCGGCGCGACCCTTGAGCGCGAACTGCCCTTCGAGGGTGAAGGCGCTCTCACGAAAGTCTGGGCCGAGCACGCGCCCTTCGTCTTCGACTTCGACGACTACTTCGCCAGCTTCGCGGTAGGCGCTCACTTTGACGAGCTTGCCGGGCGCATGTTGATGACCGTTGGCGACCAAGAGCTCAACCAAGCGTTCGAGCGATTCACCGGCCTTGGCGCGCAGCTCCTCCGACGGCATGTTGAACTCGACGGATCCGTATTTTATGCGGCGTTTTGCGCCTTCGAGCGCCACGCGCACGTCGTGAACGCCGGCGGGCGCGGGTTGGTTACCGTTGGCCCAACGTCCCATCCACGCCAGCTGATCGAGGCCGCGCATCAAATCGCCGAGCGCTTGTTGAGCGTCGCTCAACGCCTCCGCCACTTCGCTCGCCGGCACGGAAGGATCGTCGGCCACTTCGCGCACAAAACTAATATTGGCGCCAAGCGTCGCTGCGGGATTGCGCAGATCATGAACTATCAAACCAAACAACGACTCGAGTAAAGCAGGCTTGATCTCCGGCACCGAAACCTCCGTACGCCGCTTAGGGACGTGAGAGCCCCATCAGAATACCGGAGACGGTCACGGAAAGGTCAATACGTTCGCTTCCCCGTAGCGATCGCTGACGGCGGCCAGGTACGACAACAGCGTGCGGCGTCGGTCGAGCACGCCCGCAACTTGTCTTTCGGTGAGCGCTGTAAAATCCGCCGGGTCGCTGGAATCGCGCAATGCGGCGCGCAAAGCTGGCTCATCAAGCGCCTTCAAGCGGACGATAAACGTGCGTGAAAAACGGCCCACCTGCCTGAGCCGGGCCAACATGCGCGATTGCTGAATGGCGGGCAGGGGCTCGAAAAACGCCACGTTGTGATCTCGTACGAACAGGTGGCGTCCGCTGCGATCCCCCTGAGCGTTGGCGCCGCTGAAGCGGTCCCAGTTGCCGATCAGAGTGTCGAATAGGATGAGCTTCGAAACCTGGGCCGCCACCAGCTTCGACTTGTCCCGCGAGGGTGCGTCGCCGTTTTCTTGGCCGAGCCAACGGCGCCAATGGCCCATGCCTTCGGTGGTGTCGATGCCAATTTCCTGCATTTCTGGGATCCAATAGATCGCAACGCCATGCACGAGATTGTTGGGGCCGACGACAATATCGGCGGCAAGCTCATCCCAGCGATTGGCAAACGCCGGGTCGAGCAAGCTGCGCACACGCTCGAGCGGTAACTCACGCGGCACCACCGGCGCGACGTTGTCCATGCCGAGAGCACGACCGATGCGAAAGGCTGCCACTTCGGC
>JBKJIA010000304.1:0-3560 GCA_046598735.1 Polyangiales bacterium
CCTGCCGCGAGCACGAGTAGGGGTATACCTTCCGCCCGCGCCTTGGCGACGACGGCGGCAAGCTTGTCGACCCCGCCGAGCGGACGCTGTTGACAACCGCACGGCTCGAGATAGCCGAGAGGATCGGTTAGCAGCATCAAGCGCAGGTCGGGCTTGGGCTTGGCCGCTGGTGCGGTGGGCGGGCTTGCGGGCTCGCCGCAGCGGAAGCCGAGTAGGGCGAGGAACAAGGTCGTTGCGAGTACCGCGAGCGTGCTGCGTTGAGCGGGAGGCATCAGGCGCAAACGTTACCCCGCGGGGCCGAAGTCAGCCAGAGCCGGGCTGCGTTGGCGATGCCGACACCTGCTAGCTTGCTCCTCGCGGCGTTGTCGATGCACATGCTCGCTCGACTATCGCGTCGCATCCTAGACGTGCGCGTGGAGCCCCCCTTCACGCCGCGTGCGGTCGTCAGAGAGGTCGTAGGTCGCGGCACCCGCTCCGCATCACAGCGGCCTTTAGGCGCAAACGGTCAGCAGAACCGGCATCCAGCGCGCTTTAGTTCAACTCAAACGCGAAAAATCTAGCACCGGTCCTTGCGCAGCCGGTCTTCACCCCCCGGCGTCGTCCGATCACCCCATGATGGGCGGCGGCCGGTGACCAATCTACGTGACACGCCCCTATTCGTGCCGTAAGACGCGGTCGATGCCCTCAACCAAACTGGTGAGGGTATCGTCGTTCTACCCCCCGTTGCGCTTCCGGCTCTCCCTCAATGTACGCCGGACGGAGACGTTCATGCGTCGCATTTCATATTCCATTGTGGCTCTGCTGTTGACCGCCACCTCGCTGCTTAGCTGCGATGACCCGGCGTCCAAAGGACCTCCGCTAGAAGACGCTGCCGTAAGCCGAGGGGTGTCTTCTCGGTCGGATGAGCTGCGGCTGCAGTCGCGTTCGCTACCGGAGGTGAGCGGGCTGCGAGAACACCTGAATGCCGCGGCGTTGGTCGGTGTGGCGGATGGCGCTTCGGTGACGAGTTGGACGGCAACGGTGGGCGTGCCCGCGACGCAGGTGTCGGACCAGGGAATCCTGATCGCTGCGCCCACTTACGTTGCGAGCTCCACGGCCATGAATGGAAGGCCGACCTTACGGTTTGGAAAGTCTGCACGCTCGGCGCTTGGGTTTTCGTTGCCGGGAGCTGCGTCGACCGCGCCGGCTCTTACCGTGATCGTGGTGGGTAGCCGCGAAAGCGATCAAGACCCGCTAGTGCTTTGGCACAACGATCACGTGGCGAATGGTAAGAGCTTGGCACTGCGCTTGGCAGACACTGCCGCTGGACGGGGCGTGCAGGCGCTGGAGGCAGACGCACCGGCGCGTTCGCTTACGGGTGCGGGTGCGGTGGGTAAGAACGCGCCGACCATCGCCACGTTGCGCGTTTCTGCTGCCGGCCTGTCCGAGATATTTCGCGATGGCATCGCCCTGCCGAGCGCGAGCTGGACTGCGGGCACGCTGCCCCTGGCAGGCGTGATCGGCTCCATGTTGAATGCTGAGGGCGTCACGCCCACCGAGACGTCTAGCGGCGCTGTCTCAGAGCTGCTGTTGTACGACCGTGCGCTCACCGATCAAGAGCTCCGCGAGATCCATGATCACCTGAATGCGAAATATGAAATCTTACCGTTTCGCTATGCCGCTGGACTGACGCAGTGGGTGCGCGCGGATCACTGCTCGGGTAGTTACCGTTGTCGTGGCAATGATTGCGGGTTCAATGCGGCCAGCTGCGAGAACTTGGCGGTGGGTGGGATCGCTGCGTTGCAGTCGGAGTTGCCTAAGCAGCCGACCGTGGCCTGGGATGTGTTGATGGGCCGGCAGGCGCTGAGATTTGACGGGCTCGATGACGTCATGAGTCTTAGCTCACAGGCGCCTGCGAATACGGACTATACGGTTGTTGCGGTCACCACGCCGGCGCCCGCCATACCATCCGGCGCGCATACTTGGATTCGTGCGGATCGTTGTGCGGAGGATGCAACGTCCTGCCCCGACCTTACGGGCAATGGCCATACCATCGTAAGAAGCCATACGACGGGCGCGGCCGTGCGCACGGCCGGTGCCATCGGTGGACAGACGGGGCTGGTGTTCGGGCCCACCTCCAACTATCTAAAGCGCGCGCCCGCGCCAGGCGAAGCGCCAGCAGAGTCTTTTACGGTCTCGTTTGTCGTGCGGATTGAGAACGACACGCAGCTCAAATACCTCTGGAACTACAACAGCAGTGCCAGCACGACCGGGGGCAAAGCGACCTACTTATACCGCTATCACAACGGTACGGGCGCGGTATATATGACACAGAACGACAGCTACCCTACAGGCGTGGGAAGCCATGGGGGCGGCGTGGGAGTAACGTCCAATCGGCCAGTCGTTTTGACCGCAACCGGCGGCCCAAGTGGTATGACGGTGTACATCGACGGGACACGAGTCGGCTCCGCATACGTCCCCGTATTTCCTGTGCCACTCGCGGGAAATTTCGCGTGGGGGACCCAGACATTGGGCGAGATGGTCATGTTCGCGCGCGAGCTCGAGCCACATGAGTTGGATGACCTCCACGGCTACTTAGGGAAGCGCTACGGCATAACGGTCGCGCGCTCCGTACCTGCTGTGGTTGGCAAGGCTCACACGTGGCTTCGCGCGGACCACTGCGCCGCAAATGGAACTTCCTGTCCCGATCTTACCGGCAATGGCCATGCCTTCGTAAACAGCAATGGCCATCCCACCTCTTCGCGAGTGTCCGGAGCGCTTGGTGGACAGAGCGCCCTAGTTTTTGAGGAAGGAGACGGATGGCTCACTCGTCTTCCTACCGCGAGCGACATCCCCACTTCTTCCTATACGGTTAGCTTTGTCACCCAGGTCGAGAACGACTCAAAGATTAAGTACTTCTGGGGCATGGGTTCCGGCACAGGTAACCCACTCTCTACCTTATACCGATACCACAACGGTACCGAATCCGTATACCTCTCGCAGCACGCTCACTATGCGACTGGGCCAGCTGATTCGGTGGGAGGGCTGGGCTTTCCGTCGAGCCGGCCGGTGGTTGTCACAGCCACGGCAGGACCTGCGGGATTGGCCGTCTACGTCAACGGGCAATTGCTTACGTCGCCAAATCCCGTGCAGCCGCTCGCAGCTCCGCTAGCCGGGAACATCCTCATGGGCTCGCAGATCTTTGGCGAAATGCTCATGTTCAACGAGGCGCTGAGTGCTGCTGAGCTTTCTCAACTGCATAGCTATTTGGGCAAGCGCTACGGGATTGATGTCGAGAGGTTGTCGCCGCCCGTCCCGGTATTGAAGCTTGCCAAGACTTGGATGCGTGCGGACCGATGCAGTGCTGATGGCCGACGTTGTATCGACCAGTCGGGCAACATCAACACCCTTACGGCGGTGAATCAGACTACTCCTCCCATACTTCGCGCAACTGCCATTGGCGGCCGGCCTGGGTTGATTGGCGGGGGCGGCTTGCAGCGTCTACCCCCCGCGTCCGAGCCGAGCTTTGCTGAGTTCACCGCCAGCGTCGTCGTTCAAATCACAGATGACCAGCGGACGCA
>JBKJIA010000339.1:0-5486 GCA_046598735.1 Polyangiales bacterium
TGCCTGTCGCAGCGGTGCGCGCGTAGCTGGCCGCCAGGATTTGATCGCACCTGCCGGTCGCTTTGGCGAGCAAGTCGGCATTGCGTTTCAAATCGTCGATGACGTGCTCGATCTGGCAGGCGATTCGCGCGAAGTCGGTAAACGCCTGGGCGCGGATTTAGCAGAAGGTAAGACTACGCTGCCACTCGCATTTGCCCTCGCGCGCGACAATGGTCAGATCGCTGGGCTCCTGCCGGACGCACGCCGTGGCGATGTCAATGCAGCGCGCGCCGTGAGCAGTCATCCGCTGGTACGTGAAGGCTGCGCGGAAGCGCGCTCGTTCGCAGCAGACTGCAGTCGCGATGCGCTAGACGCATTGAACGAACTGCCCAGTGCGCGCGCCCGCGAGCTGTTGCGCAGCCTGGCCCTGGTGCTGACGCAAAGGCAAGCCTAGGAGCGTCCATGACTGAGTCTCCCGACGCGCCAGAACAACCGTCAGATCTCTGGGCCAGCGAACAGCTACTCAGCGACGCAGTCGGCCGTCTGATGGAGTTTTGGGGCTTCAAACGCCACATGGGCCGTCTATGGGCGGTGCTCTATCTTTCGGATGAGCCGCTCAGCGCCAACGATTTGCACGACAAGCTGCAGCTCTCGGCCGGTTCCGTCTCCATGTGTTTGAACGAGCTCATGCGCTGGGGAGTGGTCAAAAAAGTCTGGATTCAAGGCCAAAGACGCGAGTACTTCGTGGCCGAAGGCAATCTGTGGAAGATGATCTCTCGCGTGTTTCGTGAGCGCGAGTTAGTCGAAGTGCTCGAAGCTATCGGCGCGATGGAGCGTGCGCTGACATCACTCGAGGAAAAAGTACGCTCCAAGGATCCGGCCATTCGTGCCCGCGCCGTGACGCAAAAAGCGCGCATCGAACGCTTGCTAGCCCTTGCGCGTTTGGGCCACAAGCTCATCGAAGGCTTACTTGAGACCGCGCGCCTCGATGCAGGTCCGCTCGCCCGCTTCCTACTCGGCGCACGCAGTTGACCCCTATTTCGCGAGCGGGGCAGACAACCCGTCAACCACGAGATCAGCCAGAATCTGTGCGCATCCATCGAGCGACAAAGCACGTCCGATGTGCGTGCCGGCAACCATGCTCCAAAAATGATTGAGGTGGCTTATGACCACGGCGCGCTCTCGTAACTCTTCGTCGTTGCCCGCTTCGGTCTCCACGGCGCTGATCAGATCGCGGGTGAACTCCAGCACCATCTCCTGATTGCGAGCGAGTACCTCGTTGGGCACCTCGTCAAGCGCATTGACCATCTCCGGGTCACCGCCGAAAATGCGAAAGGTAAGGGGCATGACGCTGCCCATGCTCACGAGGTTGCGAATCCACAGCTTGAGGCGCTCGCGCGGCTCGATATCGTCCGTCAGAATGGGCTTGATGCGCGACAGGTAGTCTTCTTCTTCCTGCGCTACAGCCGCGCGCAGGATCTCCACTTTGCTGCGAAAAGACAGGTAGATCGTACCCTTGGCGATGCCCGCTGCGCTCGCGATGTCCTCCACGTTGGTGCGCCGAAAGCCGTGACGAATGAACAAGTCCGTGGCGCAGCCCAAGATGCGACGGCGTTTGTTGGCGCGTACTTCTTCGGCCGAAGGCGGAGCGGACGGCAGGTGTGTTTTCGAGCGATTCATCAGACGGGGCCAGTCGCAAGCTGCGCGAGCTTTCGCATGGCTTCGATGGCCGCTGCGACCTGCGCAGCATCGACAGGTGCGCTCGCTGTCGAAAGGTAAGGTGCGAGCCAGGCCCCCGTCTCGCTGCTCGTGCGCGTCAAATTGCGCGGATACTTGCGACTGCTGCGACGCAGCAACAACCCCACCACCGGCACCACTGCGTGCAAAAAGCCCGGGGCCGTAATCAAAATCGCGAGTGCGCGCAGGTTACCTTCAAGCTCGCGGATGCCTTTGGACAGCTCCCCTAACATCGGCCGATCCAACATCTTTGAGCCCGCTTCGACGATCACGAGCATGCCGCAACCCTCAGGTCGCTCACGCACGAACGAACGCATTTCATCCATGGCCGCACGCAAGCCTTCGGAGTCTGGCGACGCTTTGGGCACGACTACGAACAGATTGCCCCAGGTATATCGGTCGCTGAAGGCATCGCGGCCAACTCGCTCGGGCTCAGTCATGGCGCCATGATGACGCGCCTTTCGTGCGCGCGCGAACTACGCCGCATCAGGCATCGAGCCTTGTTTCGGCAAGCCAACGAGCCAATTGCACTTTGTAGCTGACAAAATGACCGAAATGGAATAAGTGGTCATTTGTGCTTTGCACGCGCTCGAACCTGCTCTTCCGATGGGCTTGGCCTGCGCGAAGCTCGCGCGCAAAAACTCGAAGGTGCCTGACATGACTCCCACGCTCTTCGCCTTGTACAAAACCTTTTGGGCTGTGCTCGGCGTGCTCATGGTGATCGTGAACTACGCAAAGTATCGCGACTTGCCGCTCACCACGTGGAAGCCTGGTGCGGCCTGGACGCGCGCATTCAGCTACTTTGCGTTCTGCAATCTCGTTTCGATTGCGACCGGCACCTTCGAAGCAATCTTGGCCAAGCCCATCTTCACGGCCGAACAGCTATCCAATCGCGTGTGGCTGACTTACGCCTTCGGCTGCGTTGCGTACTTGTTCGTGGCCTATTGGATGATGTGGGCGCGCATGACGCTCACGTTCAACCGTAAGTTTCATCTGCCCGCACAGCTCTTTTTTGGCCTCGTCTGGGGCCTCAGCACAGGCCAACTCTTACTATCTTTCTATCACGTGTGGAGCTTTGCCGATTTGCCGGGCTTTGCGCATTACCTGCTCGCTTACGTGAGCATGGGTTTATGGCAGTACTCGATTCAAGATTACTGGTGGGACATCTACATCAGCCCCGAACACGATTCGCCCAAGTCGATCATGATCAAGACCGTGGTCTGCCACATTCCAAACGTGGCCATCTGCCTTGGTTTCCTGGTGCTTTACGACAATTACTTCATGTTCGTGGCGTTCCAGACGTTTGCGCTCGTGGCATCCACCCTATTCCAGAAGTTGCCGCCACCCTGGGCGCAAGGCGAGTTCCACGCACCGATGACGCAGCGTGGTCTGTTCGGGATGCCGCGGGGACTCGGCTACAAACAGGAGCTCGACCCCAAAGCTGTCAGCGCACGTCCAGCGCGGGGCTCGTTGATAGCGCAGCCAGCCGAGTAGGGGACGCGCTACGCTCTCGCCCATGGCGTTGAGTGCGACGATGTTTCGGTTGAAGGTGGAGCTTGCGGATTCGGATCGCGGTGTCTACGAGTCCCTCGACCTGAGGCTTGCGCAACATCCGTCCGAGACGATGGCCTATCTGATGGCGCGCACGCTGGCTTACTGTCTTTGCTACGAAGAAGGCATCGAGTGGAGTCACGGCCTGTCGCACGCGGATGAGCCTGCGATTTGGGTGAAAACGGCCGATGGTCGCACCACGGCGTGGATCGAAATCGGAACGCCCGCTGCGGATCGCTTGCATCGTGCGAGCAAGAGTTGTCCGCGCGTGATGATCTATACCCATCACGATCCGGCGCTGCTCGTACGCGAAGTCGGGCGCGAGTCCATTCATCGCCTCGACCAAATCGAAGCCCAAGCGCTCGACCGGCAGCTCATCGAAGAGCTTGGACAGCGCATGGAGCGCAACACGCGTTGGGAGCTCACGCGATCGGGCGGGCAGCTGTACGTGACGGTCGGCGGTAAGACATTCGAAGGTCCGTTGACGCCCATTTCCCTGACGGCGCCCTGACCGCGGCCTGACTCAGGTCTACACTCTAGATTGTGAGCTCCACCCAGCCGCCCAAAGCGCCGCCGATCGGAGGCGCGGGTCTCGCGTTCATGGCCGGCTTGTTGATCTACTCCGTGGCGCGTGCGCTGGTGGTGGGCCAAACGCTCAAGGACTACGGCATCAATCCGTGGGTATTCTTGTTTTTCGACGCAGGTTCGGCCTTACCGATGGCGTGGGGCCAAGTGCGCTTAGTGCAGGGCTTGAAGCGCAACGATCCGCGCATGGTACAGCGCTCCCTGAGTACCGTGGTCGTGGCGTTCATTTCGCCCTACGCGTATCTCGTGCTCGGCGCGGGGCGTCCGCTGCCGACGATTGCGTATGTCGTGATCGCGTTACTGGTGCTGGGCGTGGGCGCCGCAACGGTCTGGCGCATTCGCTCCGAAGCGCGCACGGAGGGACGCCGTACGAACGCAAGCGAGCTGTAGAACCGTAAGGTGCTCAGCGCTTGCGCTGAAACACGGCAACCCAAGTGCCGACGGCCAACCCCCCCACGACACGCGCTGCAGCCCATTTTGGATCGTGCGATGACGGCTGACCCAAGAGGAATGCGGCCCCTAACAAACCAGCAAGCTCAAGCGCTCCGAACGCGAGCAGACCCGTGGAAAGAGCACGTAAACAACGTGCGCTGAGTGCCTGCACCATCGCAGCATTGCGCCAAGAACCCGCAAGACTGCGCGAAATGGCAATCATGGCCGCAGCGAACGCCACGCCGGATGCGATCGAGATCAAGACGACCTCCGACGTGCCCATTCCGCTCGAATCGGACAACGACGCGACCACCAACGCGAGCGCTGAACCCACGCCCAGGCCCGCACTCAGCGCAGTCAGCAACGCCACGAGCACAGCGCTGGGACGCACCAGTTTGGCGCGGCGACTCAGACTGCGCGCATCGCCGAAGGCCGGAGTGTGATCGACGCTCGAGCTTTGCGCGCTCAACACGCTGCGGCCGCTCTCGTCGAAGGCGCGCAAGGCACGGTCAAGCTCGTCTGCCGTTTGGTAGCGCTCGGCGGGATCGCGGGCCATCGCCTTTTCGATCACGGCCTCGAGACCTGCAGGAATCGTGCGCTCGATCAGACTGGGCCGCTGAGGCGCTTCTTCCATCAAGCGAATCAACGTGCCGTTGGCGTCGGAGCCACCGTAAGGTCCTTGGCCGGTCAACATGCGATAGAGGATGGCGCCCATCGCGTACAGATCGCTGCGTGAATCCGCGGCCGCCGAGCTGCGGGCTTGTTCCGGGGCCATGTACGCGGGCGTGCCGATGATCATGCCGGTGCTCGTCATTTCAGCGTCACCCCCGATCTTGGCCACGCCGAAGTCCAAAATCTTGATACTCAGGTTTCCAGTTGTGTCTTTGGCAACGAACAAATTCGAGGGCTTGAGATCCCGATGCACGACGTCGTGGGCATGTGCGGCCGCGAGGCCACGCAGGCATTGGCGCACGAGCACCACCGCTTCAGGTACGGCAACCTTACCATTGGATTGTGCGAGATGTTGTTCGAGGTCCACGCCTTCGAGCAGCTCCGTCACGATGCAGGTACGGCCATCGGGCGCACGCACGACGTCGATCACATCGACCACGTGATCGCTGCGAATGCGGCTCAACACGCGCGCCTCGCGAGCGAAACGTGCGCGGATGACTTCGCGCCCCGCGAGCGGATGATGCACGACT
>JBKJIA010000658.1:0-13771 GCA_046598735.1 Polyangiales bacterium
GCTGTTGAAGCGAAAGCCCGGACCTTGCAATGGTAAGGCGGCTGCACCTTCGATCCGGCCCTCGGACGGGTGGCCGATCGAAATGCTGGTGGAGGGCGCAGGGAATACCGCAAGCGCGCTGGGCGATGGCGAAACGCCTACTTGAGCGATGGGTGCGGCCTGCTTCTCAGCATCGGGTAGTGCGACGCCGGGCAGGGATACCGCTGGCATGAACACGGCAGGGCCCGTGGCCGCACCCAGCGAGGGGCGACTGGGGCCGCGTGCCTGACCCGGTTCCGCGCAGGCCGCAAGGCTTGCGAACATCAGCAACCAGACTCGGGCACGTTTGCGGATTCGCTTCTCCGTTCAAGGGCTCAGCTGATTCTAGCGCGAGCCACGAGCGCCCCGTCCGTCGCATCGCATAGATCGACAGCGAGCGTGTTCGCTTGGTCATCGAGCGCACAAGCGCGCGCGAGCAAATCGTGGCCGATATGGGTTTCGCGCCGATAGTCGACCACGATGCGCGCAGGATGGGCGAGCGCTGGCGCACTCGATTGGGCGGCATGCAACAGCGTGCGCGTGTCGTCGACGAAATCGACATAGCGGCTTTGGTTCACGTGCAGCAGCGTGTCGAGATCGCTCGGACGAATGCCGATCTGACGGTTGTAAGCGTCGTGCGGTACTGCTTGGTCAAAGCTGGGCGGCGTCGGAACGGACTCGGTTTCTACCGCACTACGGATGTTCTCGGGCACGCGCGCAGGCTTGTTGGCTGCGTCGAGCACCACACCGGTGACAAAGGCGCGCGCGACTTCTACGCCATCACTAAAGCGCGTAGCGCGCTCGCTGAACGTAATGCTGGAGTTGCCCACACGCGCCATGGCGATCTCGAGCGTAAGCTCCGTGGCGTGCCCGGCGGGCACACCGATCCACAAATCTTGCGCGCGCACCACCATCTTACTTCCGCTTTGAAACAGCGCGCCAAGGCCGAAGGCGGGATCGAAGATCGCCTCCCAACGCAGGTGCTCCATGTAACGTGCGAGCGACGTGGGAGAGACGCGTTGGCGCGCGTCCATTTCGTAGCCGCGGCAAATCAAACGACGGGTAAGGCGAGCCATGGCCCAGGCTTATCAAGCCTTCGCAGGCGCGTCGATGCGCTGTGGACGGGCGGACCGGGCCACCTACACTTGGCGCCACCAACCGTGACTGCGGGGCCCGCGCACGTGGCGCAGGCGACCGCCCAAGGAGATCAGACCATGGCGACCATCACCCTGCGCGGCAATCCCATCGAGACCAGTGGCACCCTACCCGCCGTGGGCGCGAGCGCCCCCGACTTCAATCTGCTCAAGCAAGACATGACGCGCGTCAGCCTGAAGGATTTTCCTGGCAAGAAGGTACTCAACATCTTCCCCAGCATCGACACGCCGGTGTGCGCCACCAGCGTGCGCAAGTTCAACGAGCTGGCCGCCAAAAAGGGCGTGACCGTCCTTTGCATCGCGGAAGACCTTCCCTTTGCGCTCAAGCGTTTTTGTGCGGCGGAGAACCTCGACAAGGTCACGGCTTTGTCGGCTTTTCGTTCGACGTTTGGTAAGGATTACGGCCTCGAGATGATGTCTGGTCCGCTCGCAGGCCTGCATTCGCGCGCAGTGGTCGTGCTCGATGAGAACAACAAGGTCATCCACAGCGAGCAGGTTCCTGAAATCGCGCAAGAGCCGAACTACGAAGCGGCCCTCGCCAAGCTCTGAGCAGCCATCCCTCAAGCCACCCGCGCACGCAACACGCGCTCAGGGCGTAGCGGACAGCGCAATCTCTTTGGCCCAGCGGTAGTCTGCTTTACCAGCTGGGCTTCTTACCATCTGGGTCACGAGCACGAGCTGTTTGGGGAGCTTGTAGCGGCTGAGCGTGTGCTCGCAGTGGCTGTGCAAGGCCTCGAGCGTGGGCACCTTACCCTCGCGGGGCTGCACCACGGCTGTGACCTGCGTGCCCCATTTTGAATGGGGAATGCCAACTACCACCACATCGTAGACGTCGGGGTGGGACTTCAACGCTTCTTCGACTTCTTCGGGGTAGATCTTTTCGCCACCGGAGTTGATGCAGGCCGAGCCGCGGCCGAGTAACCTTACCATTCCGTCGGGTGTGAGCTGCGCGTGATCGCCGGGCACCGAATAGCGTCGACCTGCGATCTGCACGAACGTGCGCGCAGTCTTGTCGGGGTCGTTCAAGTAGCCGAGCGGGATGTGACCTGCGCGCACCAACCAACCGACTTCGTCTTCGTCAGGCGTGAGCAGGCGCGTGAGCTCGTGGTTGGCGACGCCTGAGTCGGGCATCAGCTGAAACTCGCTGCGTCCCTCTACGATCACAGCTTGCGCGCCCGATTCGCTCGAGCCCAGCGTGTCGCGAATGAACACGCCGGGCACATGCTGACGCAGCCTACCTTTCACGTGGCCCGACAGGATGGCGCCGCCGGAGCTGATCATGCGCAGGTCTGACAGATCATACTTTTTACGATCGAGCTCCTCGAGCAAGGGAATCGCAAACGCGTCGCCTACGATCAACACGTTGGAGGCACGCACGCGTTCGGCCAGCGACCAGACTTCGCTCGGAACCAAACGCTCAGGCGTGTCTTGTACGTGAATGCTGCCGCCATTGGTCATGGTGACGAACGCCATCCAATGCGCGGCCCCGTGCATGAACGGCGGCACCGGACAGACATGCAATTTTTCGCCGAGCCTTCGTGCGCCTTCGACCATGGCTTCGATGGACTTGTGCTGCTTGCCGTCGCCGTAGCTGCCGCCTTGCGCGCCCATGAATACGTCGTGTTGACGCCACAACACCCCCTTGGGCATACCAGTCGTGCCGCCCGTGTAGACGATGTACAGATCGTCAGGCGAGGGCTGAGTATTCGGCTTGTCAGCGGATTGCGAAGCGAGCGCGGCCTCGTAGTCGACGGCCCCCTCGAGCAAGGGCTCGCAGCTTTCGTCTGCGACCTGCAAGAGCACCGTCAGGCTGGGCACGCTGGCCAGGATTTGCCGTAAAATAGGTGCAAAACGCGCGTGATAGATCAACGCCTTGGGCGCAGCGTCGTTGAACAGATAGGCAAGCTCGCCTTCGACGTAGCGATAGTTGACGTTGAATGACGCTGCGCGCGCCATGTACGCGCCCATCATGCCTTCGAGATATTCGTTGCCGTTGTACAGGTAGAGACCCAGGTGATCTTGGCCCGATTGATCGCCACGCAAGCTTGCGCGCGGGCTGACCTTACCGAGTCCGCGCGACAGCAAATAGCGCGCGAGCTTGCGCGAACGATCACGGTACTGGGCGTAAGAAAACCTTCGCTCACGAAACGTCAGGAAGGTGCGTTCAGGGAAAGCGAGCGCGAGCGCTTCGAGATTGTCGGCAAAGCAAAACTCGGTCATCGGGTCTCCAGCGTATCTTCCTGCAGCGCGGAGGCGGCTAGAAAGATCAACGACAGCCAGGTGAGATCCGCCAAAAACAAGTGCGCAATCTGAATCCCGGTGGGGGCGAGCAACAGTAAGTTGAGACTGCCCACGATGATCTGCATAACGAAGATGGCGGTGAGCGCCCAAGCCCAGCCTGTGACTGCAGCGGTCTGCACGCGCGAGCGCAGCTCCTGCGCAAAATATACCAGCAGCACACCGGTGCCGAGCGCCAACAGCGGGTGGATCACGCGCAGACGCTCGAGAAAGTGGGCATCGCTCGCGAAGTCCTGCTGCATGCCATGGGCGAGACTCTTCGCTGGAAACAGCGTGTCGCCTAGGGCTGTCACCGCACCACTTGCGCCAAGCAGCAGCACGAGCGCGCACAACAAGCCAAGCGCCAGCGCGGTGCCGCGACGGTCGCGCCATTGCAGTGGACGATCATCGCGGGCAAACCGTAAGGTCAACGCCTGTGCGCCGAGCAAGAGAAACGTATTGCACAGGTGCAGAGCGACCACGAAGGCGCGCGCCTCCGAGGCATCCTTACCGACCAACCCCTTTTTGACCAGCAAGGCACCGATCGCGCCCTCGACGATCATCAAGATAAAGCCGCCCAGTGCCGCACGGCGCACGGCGGAGCGCGCGGGGTAGCAGCGAAAGGCCAGCCAAAGCACCACGATCGATAGCAAGCCGCACAAGGCGGACGTCACGCGATGGGTGAGCTCGATCAGGGTTTCGAGCCGCTCCGTGCGAGGGACAAGCTGACCGTTGCATAGCGGCCAGTGATCGGCGCAGCCGGCGCCCGAGCCCGTGACGCGCACGAAGGCTCCCCACAGGATCACGAGCAACGTGCTGGCGATCAGCGCAAACGCCATGGTTTCGAAACGGACGCGGGCAGGTACGGCCATCGAGTAGTGCGGTCGTTGTAGGCGACCTTCGGCCCTGAGCAATGTCCTGGCGCGCAGCCCTGAGGGAAAATTGCAGTGTCTTGTCGACTGAAAGCGCGGCTTTGCGGAAAGTCCGCCCCGTAAAGAAAAAGCGTGCAAAATCTTGGCTTAGTCTGCGACTCAGGTGGGGGCGGCTTGTCCCGCCTGACTGCTTCACGAGGAATCTCATGCTGACCCATCGTCGTCTTCTGTTGTGCTGTTTGTTGTTCGCTTTGGCCGCTTGTGGTGGCCGTTCGGGGCTCGATGATTTCTCCAAGGGCGCCGACAACATCGTGACCGGTTCCAGCAGTGGCGACGGCGACGGGGCGCGCAGCGGCGACAACAGCAGCGACGGCGACGGAGGCAGTACCGGCGACGGAGGCAGTGCCGGCAACGACGGCGCGGCCAACGACGGCGGTAGCACGCAGGGTGGCGGCAGTGGCGATTCACCCATCGGTTCCAAGTGCGCCAAAGACAGCGTTTGCAAAGGTAAGACTGCGGAGTGCCTGACCGAAGTCAGCATCGGTGGCTTCTTCACGCTCGACTTCCCCAAGGGCTATTGCGCCATCCAAGGTTGCCAAGATGACGGCGATTGCCCGGACGGAGCCGGCTGCCTGAACGCGCTTGGCATGCAGGTTTGTTTGCAGACCTGCCAGCGCGACCGCGACTGTCGCACAGCCGACGGATACACCTGCACGTCCATTGGCGGCGGTGGCGGCTTCCCCGGTCAGGGTGGCGGCGGCATGCAAGGTCCGAGCTACTGTTTGCCCCCGTTCAACATGGGCGGACAGGGCGGCTTCCCGGGCCAAGGCGGCTGAATTTAGTAGCGCGCGCGATCACAGTTTTGGAATTCGGAACGTGCTGATCATGGCGCTGCCGCTCGCAAAGTACATGAGTGCCATGGGATGCAAGACCAAGGGCCCGAGCTCCACACTTCCGAAGGGAAGATGTTCGCCAACCTTACCAAGTGCAGTCAGCACCGCGAATACGCCCACGAGCAACACGCTGGTGGGAATCGGTGTGCCTTCGAAATGGCTGACCTTACCACTGTCGTCGGAGAGCTCCGCAGAGGTCACGTTGAAGCGCGCCAAGCGGCTGATGCCGCAGTTGACGAAATAGAGCAAAATCGCCACGTCGAGCCCGCTGCGTAAGCCCAGTGCAAAGCCGAGTGCGGCGGGCGCCATGCCGAACGAGATCACGTCTGCAAGCGAGTCCAGGTCGGCACCCAACGGCGACGAACGACGTCGCCAACGCGCCACGCGGCCGTCGGCGAAATCGAGAATCAGCGCGAGCGGCGACAGCGCCATCGCCCACCAAAGCCAATCTGAGTCTTGGGTCGCGATGTACTGCATCAGCGCCAAAATCGCGCCCGCGCCGCAACCACCGTTGCCAAGCGTGAGCACATCCGCGAGCGCGAAGGTGCGAATCATCGAGAAAGGGCGAGGCTTGCGGTCGGGCTCGGTCATTGATCTGGCCCAAAGCTACACTCTCGCGCGTCACAGCGCCCACCCCCCGAGCTTATGCCTAGAAGTCCCGTGTCGTTTCGCATCGTCAGGGGCACTTTAACGCCGGCCTGCCGCGTCACACACGGGCTGCTCGCGGCTCTGGCTAGGCACCTGTATGAAGTCTTGCCGCGTACTCGGTTGTCTGCTCGTCCTTACTCTCGCCGCGGGAGGCTGCGCCCATGATGGCCGCCTGAGCGCGCGTGGATCGCGCACCCTGATCGGCGTGGGCACGCTGGTTGCCGTCTCAGGGGCACTCGTAGCCACTGGCTGCACCATCGACAGCGGGGATCGCGATGCGTCGGGCTGTTCCGGTGATCCGGACGATGCGGACCTGGCGGTGGGGCTGCCGATCTTAGTGGCTGGTTCGGCTATGATTGCGACGGGCATTGCCCTGCGTCCCCAAGCGACTGCGCCGCTGGCAGCAGGTCCCAGGCAGCGACCCCCACAAGTCTTGCCCGACCCGTTCGTCAAACCGCTGCCGACACCGTAACCGCACACCAAACCCGCCGTATTTCCGCAGCAAAGCGCGCGTTATGTAACGTTTCGGCCGCGGGCGACGAACTGCTCTCTGACGCTGCCGGGCTTGTCCGGAACGTGTGTCGTGGGAGGGTTACCGAGTGAACACTATCGAATCGACCATTCGCGCGCTGTTCAGCGGACGCGGCGGTTTGTGGCTCGTGGGGCTGGGCGTGCTCGTGCTCGCGCTGCTCGTGATGCGCTCTCCCTTGGCCATGCGACGAGCCGATGCGCAGCCAGAGAGGACGAACATCATGTCCAAGCGCACGTATATGAAACCCGCGGATGCCGAGCTGAAGAAGAAGCTGTCGTCGCTGGCTTACGATGTCACGCAGCATGAGGGTACGGAGCCGCCCTTTCGCAACGCCTATCACGACAATCACGACGCCGGTCTGTACGTCGACGCGACCACGGGCGAGCCGCTCTTCAGCTCCACGGATAAGTTCGAATCAGGCACCGGTTGGCCAAGCTTTACGCAGCCTGTCGAGCCAGGTCGAGTCATCTCGAAAACAGATAGCGCCCATGGCATGACGCGCGTGGAAGTTCGTTCCAAAGCGGGCAATGCGCACCTTGGCCACGTGTTCGATGACGGCCCGCGGCCCACGCACCAACGCTATTGCATCAACTCGGCATCCTTACGGTTCGTGCCCGTGGCCAAGCTAGAAGCAGAAGGCTATGCGGAGTATTTGCCGCTATTCGGTAAAGCGTCGGCAGGCAAGGGCAACGTCGAAACGGCCGTGCTCGCGGGCGGGTGCTTTTGGGGCATGGAAGATCTGCTGCGCAAAATCCCCGGCGTGATCGACACCGAGGTAGGTTATGCGGGCGGCACTACGAAGAGCCCATCCTACGAGGATGTGAAAGGTGGCGACACCGGTCACGCCGAATCGGTACGCGTTACGTTCGACCCTGCCAAGCTGTCCTACGCAGAGCTGCTCGAGAAGTGGTACTTCCGCATGCACGACCCTACGACCAGGAACCGTCAGGGCAACGACACTGGCACGCAGTATCGTTCCGCCATTTTCGTAGCCAACGCCACACAACGTAAGGTCGCCGAAGAGGCCAAAGCGCGAGTGGCCAAGGCCGGCAAATGGAAGGGACCTATCGTGACCGAAATCGTCGACGCTGGCACCTTTACGCCGGCGGAGAGCTATCACCAGGACTATTTGGTGCGCAATCCGAACGGTTACACCTGCCACTACCTGCGCGACTGAACACGGCGCATACTCAGGTCGCGCGTGCGGCTACCCTGGCGATAGTAAGATCCGCATCGCAAAACACGTGCGCGCCTTTGTGCGCTGTCGACGACAACACCCAGCTACTGCGACCGAAGTGCTGTCTTTCGCGCAGAAGCGATGGCGTTCCGAGCGGCGCAGCCTCGACAATTGCGGCAGAGGATCATGAACGCCCCGCAGCAGAGTTTTGCCGAACGTGTGCTCAAGAGCGGTCTCGTCTTTACCAACGAAGCGCGCAAGGCACTCACGCTGTTCCGGCAGTTCATGGAAGTCGCGGCCAACGACGGCAAACCTTTCGAGAAGGTAAGCTACGACTACGATTCGCTGGAAAATCGCGACCCTGAAGCCATGGAACGCGTGCTGCGCATGGTCGCCTACCCAATGCAGCATTACTTTCGCAGCGAAGTCGCAGGCCTCGAGCAGCTGCCGCGCGGCCCCATGCTGTTCGTGGGCAATCACAATGGTGGTGCTTGGTCGCCGGAAATATTCCTGTTTGGCGGCGCCTTATTCCGCAAGCACGGGCTGAACGCCATGCCTTACGGTCTTGCCCACGAGACGGTGATTCGGATTCCGCCGGTCGCACGCCTGCTCGTGCCTATCGGCGCTGTGCGCGCTTCACCGGCCAACGCGGCGCGCGTGTTCGAGTCCGGCCGCAACGTGCTCGTTTACCCGGGTGGCGACGAAGAGGCATTTCGCCCGTCGCGTCTGCGCGATCACATCGTGTTTGCCAACCGTAAGGGCTACATCCGGCTGGCGTTGCAACACGGCGTGCCGATCGTACCGGTTGTCGCATTCGGTGCGCACGACGTGTTCGTGGTGCTCGACGACGGACGCTGGATGGCGCGCGCGCTGGGCCTCAACAAAGCTGCGCGTCTCAAGGTGTTCCCCACCATACTCAGCTTTCCTTGGGGGTTGACCTCGGGCATGGTGATGCCGTTCATTCCCCTGCCCGCTCGCATTCGCATCGAGGTGCTGGCGCCGATTCATTTCGCGCGTAGGGGCGGACAGGCCGCCGAAGATGGAAGCTACGTGGACGAGTGCGATCGTGAGGTTCGCGAGGCCATGCAGGGCGCGCTCACGCGTATGGCGCAGCGTTTGCGCCGTGGCGTGGTCGACGCAAGCCAGCTGCCGCGCGTAGAAGTTGCCAATGATCAGGGGAGCGCTTGGCATGCGCTTGCGCGCGCGTCGAACGGCTGAGCGTACGCGACCTAACGGTATCTGCAGCGGTGTTGCCGGGAATCACACGGAAAACTACGGCCGTGGTGAAATTCTTCGCGCCAAATCCGTGCAATTCGTTTTGAAAGTGACCGCAGGCGCAGGATCAGCGACACTCGGGCCACTTTTCTTACGTGAGGTGTACTGTGACGAGACCCCGTCTAACTTCGGCTCTGTCCTACTCAATCTTGAGCTCTGCCCTGAGCATGGCCGCCGCGTGCAGCCAAGATGTCCGTGATACCGCTACCGTGACCGCGACGGATCCCAGCGGAGCCGATGGCGGCACGCAAGGAGCCGATAGCGGCGCGCAGGGTAACGACTCTGGTGCCAATGGCGGCGCGAGCGGCGGCCGGAACGCCGGCGGGAACAGCTTCGTAGGCTGCAACAAGATGGACGTCCTGTTCGTCATCGACAACTCGGGCTCGATGGCCGAAGAGCAGATGAACCTCGCTGCGAACTTTCCCAAGTTCATCGAAGTCCTCAACACCTTCCACGAAAGTAAGCTCGACTATCGCGTGGGCGTGACCACCACCTCTTTCCCTACCAAATTTTTGGGCATTACCGTGGGGACCGGCGAAGAGGGCGCGCTACTGAAAAGCGCCTCGATGACTCACCCTTGGCTCGAGCGCACGGACCCGAACGTGTCCGAAACTTTCACCACCATCGCCACGGTCGGTGTGGATGGCTCGGGCCAAGAACAACCGCTCAAGGCAGCGCAGGCGGCCGTGACGACGCGCGTCGCAGACCAGTCCAATGCTGGGTTTCTGCGCCCCGATGCGTTGTTGGCCGTGATCATCCTGACGGATGAAGACGACGGCAGCGCCGGTGACCCTCAGATGACAGGCGGATTGCCGATCCCGCTACCGGGCACGGACCTGCCCGTGACCGATTTCATCACCACCTTCGATATGGTGACGGGCGCTCGCGAACGCTGGGCCGCAGCCGTGATCGCAGGCGACAAAGCACCGATGTGCAGCTCCACGTTCGGCAACGCCAACTACGCAAGCCGCCTGCTCGATTTCGTCAAGCAGACGGGCAGCAACGCGGTGTTCAGCTCGATCTGTGACGGTGATCTGAGCAAGTCGCTCGAAGTGGCACTCGATACGTTCGCGGACGCGTGCGACAAGTTCACGTTGATCTGAGTAACCCTAGACCCGTGTGATACCGCCATAGCGGGTGGCTCCAGGCTTTCTGCGCAGCGCATTGAGCACGGTCTTGGCGCGGGCATAAAGCATGAAGAACGCGGCAATTAGCGCCTGTTCGCGCCATGTCATCGGGTGCGCGGAACAAATCCACTTGGGATCTTCGTCGCCCGCGTCGATAAACCTTACGCATGCGACCACGGCTTGCGTCACGTGGCTGCCGCGAGGCAAGCGCGGGCCGAGCACCACCGCATCGAGCCTATCGCCATCGCCCGAGCGCGTGTCCGGGACGCTGCCGTAATTGAACGGACAAGGCGCAGGCGAAATGAAGTCGATGCTGCCATCGTCACGTCGCTTGATGAAGCCACCGAGCGGTACTTCGATCACCACCTCGAGCTGTTTTGGAAACTGCGACATCCGTCTACCTCGGGGTCTAGTCCAGCGCGCAGCCGAACCTAGCGCTATCCTGCGCCTCAACAACAGATGTTCACCTTCTTCGCGACCGTCAGCACGCTCTGGCTTCTCATGCACGTGTACGTGGCGCTTCGCCTGATCGGACCGCTGCGCACGCGCGGTTTTTGGCGCTACGTGTTGTATGCACTGTTCGCGTTGGTCACGCCGCTTGCGCCCAGCGTGTTCTTGATCGACGACTACCTGAGCGACGCGTGGCTGTTGTCATACCTTTGGGCGGCCTGGACGTACATGGGCGCGTTTTCGACCTTGTTTGCTCTGCTCGTAGCGCGCGATCTAACCTTACTGTTTTTGCGCCTGGTCGACGTCGTTATGCGCAAGCGTGCCCCCGCTACAGGCATCCTCCCTCGCTCGGCCGAACGCCGACGCTTCTTGATGAAAGCCAGCGGCGGCAGCTTGGTTGGCGTGACGGCGGCATTGTCCGGCTTCGGCATCGGCCGGGCGCGGCGTGTACCCGCAGTGCTCGAAGTGGACGTGCCCATCGCAGGCCTGCCGAAAGCGTTCGATGGCTACCACATCGTGCAAATCTCGGATGTGCACGTCGGTGAGACCATCGACAAGGACTTCATCTTACCGATCGTAGAAGCCGTCACCTCCCTGCATCCGGATCTCATCGCAGTCACCGGCGATGTCGTGGATGGTAAGGTCGACAAACTGCGCGCGGACATCTCGCCCCTCGGCTATTTGCGCGCCAAAGATGGAGTGCTGTGCGTCACCGGCAACCACGAGTACTACTCGGGTGTAGACGCGTGGTGTCAGCACTTCGAAGAGCTCGGCATGAGCATGTTGAACAACCGTCACGTGATGATCGAACGCGCGGGCGCGCGCATGCTGGTCGCAGGCGTCACCGACATCCGCGAAGGCAAAAATCACCCGGGGCACGCGTCTGATCCAAGGGGCGCTCTGGCAGGCGCGGCACCCCACGATTTTCGGATCCTGCTCGCGCATCAACCCAAGAGTGCGTTTGAAGCGGCCAAGCTCGGCTACAAGCTACAGCTCTCGGGGCACACCCACGGCGGCCAGTATTTCCCTTGGAATCTGCTGGTCGGCTTAGTGCAAAAGCCGGTGACCCACGGCCTAGGGCAACACGAAGGCATGTGGTTGTACGTCAGTCGCGGTACCTGTTACTGGGGCCCGCCGATTCGCCATGTGCCTGCGGAGATCACGTCCCTGCGTTTGCGACGCGCCTGATTTTCTGACTACCCTTGGCTCGACATGTCCAAACCTACCGCACGAGACATTCAAGATTTCATTCAGCGCTCGTTCCCGAGCGAGCGCGACGAGCCGATGATTCTGATTGAGCACGTAGATTCTGCGCGCGCGCGATTGCGTCTACCGATCAAGTCGCAACACTTGCGACCGGGCGCGAGCATCGCGGGCCCCATCCAAATGACGATGGCAGACACGGCCGCTTGGACCTTGATCATGCATAACTTGGGCTTTGCTGCGGCGCCTTCGGTTACGAGCAACCTCAACATCAGCTTCTTGTCGCGGCCCGAGCCTGTCGATCTGATCGCAGACGCCGTACTGCTCAAGCTCGGCAAACGCCTGAGTGTTTCGGAAGTCAGGTTGTTCAGTGAAGGTAAGGGCGAGCCCGTGGCGCATGCCACCGTGACCTACGCCGTGATCGTGCGCGAAGCTGCGCACGAAACTGCCGGCACCAAGTCATGACGCTCAAGCCCTGGCTGTCGCTCGGTCGCGAGCTCTTGGCCGAGACGCGCATCTATCGGGTGTTCAGTGAACGCTTTCGCTCGCCGCGCACGGGGGCCGAAGGCACCTACTCGGTGATCGATTCGCCCGATTGGGTCAACGTGGTCGCCCTCGATACGGAAGGCAACATGATCCTGATCCGTCAGTTTCGCTTTGGCACGGGGGAAATCACGCTCGAGGTGCCCGGCGGCATGGTCGACCCCGGCGAAGAACCCGCCCGCAGCGCCGAGCGCGAGCTGCGCGAAGAAACCGGCTACCGCTGCCAGAGCATGCGCTCGCTCGGCTTCATCGAGCCCAATCCCGCGATCCTCAACAACCGCACCCACATGTTCTTGGCCGAGGGCTGCGAACGCGTCGCCGAGCTCGCGCTCGATGAAGGAGAAGACATCGAGGTCGTGCCCATGCCGGTCAACGACGTCTTTGGGCTTCTGCACACCGGCGCCATCACCCATGCCTTGGTGGCGGTAGCGCTGCAGCGCTTTGATTTACAGCGTCAAGGTCAGCTCAGGCTGCCGTCCTAAGCCCGGGGGCGCGTAATGTCGCAAACTCGAAACCTAAAACCTGAACATGGGGCTCGTACTCAGGCAAATCTTCCCGTATTTTGAGCGGGTTAGAGCTGGCTACCGGCCAGCATGTCGTGTAAGCATGCCGCTACCCAGCTCGGACGTTTCTGCACGCACTAGCGCAGAAAACCAGTGCGCTGCGTTTTGGTATGGCGTTCACAGCCCCATGCCGCCGAGCCGGGCAGATCTGAAGTCGCGCCCGTTCCGTCTCGGACGTGTGCACAATGAGAAGTCACGGCGGGCGCAAGTTCCGCGCGAGGGAGGTCCGAAACATGAAAGCGGAGATCAAGGTCGGAGACGTCAGCTTCGAAACAGACGTCGTAATAGGCACCGAAGGCGAACGCGGCATCGATATTGGTAAGCTGCGCGACCAGACCGGGCTCGTGACCCTCGACCCAGCTTTCGTGAATACCGCCTCGGTGAAGAGCGCGGTCACATTCATCGATGGCGACAAGGGGATCTTGCGGTACCGAGGCATCCCGATCGAAGAGCTGGCCGAGAAGTCCACCTTCGTCGAGACATCTTACTTGTTGATCTACGGGCACTTGCCCACGCCCGACGAGTACAAGACGTTCGCCACGCTGCTCACGCGTCACTCGATGATCCACGAGGACATGAAGCACTTCTTCGACGGCTACCCGTCAACCGCCCATCCCATGGCCGTGCTCAGCGCCATGATTTGTTCGCTCTCGAGCTACTACCCAGATGCGCTCGACGTGAACAACAAGGCTCAGATCGACATCACGATTGCGCGCCTGATCAGCAAGACGCGCACGATCGCGGCCTACGCGTACAAAAAATCGATAGGCCAGCCGGTCGTGTACCCGAAGAACTCCCTGCGGTACTGCGGGAACTTCATGCACATGATGTTCAGCGTGCCGGCAGAGCCCTACGAGATCGATCCCGAGATCGAAAAGGTGCTCAACCTGCTTTTGATTCTGCACGCGGATCACGAGCAGAACTGCTCCACGTCCACGGTGCGGCTGGTCGGCTCGTCCAAGGCCAACCTGTTCGCAGCGGTCGCAGCCGGCGTGTGCGCACTCTGGGGCCCGCTGCACGGCGGAGCCAACCAGGAAGT